>CAKTLG010000008.1 GCA_934572465.1 uncultured Oscillospiraceae bacterium
GCCGTGCTGACCGTCACTCTGGCTGACGGCCCCATCCACGGCAGGAACTTCGGTGACGGTTATTACCGCTTCACCGCCGAGACCGGCTATACTGGCATCGCCGACATCGGTCCCTACCTCCGGGTGACCCTCAGCGCCACCAACGAGCTCTTTGCAGGCAACTGAGCAGTCCATACAAGCCGTGGACAGCGTGGGTGCGGGCGCACCGTGTCTGACCCAGTTTTGACCCAGAATCCGAAAAAAGCGGGTAGTGTTGGACGGAAACAATGGAAAATCCGCCGAGCGAACGGTGGTAAAAAGCACAAATCGGAGCCGAAACGACTCCGATTTGTGCTTGAGACTGCCTCATAACCCGGAGGCCGCAGGTTCAAGTCCTGCCTCCGCAACCACAAAAGTCCTGATTTCTTGCGAAATCAGGACTTTTTCCGTATTTTTCGCCCAATAACTTGCTCGCTGTTTTCCCTGACCCAAGCGCCGACCCCAACGGTGCGGGCAGCGGAAAGCACCATACCGCACCAGAGAGAATGCTGCCCATTGGTTTTGCCGCTTCACGCTTGGCTGCGGCCGTTACATGAGCACAGGTGTCCAGCGCGAAGCTCGCGGAGCAGCAGCCCGACATGGAGGACACGGTTTTTGCGTCCACGCCGTTTTGCAGCAGAAAAGCGCCGCACGGGACGCGGCACGATGAAAAGGAGGCCGTTCTTACCGGAAGAACGGCCCCCTTTTTTAATCTCTCAAGGCCGCAAGGGCTGACACACCGTCGCGGCAAAGCTGTTTCTGCGTCTCTGTCACGCCGTTCCCTTCGGCACCGCAGCCGTGCCGCTTTATGCCTGATTTATCCGCAGTCTCACATCAGCGAGACTTTCCGCTGCCCTCAGCGGTGCACAGCATGATCTGTTCAGGATTCCTCGACCATCATGCGAATGATCTCCCGATCCGTTTCACGCATACCGACTTTGCCGAGGCGGCTAATATTCTGTAATGTATTTTCTACTCCTTTGCGTATGATACCGTCTCCTCCATAGAACTGCCGGCCGTTTAAGTACATCTCATAGCCCATCAGTCCCGCCTCGACCGCAAGAGCAATTTTCCCCGCGCAGGAGGACTTTGCCCCGTCGCAAACAATGCCCGAGGAGATCGCAAGCGCATTTACAACCGTGTGGATGACCGCTTGATAATCTCCGCCAAGAAGATAGGCGATCCCCGCACAGGCACCGGCTCCCGCGCTGACAGCCCCGCAGTACGCCGAAAGCCGGCCGATGCCCGCCTTCTCGTGCAGGGTGACAAGGTTTGACAGCAGCAGCGCTCGATACAGCCTTTCCTCGCTGCTGCCCTGCTCCTGCGCATACGCAATTACCGGCAGCGATGCCGTCAAGCCCTGATTGCCACTGCCGGAGTTGATGACTACCGGAAGGCTGCAGCCATTCATGCGTGCATCAGACCCCGCGGCAGCCAACGCCTTCGCGCGAGTGCGGACGCTGTTGTCGCTGCGCAGAAGCATCCTGCCAATATTTGCGCCATAGTCCCCGCGCAGGCCTTCTTCCGCGATGGCGGTATTATATCGGATCTGGAGTCCGATCAGCTCCCGTACATCAGACAGATCCGCCGTATCTGCAAAGTTGTAGATTTCTTCCATCGACAAAAACGCATTGTCCGGCGTACCGTTCTCCGCACACGGCTCCATTACCTCTTTTTCAAACAGTACGTCCTCATTGCGCCGGATCAGCACCACGTTGGTATGCTCGCAGGCGACGCGCACACAAGCGCTGCTGCCGCCGCGCCAAAGCGTTACAGTGATATCCAGCGGGTAGTCGGACTCCGCCGCCACCGTTTTGATTTCCGTGTCTGCAAGAAAGGCGGCAAGCCGCTCCTCTGTATCCTCACTGACCGAGGCAATCACCTCCAGCCCGCGCGATTCGTCTCCTGCAACGATCCCGATCGCCGCTGCCGCTGCAATTCCCTTTCTCCCGTTGGTATTGGGGACAATGACGCTCTTTACATTTTTGATGATATTTCCGCTTGCTGCAACCAGCACCCTGTCCGGCTCTGCCCCCAGCACGCTTTTTGCCTTCGCCGAGCAGTAAGCGATGGCGATCGGTTCGGTACAGCCCAGCGCGGGCACCAGCTCGCGCTCAAGAACGCGAAGATAGGCCTGATAGGTAGAAGATGTGCGCTCCATAAAAGAATGCCCCCATATCTATTTCTCGTTTGGATTGCTCTCATATCCCGCCGATGCGGCACATCTGTTCTTCGTGATAGCCCACGATCACGCGGGTATAGCCGCAGAGCAGCTTGTCCGCTTCTTCATCGCCGGTATCCACCAGAAGGGCGCGGCCCATCAGGTGGAACAGTTTTTCTTTCGTGGCAAGAATGTGGATGTTCTCTTTTCCGACCTTTTTCACGACCCCGCCGCTGAGCTGCTGGTTGCCGCGGCCAAGCAGGTAGCCCTGCCCGCCGGTAGGCGTTAAGACGAGGTGCGTCGGCTTTTCGTCGATCCGCTTTAAGATCTCCCGCTCGCTCAGATCCATCTGCACGATCTTTTTGTTGCAGACAAGGTCCACGCCGATGAGCGTATCAGGCAGGCCCAGCTCGTCCATCAGCGTGCGCGTCGTCGAGCCGGGGCCGATGAGATAATAGACGTCGGGCTCCATGCGCTCGATCATGTCGCAGGCGATGCTCTCCTGCTGGGCACGCTCGCTCACGGGCGAGGGCGCCTTGCCGTGCTGCATATAGTCGCGCTCGTCGGGCACCGTGAGGTAGCCGTACAGGCTCGTGCTCACGCGCCCGTCGCGGTACGCCGCCTCGTCGATGTCCACGACCTCCGCCTCATAGGTGCGGCGGCACTTTCCCTCCAGATACCGGAGCGCCAGCTTGCCCGCCGCCTCGGGACGGATGGCATACACAGGCGAGTGGATCTTCACGCCCGCCGGGATACCGATGGCAATGGCCTTATCGCCGAGCGCGGCAAAAATATCGCGCGCGGTGCCGTCGCCGCCCGCGAAGAGCAGAAGGTCCGCGTCCTTCATCGCCTGCGCGGCGCGTTTGGTGTCGTCGGCTGTCGTCTCCCCCTCGCTGCGGTAAACGACCTGCACGTTGGGGAAGCCTAAGCCTTTGACGAGCGCCTCGCCCATCTCCCCGCCTGCGCAGAGCACACAGAGGTCATCCTTGATCGGCAGAAGCTCAGACAGGGCTTTTTGCGCACGATCTCCGGAATGACGGACGGCGCCGAGGCGGGCAGCTTCCGCTGCCACGCCGTCAGTGCCCTTGAGTCCGACGCTGCCGCCCATCCCTGCAATGGGATTTACGATCAGCCCTAATGTTTTCACTGGAATTTCCTGAGATAGCAGCGCCACGTCACAGCCCACTGCTCGGGATCGTCCATGTTGGACTCGTCGAGCTGGTGGCAAACGCTCTGGTACGGCGCGTTCTTGACCTTTTCAGGATCGTTGTAGGCCTCGTCGAAAACATACTTGAGCGTCTCAATGTACTCGTCGATGTCCTCCTTGGACGGGGTCTCGGTCGGCTCGAGCGTCATCGGCTCGGGAACGTAGTACGGGTGATGACTCTGCCAGTAATGCATGCCGAAGTCCATCATGCGGCGCTGAACGTCCGCGGTGCCGACGCCGGTCTCCTTGGCGAGCGTCTCGAGCGTGTAGCGGCACTGCTCGATGCGCTGCTTGCCGGGGATGTAGGGCGCGTCCACACAGTGGAGCTCCATGAGCTTCTTGAACATATAGTTGTTGTTCAGCACTGCGGTCTTTGCGGCCTGATACAGACCGTCGGGGCCCATGGAGCGGATCCAAGCGTAAGCCTTGAGCACGACCGGCGCAACGCCGTTGAACTCGCGGATCTTGCCGATGGCAGACGGGTCATTGGTGGTCTCGTAATCATAGAAGTACTTCTCGCCGTCGAAGCCGATCAGCGGCGCGGGCAGGAACTTTTCAAGCTCCTTCGAGCAGCCGACAGCACCGCAGGCGGGGCCGCCGCAGCCGTGCGGGGTGGAAAATGTCTTGTGCAGGTTGAAAAAGCACATATCAAAGCCGGCGTCACGCGCGCGGGTCACGCCAAGAAGACCGTTGGCGTTCGCCTGGTCGTAAGCACACAGGCCGCCCGCTTCGTGGATGAGCTTGGTAAACTTCAGCACGTTCTTGTTGTAAACGCCGGTATCCTCGGGATTGGCGACAAAGAAGGCGGCGGTGTGCTCATTGACGGCAGCCTTGAACGCCTCGTAGTCGGGATAACCGTTCTCATCGGGATGCAGGTAGATGATCTTGAAGCCCTTGACGTGCGGAGCGGCCGCATCGGAGGGGTGGGAGTAGATCGTGGTGATGATCTCGTTGCGCTGCTTCTCCTCGCCGCGGGACTTGTAGTAGGCGTACACGAGGGACGCCATGCCCAGAATGCCCTGAGAACCGCCGCTGGGCTGGAAGGAGAACTGATCCATGCCGGAGATCTCACACATATACTTGCCGGTGTTGTACATGATCTCCATGATGCCCTGACAGGTGCTCTCATCCTGCAGGGGATGCATCTCACGCATCTGCGGCAGGTTTGCGAGCTGATCGTTGACCTTGGGGCTGTACTTGACGGTGCAGGTGCCCTGACCGATCTCAATGTTCACATCGGCGCCGAGGGTCTCCTGCGCAAGACGCGCATAGTGGCGCAGCACACGGGGCTGGGAAATCTCGGGCAGCGCGGGGGCTTCCTTGCGCTTGAGGAACTCGGGCAGCGCGTTCACACCATCCACCGCCTCAGCGACCTTGGGGTCGGCCTTGTTGACGAGGATGCCGCGCTCGCCGGGCTGACTCAGTTCGAAAATAACAGGTTCGTCCCACTTTGCCTGATGAAAGCCGGTGCGGACCTTAGCGCTTCTATCAATCTTTTTCATGTTCTTTCCTCTCCTTTCAACCCAGGATCTCACTCAGCGCGGAGACGAGTGTGTCGATATCTTCCTTGGTGTGCACCTCCGTCACGCAGTACATGGCACACTGGCCGAGCGCGGGGAAATCGCCGGAGAGATCCTTGCCGCCGAAGATGTGCTTTTCAAGCAGCGCCTTATTGATCTCCCTGACCGTCTTGCCGGTCTTGTTGAAATCAAGCACGAACTCCTTGAAGAACGGCGTCTCGAAGCGCAGCGACACATTCGGCAGCGCGGCGAGCTTCTGAGCGGCGTACTGGGCGTTCTGCATGATCGTCTCGCCGACTTCCTTCATGCCCTCGGGGCCCATGGTCGCAAGGTAAACGCCCGCGGTGATGCCCCAGAGAGCGGTCTGCGTGCCGACATATTCCTTGGCCTTGTCGCGCAGGTGGCCGAACGAGGTGCGGTCATACGCAACGTCGGCGAAGGCGTACTCGCCTTCGGTGTTGGTGCGGCAGATACCGAAAAGACGCGAGGGGAATTCGAGAACGTAGGTCGGATCGTCCATCGTGGCCATGAAGCCGGACTGGCCGCCGCCGTAGTTCATGTGGATGCCGAGCGGCTGCAGGTCGCCGCAGACGATGTCCGCACCATAGCTGCGGGGAACGGCGACGACGCCGAGGGAGATGGGGTCCACGCCGACGACGCACTGAGCGCCGGCATTGTGCGCGGCATTCGCGATCTCGCGGGAGTTCACTTCAAACGCGCCGAAGTAGTTGGGATTTTCAAAGTAGACGACGCCAACGGAATCGTTCAGCTTGGCCTTGAGGTCCGCGAGATCCATGCAGCCGGTCTTTTCGTCGCACTTGACCTCTTCAATCGCAAGGTCGGGCGTGCAGTAGTTCTTGATGACGGTGAGCTTCTCGCGGTCCATCGAACCGGGGACGAGGACGCCGGTGCGCTTGGCCACGCGGGAACCCATGCGAATGGCGGTGGCGGCGGCCTGGGAGTAGTCCATCGTGGGGACGTTGACCACTTCCATGTCGACAAGCTCAGCCATCAGGCTCTCATACTCGAACAGGGTCTGGAAGCGCCCGAAGTCGTTGTAGCTCTCGCCGCCGTAAGCGGTGAGGAACTCGCCCTTGCCGTTGATCTCGTCGCAGATGGCGGGCACATAGTGCTGATAGCAGCCCGCGCCGAGGAAGTTGAGGTTATCGTCGCAGGAGCTGTTTTTCTTGAGCAGCTTTTCGACGTGGCGGCGCAGCTCATACTCCGAGCCGAACGCCTTGGGCAAGTTCATTTCGCCTTTCAGGATGATCTCGTCGGGGACTTCTTCATGCAGCTCCTCGAGAGAGGTCAGCCCCAGCTCGGCAAGCATCTCCTGCTCTACCTCGGGCACGGAGTTCGGGATGTACGGATGGCGCTTGAATCCAACGGGTTTCATGAGGAATTGTTCTCCTTTCATTTTTTGAATCGAAAGCTTTGTCTGCCTTCGCAATTCTTTCTGGTGATGCAGAATGAAAAACAGGTGTACAAGGCGGTGCACCGTATGCTATAATGATAAAACCAACGAGAAGGAGGTCACCCTGTGGCAGATTACAGAGAAAACTGGACCGTAGACGACTGGAAGGTCGAGCTTGATGAAGCTATCTACCAGATACATGAATACATCAGCATTGATAACAGAATGTCAAAGGAATACTATCCCGGCATTTTTTTGATGCCGCGCGAAATGCACACCATTGAAGCTGTTGTGATTCATCCCGGGATCAACGCGACCTCTCTCGCCTCTGTAATGGGCTTTTCCAAGGGCATGCTCTCCAAGCTGATCCGCGAGCTGGAGCGCCGCGGAATGGTCACGGCCTACAAGAAAAAGGACAATCTTAAGGAAGTGCATTACCGTGCAACACCGCTGGGCCGCAGGATCTACGAATCCCATGTCCAGTTCCACAAGATGCCCGGCAACGGCGTTGAGGTATATGAGCACTTCTACGCTCTGCCGAACGAGCAGAAGCTTGCGATCATTGATTTTCTGTATCAGTATGGCGATATGTATAAGAGTTTTGCCGAGCGCGAGCGCGAGGGCACGCTTTTTCCTTGCGTTCCGGTAGAAGAATGATCCATCCTGAACCGGTTCCTGCCTCGTGGGTACGCTGCACGAAGCGCTTTACAGCGCTTCGTTTTTTCTTTTTGATTTTTGTTTCTCTAAAAAACAAAAATCACCAAAAAATAAACGATTTTGTTTTTTCGATGCAAAAAATTTGCGGATGCTCCACGAATATGATTATACATATATCGCAAAAAACGTCAATTCTTTTTTTCATTTTCCGAAAATATTAATTATTTACCCAAATTCTATTGACAAAATTTGAGCGATATAATAATATTGTTTCGCAAGGAAACAATATTTCGATTTCCCGCGCGATGGAGATTTTTTACAACAAAGCGCAGCTTTAATTTGTGAGCAGGGAGGATATTCAAATGCTGGAACAATGCAGCCCCTATGACGTGGTGATCGTCGGAAGCGGCGGCGGCGGACTGCGCGCCGCCATCAGTGCAGCGGAAAGAGGCTGCAAAACGCTTATCATTGCCAAGGGCAGGATCAACCGCAGCGGCTCAACGCTGCTTGCCGGCGCCAATCTCAGCGCAGATATCGCCTGCGACGGAGGAAGCCTCGCAGAAATGGGCATCACCGATGCCAACAAGGACGACACCAAGGACAAATTTTTCCAAGACATTGTGCACGAAGGCTTCTATCTCGGCAATCAGGAGCTTGTCCGCATCTTCGCCGACGGCGCAGCGGACCGCATCCGCGAGCTGATGGGCTGGGGAATGGAGGTTCTTGGCACAGAGGGCGATCGCGGCATTTCCGTTTTCGGATCGGCAATTCTCGATGCACTTTTCAAGCGCTGCAACGAACTGGGTGTTGCGTATGTGCAGGATCATCAGTTTACCGATGTCGTTGTGGAAGACGGCGTTGTCAAGGGCTGCCTCTGCGTGGATCTGCTCAGCGGAGCGATCCGCTATTTCCCCGCCAAGGCTGTGGTACTCGCCACCGGCGGCAGCCACGGCATTTTCCCCGACAACAGCGGCCCGACCGACTGCGGCGGGGAAGGCCCCGCGGCCGCGCTGCGCGCCGGTGCAGAGCTGATCGATATGGAGATGATTTCGTTCTGCCCGTCCGTCATTCTGCACCCGCAGATGTATAAGGGAAATATCCTGCCTTACATCCTCAACACCATCGGCTACGGCACTTACCTTAATAAATTCGGAAAGACCTTTACGCACCGCCATCTCTCGCAGGAGGCGGAGGCACTTGCGCTCGATTCCGAATGGAATAAGATGCTGCTGTCCTACGCGCTGCAAAAGGAGATCAACAGCCGACGCGGAAACCAGTACGGCGGTGTGTATTTCATGCTCCCGCTTTTGCCGCACGAGCTGAAAGAAGAACTGTACCGTGATCTTCCGAGCCTCTCCACCGGCATTTACCACGATATCATGGAACTCTTTCTCAAGGATCACGCCGTTACCGTCGCTCCGTTTGCCCACTATTTCGAGGGCGGTATCCGCATCAACACGGACATGGCGACCTCTGTTCCCGGCCTGTTTGCTGCCGGCGAATGCACCGGCGGCATGTTTGGCGCCAACCGCGTGAGTGCAGCGACTACCGAAATGCTTATCGAGGGCAACATCGCGGGCAAGAGCGCCGCTGCCTATGCGGAAAAGGCTGCACTGCATACCGCAGAGCCTTCCCTGCTTGCCAAGATGGAACAGGAGCTGCTCCTCCCCTTCGGCACACAGGGCGGCCCCAGTCCCGTCGAGCTTCGCCAGCAGCTGCATCACGCAACGAAGTCCAGCCTTATGGTCTTGCGGAACGGCACGGCGCTCGAGCAGGCGGCAGACGAGGTCGCAGCGCTTCGCGGCATACTTCCGCGCACCAGCCTTGCAAGCAAAGACCGCCGCTACAATAAGGAGTGGATGGACTATCTGCAGCTGCGCGGCGGACTGCTCACGGCAGCAGCAATCCTCAAGTCGGCCGGACTGCGCAAGGAAAGCCGCGGCGTGCATGTCCGCGAGGACTATCCCCGCACCGACGACATCCATTATCTGAAGAACCTGACCATCACCAACGAAGCGCTCGATACCGCATGGGTCCCGCCGGTCCACACTTTCTACCAGCCCGAACCCGCTTGCAGGGACTACACGCTCTATACCGAAGAAGTCATCAAAAAGCTGAGTTGAGGAGGGAGCCCCATGAGAGAAATCGAAGTAAAAATTCTTCGCGGAGCAGAGACCGGAAACGGCGCCTATCAGACCTATATTGTCCCCGTGGACGAAACTGCCGCCGTTTCCGTTATGAATCTTCTCGAGGAAATATACAGCAAGCAGGATCACACACTCTCGTTCTTTTCGCACGCCGCCTGCCGGCAGGCGGCATGCGGCAAGTGTATGGTAAAGGTGAACGGGAAAGTCAAGCTGGCCTGCAAGGAAAGGGTGGTGGAAAACAAGGTCGTCCTGGAACCGTACGCAAAGAAAGTGGTCAAAGACCTGATTTGTGAAACCTGAGAGGTAAAAACCGTGTATAAAAAGGAGAAATGAAAACATGAGCTCTGAAGCAAAAGATTTATCCCTGATGCAGCAAGAAGTGCAGGATCTGGAGCAGCTCAACAAAGCTCCTCTTTTCAAACGTTGGAAAGGCTATACGAAGTATACCGGACCGGCATTTCTTGAGGCCGCGACCACACTGGGCGCAGGTTCCTTCGCCTCCTGTGCCGCGATGGGCGCCGCTTATGGATACAAGATGCTCTGGATCCCGTTCTATTCGTACTTGCTCGGCATGTTCATGCTGACACTGGGGATCCGCTTTGCCGTTCACAGCAAAATTGATATCATCACGGCACAGAACACACACCAGAGCAAGCTCGTCGGTTCCGTCGTCACCGGCGTGATCGGCTCCTGTCTCGGCTATTGGACGTTCACCTTCGGCCAGTACGCACTTGGCACCGATGCGCTGCAGAATATGGCGGCGCTTGCCGGCATCAGCTTCCCGCGTTCGATCAACTGGATCCTGATCTTCGCGCTCTCCTTCCCGTTTGCGTGGATGTACGGCAAAAACGACAAGGCCGTCCGCTTTGTTGAAAATGTGACGAAGGTCCTCATTGCTTTGATGCTCGTCCTTTTCGGCGCCGTGCTCTTTGTCACGGGCGTGGACTGGAGTTCCCTGTTCCGCGGTCTGCTGGTCCCCACGCTTCCCAGCGGCATTGAGGGCATCTCCACCGGCATCGCAGCGCTCATCTCCGTGGTCGCTGTCGGCGACTGGCTGCAGCACCATTACGCCATGCGTCAGCGCGGTTTTACCCCCGCTCATGAGAAGCTCGCCCACTTTGACCTTGTCGTCGGAGGTCTGATCCCCGTAACGCTGGTGTTGACCTTTGTCGGCATTGCCTTTGCAGAGACCTTTGCCGGCGGCTCCTTCCCCGATGACACCTATGCCATGTCCAACGCATTGGTCAGCGCCATTCCGCACCCCCTGATCCAAGTCGGCTTCTATCTCGGTATTCTGGCCATCGTTGTAAGTACGATGATCGGTATGTCCACCATTGCCGCGCAGTCGCTGTGCTATGCTCTTGGCAAGCCCGCCGATCCCAACAGCAAGACGTGGAAGATCGGCCTTCTGCTCACGCAGGTGGGTCTGCTTGGCGCTTACATCGGCAAGCCCATGTGGGCCGTCATCTTTGTCGCCGGTCTCCAGTCCGTCTTCTCCTGGGTCAGCGGCTCGTCCTGGTTCCTGCTGTCGAATGACCGCCGCTTCCTCGGCAAGCACGTCACGAAGAATTATCTGTTCAATCTTGGCGTTCTGGTCAGCGTTGTTGTGCTGAACCTTACATTTGTCACCTTTGTTCTGACTAAGTTAGGAGTGTGGGCATAATGAACAAAACCATGTCGAAATTTCTTGAAACCAGAGTATTCGGTGAGACTATCCGGATCAGAACAGTTTTGACGCTTCTCCTGTGCGTGGTCAATTTTGCGTTGGCCTACGGCATCTGCCTTTACTATCTGATGAGCGGCGGCCCGACGCTTCTGATCATCAGCCTGATCCTGACGCTCCTGCTGGTGCTCATTCTTGCTTTCCCCAACTGCGAGGTACAAGAAGATGCGGAGGCAAAAGATGTTGTTGACTGAGACGCATCACGCTGCGATCCTTGTAGAATTCTACAAGGAGCTGATGTCCGTATGCGGTGAAGCGCGCGGCTATGACGTATTTATGACCGCCGGACGCAGCTACGGCAGCCGCCGCGGCCGCCGCATGGCTCTGCGTGCCATGCGCGACGGCAATCCGCTGGACACGACCTCTTATTTTGCGTATGGCGAGCTGCTGTGTACCGAGGGCGGCTATGCAGGCGAGCTTTACGAAGCTTTCCCCGGCGTTGTCCATGAGCATCAGGAAGAATGTATGTGGGCAGAGGTGTTTCACAGCGAATGCCGCCAATGCGGTGTGGACTACTGTCGTGAGATCGACGGGGCGATCGTGCGGGGCTTTAACCCGACGCTGCAGTTTGAGTGCACGCAGAATATGCACCTGACTCGTTCCTGCGACTTTTACTATCACGGAAAAGAGATCGCCGCAGATTTCATGAGTACCTACTCCTCCCGTCTCGCCCCCGGTGCGAGCACAAAGCGGGAGATGGCCTATCACTGTGCGGATATGTATGATATGTACTGCTATGTGATTCGTTCCGTGCTGCCTGACCGCGCGCAGGATATCATATCCGCCGTGCGCGGACGGCTCGCAGAAAAGTACGGGCCGGAATTTCTGCCGGCACTGGATGCCTACCAGAGCACCGATTTCAATCAGATCTGATCTCTCTTTTCTTCAAGCGGCAGAGAGCAGAAAAAGTGAGGGACGCAACATGAATCCGAAAGCAAGGGGTACCGCTTATATTTTGATCTCTGCGGTTGCATTCGGCTTGATGCCTCTTCTGGCCTTAAAGATTTATGGCTGCGGGGGGAACTCTCTTTTCCTGTCTCTCTGCCGCTTTGCATTCAGCATTCCGCCGCTCTGCTTTATCGTGCGGAAGGAAAAAGCGGCAGAGGACTCGCATCTGGGCGGCAGCTTTTTCGCCATTGCGGCTGTCTATATTCTCACGCCCTTGCTTCTGTTTGTCTCCTATTCCTATATTGCCAGCAGTCTTGCCTCAACGATACACTATGTATATCCCGCTCTCGTCCTGTTGATCTGCCAGCTGTGTTTCCACCAAAAGATCCCCGCGTTCAAATACGCCTGCTGTTTTGTCTGTCTTGCCGGCGTTTGGTGCCTTTGTCTGTCCGATACCTCGCTCCATCCGCTCGGCTTCGCTTTTGCGTTTACATCTGCCGTTACATACAGCCTGTATGTCGTCTGTCTCCCGCGCAGCGGACTGCAAAAGCAATTCTCTCCCTTTTCACTGACGCTGAGACTCAACATTGCCGGCACTGCCGCCTTGCTGGTCCTTAACGCGGTGTGCGGCACATGGGCTTTTTCCATGAGCGGCGAGGGCTGGTTCTACACGCTCTTGATGAGCTGGGGCACTGCAATCGGGGCGACGATTCTTTTCCAGACGGGAATCAAACTATGCGGATCGGAAAACGCAGCCATGCTCAGCACGTTTGAGCCGCTCACCAGTGTGATCGTCGGCATTTTTGTGCTTGGCGACCCCGTGTCGGCGCAGACCGGCATCGGAATTTTCTTGGTGCTTGCGGCGGTTGCAGCGCTATCCGTTTATGAAAAGGCCAAAAAATAGAGGCTATGCGATCTCTCGCTTTATTCTGCCTTCAGACATTCTTACATACCTGCAAAAACAGGCACCGGCGCTCCTCGAAAAATCTCGCACAGCGCCTCACACGCCGAAACACGGGGGTGCTCCGGCACGCTTTTGACCTGCTGCGGTGATTTCCGGCTCAAGGAGCCCGCACTTAAATCCTTTTAGGAAAATGCTATTTTTCTTTACTTGACAAAACCGTTTTCTTATGATAGCTTAAAAAAGTAAAATAGATTAAGTGACCGGATGATGAGCTCGGAAGAGACCGCGCGCAGCGCGGCGCCGAAGGGGAACGCAAAAGCTCTCAGGCAAAAGGACCGGACTCGGACGGCACTCCGAAAAGCGCAGTCTCTCGTCTGCGCGCCGAAGGTGCAACCTGTGTGATGCGATATGCAAAATCAGGGAAACTCTCAGGTCATAAAACGGAGGCACAAAGTTCCAAGGGGGACTTTGTGCTTTTTTGTTATTCCTTATTTTAATAATTTTCAATTAATTGATTCAAGAATTTAATGGAGGATATGCGCTATGGAAAGAAAGACCCCGCTGTACCAGACGCACGTGGACACAGGCGGAAAGATCGTCGAATTCGGCGGCTTCCTGATGCCCGTGCAGTACCCCACCGGCGTGCTCGCAGAGCACATGGCCGTCCGGCAGAAGGCCGGACTGTTCGATGTATCGCACATGGGCGAACTGCGGCTCAAGGGCCCCGACGCGGTGGCGAACGTGCAGAAGCTTATCACCGCTGATATTTCGTCCATGCAGGACGGCGACATCAAGTACGCCATGTTCTGCAATGACGCGGGCGGCATCATCGACGACTTCATCGTCTACCGCTGCGCAGCGGACGACTACTGGCTCGTCGTCAATGCGGGTAACCGCGAAAAGGACGCCGCCTGGGTCGAGAGCCATCTCTCCGGCGACGTGGACTACCGCGACGAGGGCAACGACTGGGGCCAGGTCGCGTTGCAAGGCCCCAGATCCGGCGACATTCTCAAAAAGCTCTGCGACGAGCAATACATCCCCGCCAAATATTACACCTTTATCGACAATGTGCCGTTGGACCTCGGCGGGCGCACGATCCACGCCCTCGTTTCCCAGACGGGCTACACCGGCGAGTACGGCTTTGAGATCTACTGCAAGGCCGAGGACACCGTTGATCTGTGGAAGGCCCTGCTGAAAGCGGGCGAGGAGTACGGCCTGATCCCCTGTGGTCTCGGCGCGCGCGACACGCTGCGCCTCGAAGCTTCGATGCCGCTCTACGGTCACGAGATGAACGACGAGATCACGCCGAAGATGGCGGGCCTGCCTTGCAAGCTCACGGGCAAGGACTTCATCGGCCGCGACGCGCTCGTGGCGCTTGGTGCGCCGAAGATGAAGCGCGTCGGCATGAAGGTCGTCGGCCGCGGCATCGTGCGCGAGCACTGCGACCTCTACACCATGGACGGGGAAAAGATCGGCTGGGCGTCCTCCGGCACGTTTGCGCCCTTCATCGGCTGCGGCGTGGCGATGGGCTACATCCCCGTAGAGGATATCGAGATCGGCAGGCACCTCAATGCCGACGTGCGCGGCCGCATGGTCGAGCTCGAGATCGTGCCGATGCCGTTCTACAAGCTGGAGCGCTAAGCACACATTGACATAGTAACGATTCTATCTAATTTAAGGAGGAGCGCATGATGAATTTTCCCGCTGAACTGAAGTATTCCAAGTCCCACGAGTGGATCAAGACCGAGGATGGCATCACGGTCGTCGGCATTACCGACTTTGCGCAGGACGCGCTGGGCGACGTGGTGTTCATCAACCTGCCCGCCGAGGGCGACGCCGTCACCGCCGGCGAAAGCTTTGGCGATGTGGAGTCCGTCAAGGCCGTGAGCGATATCATTTCTCCCGTCACAGGCGAAATCTGCGAGGTCAACGAAGCGCTCGCCGACGCGCCCGAGACGCTCAACTCCGACCCCTACGGCGCGTGGATCATCAAGGTCAAGGATGTGACCGGCAGCGAAGAACTGCTCGACGCCGCCGCTTACGAGGCGCATTGCGCCGAGGAGGGCTGAGATGGGCTCCTACGTTCCCACCACCGCGGCGGAACGGGAGGAAATGCTTGCCGCCATCGGGGTCGAGAGCCTTGAGAGGCTTTACAAGGCCGTTCCGCAGGAAATGCTCCTGCCCGACGGCGGGCTGAACATCCCCGAGGGTATGAGCGAGCTTGAAGTGCGCGAGGCCGTCACCGCCATGGCCGAGAAGAACAAGGTCTTCAAGACCGTTCTGCGCGGCGCGGGCGCTTACCGCCACTTTATTCCCGCCGTCGTCAAGTCCATCACCTCGCGCGAGGAGCTTGTCACCTGTTACACGCCATATCAGGCGGAGATCAGCCAGGGCGTTCTGCAGGGCACGTTCGAGTTCCAGACCATGATCTGCGAGCTGACCGGCATGGATGTTGCCAACGCCTCCCACTATGACGGCGCGACCGCCGCCGCCGAGACCATCCCCATGTGCAAGGACCGCAAACGCACGAAGGCTTATGTCTCCGCCTGCGCCAACCCGCAGGTCATTGAGGTCATGAAGACCTACTGCTTCGCCTCGAACACCGAGCTTTTTGTCGTCCCCGAAAAGGACGGCAGAACCGATCTCGATGCGCTCAAGGAAGCGCTCGGCGAGGATGCCGCGTGCTTCTACCTCCAGCAGCCGAACTACTTCGGCCAGATCGAAGACGCCAAGGCCATCGGTGAGCTCGTTCACGCCGCGGGCGCGAAGCTCGTCATGGGCGTGAACCCCATTGCCTGCGCCATCCTGCCCACACCGCGCGCGATGGGCGCGGACATCGCCGTCGGCGACGGCCAGCCCCTTGGCCTCGACACGGCGTTCGGCGGCCCGTACCTCGGCTTTATGGCCACGACCGCCGCGATGACGAGAAAGCTCCCCGGCCGCATCGTCGGCGAGACAAAGGATGTGGACGGCAAAACAGGCTATGTGCTCACGCTCTCCGCGCGCGAGCAGCACATCCGCCGCGAAAAGGCCAGCTCCAACATCTGCTCCAATCAGGCGCTGTGTGCGTTCTCCGCGGGCGTCTACATGGCCGCGATGGGCGAAAGCGGTATGAAGCAGTGCGCGCGTCTCTGCACCTCGAAGGCGCACTATTTCGCCTCCGAGCTTGAAAAGATCGGCTGCGCGCTCAAGTACAAGGGCGAATTCTTCCACGAGTTTGTCACCGAGGTCGAATGTCCCAACTGCCGCAAAAAGATCCTCGACGCACTTGCCGCCGAGGGCATCCTTGGCGGCGCGGAGGTCGACGGCGGCATCCTCTGGTGCGTGACGGAGCTCGTCTCCAAGGCACAGCTCGACCGCGCCGTCGCCATCGTGAAGGAGGTGCTGTAATATGAAGCTCATTTTTGAACTTGGCGCCGAAGGCCGCGGCATGACGCTCATGCCGGAGTGCGACGTGCCTGAATATCAGCTCCCCGAGGAGCGCAGCGAGGCGCTGCACCTGCCCCACGTGAGCGAAAACGAGCTCACCCGCCACTACACCGCCCTCTGCAAGCGCATCCACGGCGTGAACGACGGCTTTTATCCCCTCGGCTCATGCACGATGAAGTATAACCCCAAGATCGACGAGGATATGGCAGCGCTGCCTGGCTTCACGCAGCTCCATCCGCTCCAGACCATTGAGACCGCGCAGGGCGCGCTCGAGGCGCTGCACACGCTGGGAAGCGAGCTGGGCGAAATTTTCGGCATGGATGCCGTGACGTTCCAGCCCGCAGCGGGCGCGCACGGCGAATTCACCGGCGTTCTGCTCATCAAGGCGTACCATACCGACCGCGGCGATTTTACCCGCACGAAGATCATCGTGCCCGACTCCGCCCACGGCACAAACCCCGCCACCGCCGCAATGTGCGGCTATCAGGTGGTGAACATCCCCTCCGGCGCGGACGGCTGCGTCGACCTTGACGCGCTGCGCGCCGCCGTCGGCCCCGACACGGCGGGATTGATGCTGACGAACCCCAACACCGTCGGCATTTTTGACAAGAACATTCTCGAGATCACGAAGATCGTCCACGACGCGGGCGGCCTGTGCTACTACGACGGCGCGAACCTCAACGCCGTCATGGGCGTCGTCCGCCCCGGCGACATGGGCTTTGACTGCATCCACTCGAACCTGCACAAGACGTTTGCCACCCCGCATGGCGGCGGCGGACCCGGCGCAGGTGCGGTCGGCTGCAAGGAATTCCTCAAAAAGTATATGCCCGGCCCGCTGGTCGTCGAAAAGGACGGCAGGTACAGCTTTGCGTATCCCGAAAAGTCTATCGGCCGCGTGAAGCTGTTCTACGGCAACTTCGATGTGTGCGTCAAGGCGCTGACCTATGTGCTCACGCTCGGAAAACACGGCATCCGCGAAGCCGCGATGAACGCCGTGCTGAACGCGAACTATATGCGCGCAAAGCTCAAGGATACCTTCACCATGGCGTATGACGAGATCTGTATGCACGAGTTCGTCATGTCGCTCGTTGATCTTCACAAGGAGACGGGCGTTTCCGCGCTCGATCTTGCCAAGGGAATGCTCGATCACGGCCTGCACCCGCCCACGATGTACTTCCCGCTCATCGTCCACGAGGCGCTCATGGTCGAGCCCTGCGAGACAGAGAGCAAGGAAACGATGGATGCGGTCTGCGATATTTACTGCAAGCTCTTTGAACTCGCGCACTCTGATCCCGAGGCGCTGCACACCGCTCCCCACGATACGCCCGTCCGCCGCCTGGATGAAGTCGGTGCGGCGCGCAGCATGGTCTTGCGTTATCGGTTTGCATGATCCGGAAATTACAGTATTTTATCGGTACCTGTACCGACCCGCACCGCAACCTGGCGCTTGAGGAATATCTGACCGATACCGTCGGTGCGGACACCTGCATTCTCTACCTCTGGCAGAATAAGCATACGGTCGTCATCGGCCGCAACCAGAACGCGTGGCAGGAATGCCGCACGACCGAGCTTGAGCACGACGGCGGGACGCTCGCCCGCCGTCTCTCCGGCGGCGGCGCGGTCTACCACGATCTGGGCAACCTCAACTTCACCTTCTCGCTGCGCAAGGCCGACTATGACCTGCGCCGTCAGCAGAGCGTGATCGTTGAGGCCTGCCGTAGTCTCGGCATTCCGGCGGAGATTTCGGGCCGGAACGACATTCTGACGAACGGCTGCAAATTCTCCGGCAATTCGTTCTACTCCCACGCAGGCCGCTCGTTCCACAACGGGACGCTGCTCGTGAACGTCGACATGGCGAACCTCGGCAAATACCTCACGCCGTCGAAGACGAAGCTTGAAAGCAAGGGCGTTGCATCCGTGCGCTCGCGCGTCATCAACCTGACCGAGCTCAAGCCCGATCTGACGATCGGCGGCATGGCTCAGGCCATGGTCAAGGCGTTCGAGACCGTTTACGGTCTTGAAGCGGTCGAGCTGCATGAGGAGGACTTCGACGCCGCCGAGATCGAGCGCCGCTGCCAGCGCTTCCACAGCTACGACTGGGTGTACGGCAGGAGCGTGCCGTGCTCGTTCTCCTGCGCCAAGCGCTTTGTCTGGGGCGAGGTCACGGTCGAACTCTCTGCGGAAAGCGGCCTTGTGGCTGACGCCGCCGTCTGGTCGGACGCGATGGATGCGGCCTTTGCCGCGCCGCTTGCGCAGGCTCTGCGCGGCTGTCGCTTCGCTGTCGACGCGCTCTGTGAGCGCGTGCAGTCGGCAGGGGAGTGCCGCGGCTATGCGGACGACCTCTGTGCACTGCTGCGCGAGCAGGACATCTGAGCATCCCTACAAATCACGCAATGCCGCCGAAAAGTCGGCGGCATTGCTCTCAAAAAAGGAAAGAACTGCTATGGCTCATTATGAACTCATCATCATCGGCGCGGGCCCCGGCGGCTACGAGGCCGCGCTCCACGCGGCCAGGCTTGGCAAGAAGGTCGCCGTCGTCGAAAAGCGCGATGCGGGCGGCACCTGCTTAAACCGCGGCTGCATCCCGACCAAGACGCTGCTCCACTCCTCTCAGGTCTACCACGACGCAAAGCACGGCGCGCACATCGGCGTGCACACCGAGGACATCACCGCCAACATTGAGGAGATCTTTGCCTACAAGCGCGAGATCTCGCAGAAGCTCTCCTCCGGCATCGAATCCCTCTTCAAGACCGCAAAGATCGACTTTCTGCGCGGCACGGCGCTCATCACCGCGTCCGGCTGCGTCCGCGTGACGGACACTGAGGGCGGCGCCAAGGACTACACCTGTGACGATATCATGATCGCCACCGGCTCCGTCCCCGCGCGTCCGCCGATCCCCGGCCTCGAGCTCGCGATGACCTCCGATGAGCTGCTTGAGGGCTGCGACCACCTGTACCGCTCCATCGTCATCATTGGCGGCGGCGTCATCGGCATCGAGTTTGCGACGTTTTACGCCGACCTCGGCTGCGAGGTCACCGTCATCGAGGGCATGGATCGTCTGCTCCCCAACATGGACAAGGAGCTCGGGCAGAACCTCGCGCTGATCCTCAAAAAGCAGGGCGTGAAGGTCTTTACGAACGCGATGGTCCAGAGCGTGGAGAAGTCCGGCGAGGACATTGCCGTCAACTTCACCTGCAAGGAAAAGAACGAGACCGCCTCCGGCGAGGCCGTGCTCTGCGCCATCGGCCGCCGTCCGTACTGCGACGGCCTGTTCGCTGACGGCATCTCCGTCGAGATGAACCGCCGCAGCATTGCCGTGAACGAGCGCTACGAGACGAGCATCCCCCACATCTACGCCATCGGCGATGTGTCGGCAAAGATCCAGCTCGCCCACGTCGCGACCGCACAGGGCATCGCGTGCGTCGATCTGCTCTGCGGCAAGGAAAATCACACGTCCATGTCCGTCGTGCCGAGCTGCATCTACTGCCGTCCGGAGATCGCGGTCGCCGGCATGACCGAGGCCGAGGCCAAGGAGGCGGGTATCCCCGTCAAGGTCGGCAAGCACGTCATGTTCGACAACGCCAGGACGCTCATCGCCGACCCCGGCCGCTGCTTGATGAAGTTCGTCGCAAACACCGAAACGCGCGAGCTCCTTGGCGCGCAGCTCATGTGCGAGCATGCGAGCGACATGATCGGCGGCGTCTCGCAGGCGCTTGCCAACCACATGACGGTCGATCAGTTCCTGCTGGCCATGCGCCCGCACCCGTCGTTCGAGGAAGCGATGACCGCCGCGCTCGAAGACCTTGCGCAGAAGCTTGGCTGAGCGGCGCGTCTGCGGAGGTTCGAGGCTCCCGTTTTCGAGTTCCGTAACTCCGGTCTCAAAAATGGGCGCATGACTGATATCGCAACAAAAAGAATCAAATTCCCAGATATTCAAGGCCGCATCTGGTTTTGTTCCTTTTAAAATTGCCTCAATTATCCGTAATCATGGGAAATCGACAGCAAAAATACGGCTGAAACAGCTCAAAGCCGCTCCAGCTTTCGTTTTTTCCTATTTCCAGTGTGTATCTAAATTGGTCGCGCATGACAAAAAGTCCTGATTTTTTACGAAA
The DNA here is from genome assembly GCA_934572465.1 of uncultured Oscillospiraceae bacterium. Taxonomy (GTDB): domain Bacteria; phylum Bacillota; class Clostridia; order Oscillospirales; family Oscillospiraceae; genus Hominicoprocola. Next base: position 20,181 of record CAKTLG010000008.1, read on the forward strand.
TCAGGACTTTTTTCGCTATTTTCCCGCCGCCCCAACGGCTCCGGCGGGTTTGATACACGGCAGCACAAGGATCCGGTTTGCGGCGGAATGGTCAGGCTTTTCCTCGGCGCCGAGCCTTGCCGTCTGAACCGCCTGATTCGCGTCCTTGCCGCCGAGGGCCTTTTGAAAAGAGCGCCCTATAACGCTTTGCCCCTCCTTGGGAAATTCGGACGTGACCGCGATCTGATCCATGGCAAAGCTGCCGGCAGCAAGGAGCCCTGGACGGCGCTCTGACGTTGTGTTCCTCATAAAAACTGCTCCTGTCAATATCGGATTTTAAACCGAAGCAGCGCGGGGATCATCCGCTGCACTTTGCAACAGATCCTGCCAAGCGTTTTTCGACGCGTCGTTCCTCTGGCATTCCGGACGGCATTGTGGTAAAATGGGTAAGACAAGGCTCACCGCCGCCGTGCGGCGAGCCGTTCAATGAAAGGAACTTTTATGGATATCATTCAGACACTTGCTCTCGAGCTCGACAAAAACGCGCAGCATGTGGAAAACGTCGTGCGCCTGTTGGACGAGGGCAACACCATCCCCTTCATCGCCCGCTACCGCAAGGAGCTGCACGGCGCGATGGACGACACGGCGCTGCGCACGCTCGAAGAACGGCTCCAATACCTCCGCGGCCTTGAAGAGCGCCGCGCGGCGGTGAAAAAGTCCATCGAGGAGCAGGGCAAGCTCACAGACGAGCTTGCCGCCGCCATCGACAGCGCCAAAACGCTTGCCGAGGTCGAGGACCTTTACCGCCCCTATAAGCAGAAGCGCCGCACCCGTGCCACGATGGCGAAGGAAAAAGGTCTTGAGCCGCTTGCCGTCCTGCTTTTCGCGCAGGAGCGCGATTGCCCGCGTCCAGAGGACGCCGCGCGCGATTTCGTCGACCCCGAAAAGGGCGTCGGGACGATCGAGGAAGCTCTACAGGGCGCGAGCGACATCATCGCCGAGCAGATCTCCGACGACGCCGCCGTCCGCAGATCGCTGCGCGAGCTGCTGGAAAAGCGCGGTACGCTGCGCTCGCTCGCGGCGACGGAGGACGACAGCGTCTACCGCCTGTACTATGATTTTGAGCAGCCCGTCTCCCGCCTGCAGGGGCATCAGGTGCTCGCCGTCAACCGCGGCGAAAAGGAGGGCATGCTGAAGGTCTCCGTCGCGCTTGACCGCGAGCTTGCGCTGCCGCTGCTGCGCCGCGCGGTGGTAAAGCCCGGCTCCGCCGCCATGGAATTTATCAAGTCCGCCGCCGAGGACGCCTACGACCGCCTGATCTTCCCGTCGCTCGAGCGCGAGATGCGCGCGGCGCTCACGGAAAAGGCGGATGAGGGCGCCATCGGCCAGTTTGCGCTGAACCTGAAGCCGCTTCTGATGCAGCCGCCGGTCAAGGGCAGGGTCACGATGGGTCTTGACCCCGGCTACCGCATGGGCTGCAAGGTCGCGGTCGTGGACGGCACGGGCAAGGTGCTCGACACCGCCGTGGTCTATCCGACCTACGGCGAGCGGCAGAAAAACGAGGCCATTGCCGTGCTCGCAAGGCTCATCAAAAAGCACGGCGTGGAGCACATCGCCATCGGCAACGGCACCGCCAGCCGCGAGACGGAGCAGATGGCCGTCGAACTCATCCGTCAGGTGAATGAAACCGGCGCGCACGTCAGCTATATGATCGTCTCCGAAGCGGGCGCGTCCGTGTACTCGGCGAGCAAGCTTGCCGCCGAGGAATTCCCGCAGTATGACGTGAACCTCCGCTCCGCCGTGTCCATTGCGCGGCGCTTGCAGGATCCGCTCGCCGAGCTTGTGAAGATCGACCCCAAGGCCATCGGCGTGGGGCAGTATCAGCACGACATGCCGCAAAAGCGGCTCGACGACGCGCTCAGCGGCGTGGTCGAGGACTGCGTCAACGCCGTGGGCGTCGATATCAACACGGCCTCGCCGTCGCTTTTGCAGCGCGTCGCCGGCCTGAACGGCACGACGGCGAAAAACGTTGTGGCGTACCGCGAGGAAAACGGCGCGTTCACCTCGCGCGCGCAGATCAAAAAGGTGCCGAAGCTCGGCCCCAAGGCCTTCCAGCAGTGCGCGGGCTTCCTGCGCGTGCCGGAGAGCAAAAGCGTGCTCGACAATACCGCCGTCCACCCCGAGAGCTACGACGCCGCGAAGGCGCTGCTCGAGCTGACGGGCCACACGCTCGCCGACGTGAAGGACGGGAAGCTCGCCGACCTGCCCGCGCGTGTCAAGTCCTACGGCGAGGAAAAAGCCGCCGCCGAGATCGGCGTCGGCGTTCCCACGCTGCGCGATATCGTCTCGGAGCTTTTAAAGCCCGGGCGCGATGTGCGCGACGAGCTGCCAAAGCCCATTTTGCGCACCGACGTGCTTGAAATGAAGGACCTGAAGCCTGGCATGGCGCTCACCGGCACCGTGCGCAACGTCATCGACTTCGGCGTGTTCGTCGATATCGGCGTGCATCAGGACGGTCTTGTTCACATCTCGCAGGTGGCGAACAAATACATCAAGCACCCGTCCGAGGTCGTGTCCGTCGGCGATGTGGTCAAGGTCGTGGTGCTGGAGGTCGATGAGAAGAAAAAACGCATCAGCCTTTCCATGAAGCAGGCGACCTGAGCGCCGCCGCATTTGAAAAAGGAGGAATGACCATGCCCAGCGTATACGACCGCACCGACATCTACGATCTCTTTGAATCCCCGCGGAAGGACGATATGACGAAAGCCCACTGGGAGACCGTCCTTTCCGGAAAGGCCGTCCGCACGGCGCTCGACGTGAGCATCGGCACCGGCTCGCTCACGCTGCCGCTCGCGGCGCTCGGCGTGCAGCTCTTTGGCTCGGATCTGAGCGAAGCGATGCTCGCGCGCTGCGCGAAAAAGGCGGAAGATCGCGGCATCGCCATTGACCTGCGGCAGTGCGACTTCCGCGCGCTCACGAGCCGCTTTGACCGCCGCTTCGACTGCGTGATGAGCACCGGCAACTCGCTCGCCTATGTCCCGAACGACGAGATCACGGGCGTGCTCGCGCAGATGGACGCGCTCGTCGCGCCAGGCGGGTACCTTTACTTCGACCTGCGCAACTGGGACAGGATCGTGCGGCAGAAGCAGCGGTTTTACTTCTACGATCCCGCCTTTCTGCCAAACGGCGACCGCGTGGATCTCATGCAGGTCTGGGATCATCATGACGACGGCTCGATCACCTTCAATCTGCTCTACACCTTTGAGCGGGACAATAAGATCTTCCAGCGCGAGCACTTCGAGGAGCGCTATTACCCCGTGCCGCGGCAGTTCCTGCTCGACAGGCTCTCTTCGCTCGGCTATGAGGATATCGCCGTTTCCGCCTTTCCCGTGCAGTTCGGCGCGTTCGACGAGGAAAGCTCGAACTGGTACTGCGTGCTCGCGCGCAAGGCGGAATAGCGGGCGCCTTTTCCGCGCAAAAAGGGCAAGATAGCATTATGAACACCGTGCGGCACACCGCGCGCATCAAAGGAGGAATTTTCCATGGACGGTATGAAAAACATCAGCAAGGCCGAGGTGCTCACCCTGCGCGAGCAGGTCGCCTACCAGCCCGGGCAGGTCGTCAGCCGCACGCTGGCGCAGAACGAGCACGTGAGCGTCACGCTCTTCTCGTTCGACAAGGGCGAGGAGATCAGCACCCACGAGTCCGGCGGCGACGCGATGGTCACCTGCCTCGACGGCGTGGGCCGCATCACGATCGACGGCACAGCGTATCTGCTGCATGAGGGCGAGAGCATCGTCATGCCCGCGCGCCACCCCCACGCGGTCTATGGGCAGGAGCAGTTCAAGATGCTGCTCGTCGTCATCTTCTGAGCGCTCCGCTTCCGCGCTTCCCGTTCCGGCGTTCCGGCAAATGAAAAGACGGAGGATCCTGCTATGAAAAAGCTTTTCTGCACCATCTTCGCGCTGATCATTGTTCTTTCCCTTTCCGCCGCGGCGAGCGCCGCAGACTACACCGCCGAGGAATCGGCGAACGCGCTTTATGAGCTGGGACTCTTTCAGGGCACCGGCGAGAGCGCCAACGGCAAGCCCATCTACAGTCTGGACGCCTCGCCGACGCGCGCGCAGGCCGTGACCATGCTGGTGCGCTTGCTCGGCCGCGAGAACGAGGCCAGATCCGGCAGCTGGGACGTCCCCTTCACCGACCTGCCAGACTGGGCAAAGCCCTACGTCGGCTACGCCTACGCGAACGGCCTGGCCAACGGCCTTGGCGCGGATCGCTTCGGCAGCGGCAGCAAGGTAACGGCCAGCCAGTATCTGACGTTCATCCTGCGCGCGCTCGGCTACTCCTCGGAGAGCGATTTCCAGTGGAACAACGCCGCCGCGTTCAGCGACGGTCTGGGCCTGACGCACGGCGAATACGGCGCTGCACGCGCCTTTACGCGCGGCGACACGGCACGCATTTCCTTCGCCGCGCTGGCGCAGACCTGCAAGGGCGGCGATGAGACGCTGGCCGCGCAGCTCGTCAGGCTCGGCGCGATCGATGAAAATACGGCGGCGGCGTTCGGCCTCGCGAGCCAAGCGGACGGCGAGGGCTTTTTGAATATCGCCGGAAGCTGCTATACCCTGCAAAACAGCGGCGGGAAATACCTTGCCGCCGCCGGCGACGCGCTGACGCTGTCGGACAAGCCCTTTGTCTGGTACGCCGCGCCCGCCGCGTCCGGCAGCTTTACCCTCCGCCCCGACGGCAGACGGGCATATATGCTGGATGTTTCCAACGCATGGTTCAAAGAGGGCAACAGCGTCGGCATCTGGGACGGCACCGGCTATGACGCGCAGCACTGGAGGCTTTTCGGCAGCGGTGATGGAATATGGCAGCTCGTCTGCTCGCTGCACCCCGAGCTGGCTCTGTCGGTCTCCTCCGGCGGCGCGGCGCTGCAAAAGCGCGGCAGCGCCGCCAGCGACTGGCAGCTCGCGCTGGTCAAGACCGAGCGCCACCGCTATATGGAGCTCGAGGGCAGCTCCGGCGTCGTCACGATGCGGCTGGAGCACCGCGTGCTGGATGTTCTCAGCAGCACGCGGCTGCAGAAGTGGCTCGACGACCTTGAGACCGCCTACGCCGACTATGCTGAGCTGACCGGCTGGACGCCGTACCGGCACGTTTATCTCAACATGATCGATCCGGAGACGAACTGGGGCTACGCCGGCAAGGACGGCGTCATCCAGATCGACGCCAACGACATCTACGATGATCTGCGCCTGAACTTCACCCGCCGCAAAAACGACTGGAACTTTGGCCTGCTGCATGAGATCAGCCATCTCTTTGAGGCCGACGGGCGGCCGTGGGACTTCCACGCCGAGGTGCTGGCGGACTATAAGCTCGCTTACGTCATGGTGAAGAACAACTGCACCGCCGTGCCCGCCGACTGGTACGGCGATAAGCGGGAATACGCCGGCTGGGACGTGATCGACATCTACCGCGGCGACGGCCCGCTTGAGAGCACGCTGACCGTCTTCTCCCTCTGCGGCAAGCTTTCCGAGGTGATGAAGGAGACCGGCTGGGACGCGGCAAAGCAGCTGTTCCGCAATTATCCCGACACCGCAGATCTCACGCCCGCGCAGAATTTTGAGCTGTTCGTCAGTCTGCTTTCCCAGTACAGCGGCAAAGATGTGCGCGCAATGTTCACCGACGCGGAGTGGGCCAACGCGATGCAGGTCGGATCGCTCTGAATCCCAGACGCAATAAAACACAGAGAAAAAAGCGGGGCCATACGGCTCCGCTTTTTTCACAGTTTTCGATAGATCGCAAGGCCGAATGCCAGCCGGACATCCAGCGTCTCCGCCCGCGCGGCCTTGGCCTGATCCGCCGCGCCGGTCTTGTAGTAGTACGGCGTCATGCGGAACAGGGCCTGAATATCCTCATTGCAGGATAAATGAATTTTATCGCGCACCTCGCGCGTTTCGATGAGCGAAAAGCCCTCCGTTTCAAGCGGCGTGGGCGGATTGTCGCGCGGCGCATCGTAGATGAGCTTCTTCAGCTCCCACAGATGCTCGCGCAGCGGATAGGCGCGCAGAAGGCAGCCGCCGCGCCTGAGCACGCGCGCAAACTCCTCTGGCACGAAGGGGGAGAAGATATTGAGCAGCACGTCGACGCTCCCGTCCGCGACCGGCAGGCGCGCGCAGGACGCAACGCAGAGCGTGAGATCGGGCGAGCGCTTCGATGCGTACTGGAGCGCGGTCTTCGAGATGTCGACGCCGAGCAGTTCTCCCGTTTTTCCCGCCCTTTCAATGGCACGCAGCACGGCGGCGGAATAAATGCCCTCACCGCAGCCCGCGTCGAGGATCACGCCCTCCGGCGGGGCAAGCGCGGCCGCCGCGTCCGCAACGGCGGTGATAAAGCGGTCGTAGTAGCCCTTATTGAGAAAATCGCGCCGTGCACGAACCATGAGCTTATCGTCCCCATGGCGCCCCTGCGCGGAATTGAGCAGCAGGTTCACATACCCGCTTTTTGCAATGTCAAAGCTGTGGCCCGCGGAGCAGACATACGCGCCCGCGCGGCGCTCAAGCGTCCCCGCGCAGACGGGGCAGCGCAGCCCTACCATCCCTGAAGCCCCATCTGCTGCGGCAGCTCGCCGCGGCCGAGCGAACGCAGCTGCTGCTGGTTCTCCTCCGTCAGCGCGTCGGTGATGGCGATCTTGCGCACGATGTTTTTCATCGTCTCGTCAAAGAGCGTCCCGTCGCGGTAGTCGGCAGGAAAGATGAAGTCCACGCGCCCCTTGGCGAGCAGATCCTCCACACCCGCGCGGTTGCTGTCCTGATACACGGCCACCGCCTGTCCGCCGTAGGCGCGCATCATCTTCATGCACGGCACATCGGAAAGACCGTCGCCGATGTAGATCATGTTCGTAAAGGGGATGCGCTTGGAGTCGTCGGGCATCGAGGCGTTGAGCTCCTTGTCCTTGGCGACGTCGAGGATGCCCTTATTGATGCGGTAGACGAACTGCGTCTTGTTCGTGAAGTTGACGTCGAGCTTCGGCCAGGAGGCGAGCCCCTCGTCGTTGTAGAAAAACTCGCAGGCGTAGATCTCCTTGAACTCGTGGCTCACGCCGCTGCCCTCGATGATCTCGCGCAGACCGGATGAGAGCACATAGTGCTCGATCTCCACGCCCTGCGCCGCGCCGAAGGCGTTGATGCGCGCAAACCAGTCGGAAACGCCGGGGAACAGCTCGATCGCGCGGCCGCAGGAGACGAGATAGTCGCGGCTGAGCCGGATGCCCTTTTTGCGGCACTCCTCGATCATCGTGTACATATAAGCCAGCAGTCCGTCCATGTGGTTGCGGTAGCCGAAGCCGTTGGCGATGCTCCAGAACTCGCCCGGCGTGTAGCCGAGCGAGGGGATGAACGTGTAATCCTGCATATCGGTCGTGCAGAGGGTCTTGTCAAAATCGTAGAGAAAGGCGATGATGGGCTTTTTGTTCATGTCGGCTCCTTTTTTCTCTGTCAAGGAAAAAGGCGGCCTTTCGCCGCCTTTTCGTTATGCTCATTCTTCTCTGCGGTAGTTGCGGCCGAACTTGAGCTCGTCCAGCCGGATCGAGCGGCTCGCCGTTTCGACAAAGGGGCTGTCCTCCGGCTCAAGCGGCTCCGGTGCTTTTTCCTCAGCCTCAGCGGCGGGCGCGGCCGTCTCCGGCGCGGGCTCCTCCGCGGGGCGGAACGAGGAGAGGATCTTCTCCTCGATGGCGTTCACGTCCGTTTCGGCCTTCTGCCCTGTCTTTTCGCCGCCGGCGATCTCCTCGGGCGTCAGGTCGGGGATGCGGTCGAGCAGCGCGAGCTGCGCCTCGGCGACCTCGCGCGTCTTCTGGAGGAAGTCAGCCGTCGCAGCCTTGGCTGCGTTCAGACGGCGCTGCTCGTCGGCAATGTCCTGCTGCAGCGCGCCGATCTTGGCGCGGGCCTCGTCCTCCGCGCCGGCAAGCATGGCATTCTTCTTCGCCTCGGCCTCCTCGACCATGGTGTTTGCCATGCGCTGGGCGGTCAGCAGCGCCGCGCGCATGGAATCCTCCGTCGCGCGGTACTCCTCTACCTTGTCGACGAGCACCTTGAGCTTGGCCTTGAGCGCGGTGTTTTCTTTGTAAAGGGCGGTGTAGTCGTCGGTCAGCTCGTCGAGAAACTCGTCGACCATCGCCATGTTGTAGCCGCCGAACGCCGCCTTGGTAAAGGCGCGGCCGGAGACTTCCTGCGGTGTCAGCATCGTTCCGTCCTCCGTTCCTTACAGATACAGGCCGTTGTTTTCCAGCTCGTCGATCAGATCGCCCATGATGTCCACATGGTAGGGCGTGATGATGTACGTGTTGGCCGCGACCTTCTTGATCTTGCCCTCGCCCGCGTAGGCGACGCCGGAGAGGAAGTCGATCAGCCTTCTGGCGATGTCCTTGTTCGTGGACTCGAGATTGATGACCACCGTGCGCTTTTCCTTCAGGTGGTCGGCGATCTCGCTGGCGTTTTCAAAGCGCTCGGGCTTGACGAGCACGACCTTGAGCTGCGTGGTCGCGTTGATGTTCACGACCTTGTTGCGCCGGTCCTCGGCCTTGCGCTCCGTGCCGCGCCGCTCGGCGAAGGCGCCGGTATCGCCGCGGTCTCTCAGGTCGGGGAAGTCGTCCTCATATTCTTCGTCTTCATCCTCGTAAGGATGCGCCCATTTCTTCAGATCGTCGATAATGCTCATGGTTCAGGACCTCCTCGATCAAATCGTGTAATTGCGCGCGCCGAAGATCGCCGTGCCCACGCGCACCATCGTCGCGCCCGCACGCACCGCGTCCTCATAGTCGCCGCTCATGCCCATTGACAGTATATCAAGTGTATTATCATACAATTTGGCATTGATGTCAACATAAAGTGCATGAACTTTTTCAAAGTAGGGAAGGCTCCCGTGCGCGCCCTCGGCGACCGGCGGAATGCACATAAGGCCCCGCACGCGCACATGCGCGCGCTCTTTGGCCTCCGACGCCGCCTGCGCGAGCGCCTCCGGCGCAAAGCCGCTCTTGGCCGTCTCGCCGCCGATATTGACCTCCAGCAGAATATCCTGCACAATGCCCAGCTTTTCCGCCTGAGCGTCGATGGCGGCAAGCAGCTCGAGCGAGCCGACCGACTCGATCAGCGCGACCTTACCGACGACATTTTTCACCTTGTTGCGCTGGAGGTGGCCGATAAAGTGCAGGGGCGCGCCGTCATAGGCGTGCTCCGCCAGCTTTTTCGTCATCTCCTGCTCGCGGTTCTCGCCCAGCGCGTCGATGCCGGCGGCAATGGCAGCGCGGCAGGCGTCGGCGTCGTTCATCTTGCTCGCGCCGACAAGCGTGATCTCCTCCGCGCTGCGGCCCGCCTCCTTGGCGGCGGACGCGATGTTTGCGCGCACACGCGCGATGTTTTCTGCAATACTCATGTTTAATCCACGACCTTTCCGTTATATAGCTCGCCGGCGGAAATGATGACCTCATCATTCGCGCGCAGCGTGAACAGCGCGATCTGGCTTTCCGCCGTGACCGAAAGCTCTCCCGGCTCGACCAGGCAGTAATCGCTGCCCTGATAGACGATCCGCACGGGCTTGAAGTACGCCACGCGCCCCACGCGGCAGTAGACGCCGGACTCGCCGTTCTCGTCCACGCGCAGCGCGTTTTTCGGGATGCGCAGCCCCTCGTATTCCTCAAGGATCAGCTCGGCGTTCTGCTCGCGCAGCAGCGTCACGTAGGAGAGATACTGATCGCTCTCGGTCACGATCAGGCATTTCCCGTTCTCCGCGGCGCTCACGCGCATAACAGTGACCGGCAGGTCGAAATCGACGCCCGAGGCCATGCGCAGCGTCAGCCGCTGTCCCTCCTTGAACGCGGCGGCGTCCGCCTCGTTTACATTTGCGGCAAAGTACCACCTGTTCCCCTCGCAGAGCTTTCCAACGGTGGTGGAAACGCTCTGCGGCGTTACCGCCGCCAGTGCCGAGGGCGTCATCGTCTCCAGCGCCTCCGGCATCAGCACGCTCTCGTAGCCGTCCGCCACGGCGCTGTACGCGCCGGAGACCGGCGCTGTGATGCGTGTGGTGCCGCCGCTGACGGCGGCGGAGAGCGCGCTGATCTGCGCGTTCAGCTCATCGAGCCGCGCGCTCAGATCCTCGCTGCCGCTGTAGGCGTACTCGCGCTTTAGAACCGTCGTGCGCAGCTTGTCGCCCAGCGTGTCAAGCGCGCTGTAGCTGCCGGACTCGAACGCCGCGCGCACGGCGATGATCTGCTCGCGGATATCGGAATCCAGCTTGAGCGCGGTCTCGGCGTCGTTGGCGGCGCTTCTTGCATAGGTGAGCTGCTCAGCCTGCGCGCGCAGCGTCTCCAGCTCCTGCGTCGCCTTGAGCGCATCGGCCGAGCGGTAGACCGTTGCGACCGTATCGCCCGCGCCCACGCGCTCGCCCTCGGAATGCTTCAGCTCGATGAGCGTTTCGCCGCAGTCGACGATCTGCTCCGTGCGCACCACATATCCGCGCACGGCGATGGACTGCTCGCTGCGATAGCGGTAGACGATGGCCGTGGTCTCAGGGTCGGTCGCATACTGGTAGCCCTGCACGCCGAAGTAGGCCGCCACCGCGAGCAGCAGCAGGATCGTGATGAGCTTTGTGGAAAGAGATGTAGATTTCATGAAAAACTCCCGCAGCGGGGGACAGGATCATTCCTCCTCGTCGTCCTCCTCCGCACAGCCCAGATCGATGGGAGCGATCGGCACGATGGTGGAGATGGCGTGCTTGTAGAGCATCTGCTGTTTGCCGTCGCTTTCAAGCATGACCACAAAGCTGTCGAAGCCCGTAACGCTGCCCCGCATCTGGAAGCCGTTGACAAGGAAGACCGTCACCGGCACGCGGCCGCGGCGGGCGGAGAGGAGAAACCTGTCCTGTAGATTTGCGATTTTTTTCATGGCGTTTATGTTCCTTTCTTTTTTGCGGACGGCTCGTCCGCTTTAAGAACAGGATACGCCATGTGCCGTGAGGATTTCTGTCGAAAAAGCAAGGCAGTCGGAGAAATTCCTCGTTTTTTTCCAATAGTACCAGAAAATGTCCCGCTCGCGGCGCAGCCACGTGAGCTGGCGCTTGGCATATTGGCGCGATCTCAGCTTGATCTCCGCAGCCGCCTCCTCGCGCGAGGCCGCGCCGTCGAGATACGAAAGCGCCTCCTTGTACCCGATGGCCTGAAGCGCCGTCACATCGCGCGGAAGGCCGGAAGCGAGCAGCGCGCGCACCTCGTCGAAAAGCCCCGCTGCGACCATTTGGTCAACGCGTGCGTCGATGGCGCGCTTCATGTCCTCGCGGTCTTCGTAGGCAAGGCCGATGCGCACCGACTCATAGCGCGGAGGGATCAATTTCGTTTCCGCGTTGTGCCGCGCCATGGTCTTGCCGGTCTCGTAATACACCTCAAGCGCGCGGAGGATGCGTTTTTTGTCGTTCGGGTGCAGGGCGGCCGCCGTCTCGGAGTCGATGCGCAAAAGCTCCGCATACATCGCCGCGCCGCCGCTTTCGTCCCAGCGCGTCTCCAGTTCCGCGCGGCATCTGCCGTCCTTGTCGCCGCCGGCAAAGCCGTGACCGGCGAGCAGGGCGTTCAGATACAGTCCCGTGCCGCCGACGACGACGGGCTGTTTCCCGCGCGCAAGAATATCATCGACGCATTTCGCCGCATCGTCTGCATAGCGGGCGACGGAGTAGTTCTCGCGCGGATCGACCACGCCGACCATGTGGTGCGGGACGCCCTGCATCTCCTCCTCCGTCGGCGCGGCGGTGCCGATGACCATGCCGCGGTATATCTGCATCGAGTCGCAGGACACGACCTCGCCGCGGAGCCGCTTTGCAAGCTCGACGCCGAGCCGCGTCTTGCCGCAGCCCGTGGGGCCGACGACGCATACGAGTTTCATCCGCTTCCTCCTGCCTTTACGCGCGCTTGAACATCTTCTCAAGCTCGTACTTCGTGAGCTTTGCCTTCACGGGGCGCCCGTGCGGGCAGAACTGCACCTCGCCGCTCTGTACCCTGTCGACGAGCACGCGCAGCTCGCTCAGATCGCTCTTCCAGCCGCCCTTGATCGCCGCCTTACAGGCCATCGTGTGCAGCAGCGCGTCGCGCGCGGCGGCGGGGTCCGCCGTGTGCGCGGTCACGAGCTTGTCGCCAAGCTCCTCGAGCGCGGGAATGGCATCGCCGCTGTCGATGTCGGCAGGGATGGCGCGCAGGATCAGGCTCCCGCCGCCGAACTCCTCGCATTCAAAGCCGAATTCGCGCAAAAGCGCCAGATTCGCGCTCAGCGCGGCGTATTCCTCTGCGCCAAGCTCCGCCACCAGCGGCGTCAGCAGCGTCTGGCTCATCACCGGCTCCTGACCGGCCTTGAGCCGGTCGAAGTTGATGCGCTCGTGCGCGGCGTGCTTATCGATGAGCCAGACGTTCTTCTCCTCGTCCTCGCAGACGATATAGGTGTCGAGCACCTCGCCCGCGATGCGCCACGGCGCGGCGGACGGAGGAACGAACGTCGTCTGCTCCGGCTCAGGCACAGGCTCCGGCGCGGTGATGTATTCCGCGGGCGCAGGCGCGGGCTTCGCCGCCAGTCCGACGATCGGGCCGGTCACGACGGGCCGCGCGTTTTCCGCAGGCATCGGCAGCGTGACGGCTTCGCCGCAGCGGTCTTCCGCAGCGCCGCGTGCAGGCGGCTCCGATGCGGAAAATGCCGGAACAGCCGCCGCCTCACGCCGCGTAAAGTCGGACAGCGCCGCGCGCCCGCCCTGCGTTGTATCGATGGTGGGCACCCTCGTGCGCCACTGCGCCGCGGGCGCGGCAGGCTGCGGCGGTGCGCTCTGCGGCGCGGATACGGGACGCGCGCTTGCGGGAACGTAAGCGGGCTTTTCCGCCGCCCTCTGGCTCTCGCGGTACTGCTGCGATGTCATATTGGCGAAGAAGTCGCCGCGCGGATTCTGCACCTGCGCCGCGGCCCTCGCCTGCGGCTCCTCCGGCGCTTCGCGCGCATCGAGCGCGTCCATCGCCGCATGATAGACCAGATCGAAGATCTGCTTTTCGTTCACGAACTTCACGATCGTCTTTGCGGGGTGGACGTTCACATCCACCATGTCGCACGGCAGCTCAACGAGCAGCACGCAGCCGGGGAACTTGCCCTTCATCATGCGGTTTGCGTAGGCCTCCTCGAGCGCGGCGGTGAGCAGCGGGGACTTCACGAGCCGCCCGTTGACAAAAAAGGTCTGCATGGCGCGCGTGCCGCGCGCGGCAAGGGGAGAGGTGACGCCGCCGCTGACGCGCAGCGCGCCGTCCACGCCCCTGACCTCCACGAGCGAGAGCGCGAACTCGCGCCCGAGCGAGGCGTAGACCGCCGAGCGGAGCGCGCCGTCGCCGGGGGTAAGCAGCGTCTGCGCGCCGTCGCGGATGAGCTTGAACGAGATCTCCGGATGCGAGAGCGCCAGATGACCCACAAGGCCCACGATGGCCGTCGCCTCCGCGCTGTCGCGCTTCATGAACTTCAGGCGCGCGGGCGTATTGTAGAAAAGATCGCGCACGATGACGCTCGTCCCCTCGGGGCAGCCTGCATCCTCGACCGCGCCGGGGACGCCGCCCTCCAGGTGCAGCGTCGCGCCGCCGAGCGCGCCGCGCTCGCGCGAGAAAATGTCGAGCCGCGACACGGAAGAGATCGCCGCGAGCGCCTCGCCGCGAAAGCCCAGCGTGCCGATGGCGGCCAGGTCCTCCGCCGTGCGCAGCTTGCTCGTCGCGTGGCGCAGAAAGGCCGTCGGCAGCTCTAATGGCGCGATGCCGCAGCCGTCGTCGCTGACGCGCAGATAGGTCATGCCGCCGTTTTTCATCTCCACCGTCACGCTCTGCGCGCCGGCGTCGATGGCGTTTTCCAGCAGCTCCTTGACAACGCTCGCAGGGCGCTCGACCACCTCGCCCGCGGCGATCAGGTCGGCGACATGCGGCGACAATTGCTGAATATGGGGCATAGCGTTCCTCCAATCAAACGTTCAGGAAAGGATCGTAAAAAGCGACAGCGCATTCACCAGCGCGTGGAGCAGGATGGATGTCCACAGCGTGCCGGAATGTTCATACGCCCAGGCGAATACAAGGCCGGGCACAAGATATTGCAGCATCAGCACCAGATAGCCGATGTCCCACGACGACACCGCCGCGCTCCACACATGCAGCAGCGCAAACAGCGCGCAGGAGAGGAGGTAGGCGAACACGCGGCTCTTTTCTCTGAGGCACCCGAACACCAGTCCGCGGAAGAGCACCTCCTCCACAAACGGCGCAAGGAACACGACGATCAGCGCCGTCATGCGCGGAGCCTGTCCGATCTGCGCGGCGATGGTCATGTCGTTGAGGTTGGTGCGGCTGTCAAAAAGCACGCTGCACACGCGGTAAATGAGCTCGTTTGCGCCGTAGAACACGAGGAGGCCCAGCAAAAGCGTCGTCAGCGAGCGGTTCAGGTTATCGAGAAAGCGCGACGACGTGTGCGCCAGATACGAGTGGAACAGCAGCACCGCGACGGCGAAAAGCACGTAGTAATAGAGCACGTTGCGCAGCGAATCGCCGATGGACGTGTCCAGCGCGACCTCCAGAATGTCAAAAACGCGCCCCGCCAGCAGCGGCATCACCAGCAGATACACCAGAAAGAAGATCGTTCCGGCGACGCGCTCGGTGCGGTTCATGCCGCCGGCGGCGGCTTTCTTTTTTGCCATGGATTACCTCTTTTTCAAAAATTACGAAAGCTTCTGCTTGAGCTCATACAAAAGCTGCATCGCCTCGATGGGCGACATCGTGTCGGGCTGCGCGCGGCGCAGCGCGGCGAGCACCTCGGCCTCGCCGATGGCGTCAAGGCTGACCTGCTCCGCCTCCTCGCGGGGCTTTGCCTGATACGCGCCGCCCTGCTCAAGCTCTTTCAGGAGGACGTTTGCGCGCCGCACGACCTCGTGCGGCAGGCCCGCGAGCTTTGCGACCTCGATGCCGTAGCTGCGGTCGGCCCCGCCGGAGACGATCTTGCGCAGGAAGATAAGCTCGTCGCCGCGCTTTTTGATCGAAATGCTGTAGTTTTTGACGCCCGGCAGCACACCCTCAAGCTCCGTGAGCTCATGGTAGTGCGTGGCGAACAGCGTCTTCGCGCCAAGCTTTTTCGGGTCGGCGCAGAACTCGAGCACCGCACGGGCAATGCTCATGCCGTCAAACGTCGACGTGCCGCGGCCGATCTCGTCCAAAATGAGCAGCGAGCGCGGCGTCGCCTGATGGAGAATTTCGCTCACCTCGGTCATCTCGACCATGAAGGTCGACTGGCCGCCGGCGAGGTCGTCGCTCGCGCCAATGCGCGTGAAGATGCGGTCGACCACGCCGATGCGCGCGCTCCTCGCCGGCACGAACGAGCCGATCTGCGCCATGAGCGTGATGAGCGCGACCTGACGCATATAGGTGGACTTACCGGCCATGTTGGGGCCTGTGATGATGGCGGCGCGATCCTCGCGCTCGCCCATGTAGGTATCGTTCGGGACAAAGAGGGCATCCTTGAGCACGCGCTCGACAACGGGGTGGCGGCCGTCGTGGATCTCGATCACGCCGCCGTCGTCCACGCTGGGGCGGCAATAGTTGTTGTTCACCGCGACGGACGCGAGCGAGCAGAGCGTATCAAGCTCGGCGATGAGTCCCGCCGCACGCTGGATGCGCACGCTCTCGGCGGTCACCATATCCCGCAGGGCGGAGAACAGCTCGAACTCCAGCGCCTTCACGCGGTCGCCCGCGGTCAGGATCTCCTGCTCGAGCGCTTTCAGCTCCTCGGTGATGTAGCGCTCGCCGTTCACAAGCGTCTGCTTGCGGATGTAGGTATCGGGCACGAGGTCCTTGAACGAGTTCGACACCTCGATATAGTAGCCGAAGACCTTGTTGTAGCCGATCTTGAGCGTGCGGATACCGGTCTTTTCCTTCTCGCGCGACTCAATGCCCGCAAGCAGGCCCTTGCCGCCGGACAAAATGTCGTGCAGCCGGTCGACCTCGGCATTGTAGCCCTTGCGGATGAAACCGCCCTCGCGCACGGAAAACGGCGGCTCGTCGACGAGCGTTTCGCGGATGCTCTGCGCAACGTCGGCGAGCGTGTCAAGCTCGCCGTCCAGCTCGTGCAGCCGCCCGCTCTGGAACGCCGCAAGCTGGGCTTTGACCTCCGTGATGCGCTCGATGGAGTTGCGCAGCGCGGCAAAGTCGCGCCCGCCCGCCGTGCCGTAGGCGATGCGGCCGATGAGACGCTCCATATCGCTGATGCCGGAGAGCGCCAGCATCAGCTCCTCGCGCGCAACGGTGTCCTTCGTCAGCGCTTCCACCGCGCCGAGGCGGCGCTCGATGGCGGCCACGTCGCGCAGCGGGCGCGTCAGCCACGCGCGCAGATTGCGCGCGCCCATGGCGGTCTTCGTCTTGTCGAGCACCCAGAGAAGGCTCCCGCGCTTTTCCTTGGCGCGGATGGTCTCCGTCAGCTCGAGGTTGCGCCGCGCGGAGAGGTCCAGCTCCATGAAGCGGCCCTGCTCGTAATACTCCAAGTCCTTGATGTAGGAAAGGTCGGTCTTCTGCGTCTCGTGCAGATAGGAAAGCAGCGCGCCCAGCGCCAGCGCCGCCGCGGGGTTGTTGCGCGGCAGGCTTGCAAACGCTTCCTCGCCGAATTGCAGGCGGATGGCCTTTTCGCACGGGCGCAGCTCAAAGCGGTTCTCCCCGCGCTCGACCGCGCAGGAAAGCTTGTCGCGCAGATACGCGACAAGCGTGCTGTTGTCGTAAGCAAGCGCGCTCAGCACCGCCTCGGCGGGGGAGAAGCGCGAGAGCTCGTTGTACAGATGCTCCAAGCGGTCGTCGCCCGAAAAGGCGGTCACGTGCGTGTGGCCGGTCGTCATGTCGCAGAAGGCCGCGCCGGCGTTCTGCCCGTCCAAAAAGATGCCGCAGAGGAAGTTGCCGCGCCGGTCGTCAAGACACGCGCTGTCGATGACCGTACCGGGCGTGATGACGCGGATGATGTCGCGCTTGACAAGGCCCTTGGCAAGCGCGGGGTCCTCGGTCTGCTCGCAGATGGCGACCTTGTAGCCCTTGGCGATCAGGCGCGCGATGTAGGCGTCGCTTGAATGATAGGGGATGCCGCACATCGGCGTCTGATCCTCCGCCGCCTTGCCGCGGTCGCGGGTCGTCAGCGTCAAATCGAGCTCGCGCGAGGCGAGCTGGGCGTCCTCGTTGAACATCTCGTAGAAGTCGCCCAAGCGGAAAAAGAGGATCGAATCCTTATTCTGCTCCTTGATCTCCAGATACTGCTTCATCATCGGCGTGATCTCGGCCATGGCTCGTCCCCACTTTCTTTCTCTCTAAAATCTGGATCCTGTTACACGGTAAAGTCAGAGCCCGCGGGCATTTCGCCGAGGCGGTCGCCGAGCTTTGCTTTCAATCTCGCGTAGGCCTCTTTTCCCGTGCAGTGGCCCGTGAAGTAGTGCGCGACCTTGTCGCCGCGCAGCTTCTCGCCCACGGCGTCGACCAGCGCGTCCGGCTCGCTCACGCCGAGCGAGGGGTTATAGAGGTGGAAGCCTGCGAACACCGCGTCTGGCGCTCTGCCGAGCACCTCCTCGGCGCTTTTCAGGATATTCACGATGCCGCAGTGCGCGCAGCCCGCAAAAAGCGCTGTCCTGCCGTTTTCGGTCACGAGCAGATCCTGCTCGTGGCGGAACGTGTCGCGCGGATAGTCCTCGCCGATCTTCTCGCGCAGCGTGTCGTTCGCGCCGCTCCACAGCTCACGGCCGGAAACCGCGGAGAAGACCGTCAGCTCATCGTCGAGCTTCTGCACGCCCTCGCAGAGCACGAAGCGGTCTTCATAGGCGCGAAGCGCCCCGTCAAGGCCGATGTACGCGCATTTGTCCGGCGTCACGACGTAATACTGTCCCCAAGCATTCTTCTGCATGCAGACCTTCGCGTGATCGTTGAGCTTCAGGAAAGCTTCAAGGCCGCCGCAGTGGTCGTTGTGCGCGTGGGACAAAAAGGCAATGTCGACCTGCGTCAGATCGACGCCGAGTTTTTTCGCATTTTCAATAAACTGCGCGTCGGGGCCCATGTCGAAAAGAATTTTATGCCGTGCGGTCTCAATATACATTGACAGGCCGTGCGCGCAGACAACGGTATCCTTGCAGGTGCTGTTTTCCATCAGAATGACGACTTTCATCGAAAGGCCCCCTTTATTTTACTCCTCTACCGCTTCGCCGTAGAGCGCCCAGGTGTTGCTGTCGGTGATCTTTGCCCTGGCAAACGTGCCGATGAGGGCCTTGCTGCCCTTCATGCGCACAAGGCGGTTGCCCTCCGTGCGGGAGGAGAGCGGGAATTCCGGATCGTCGCTCTCGCCGTCGACCAGCACCTTGACGGTTCTGCCGATATAGGCCGCGTGCTTTTCCGCGCTGATGGCGTTCTGCGCGTCGACGAGCCTTTCAAACCAGACCTGCTTTTCCTCGCGCGAGACGGGGTCGTCCATCTTCGCCGCCGGTGTGCCGGGGCGCGGGGAGAAGATGAACGTGAAGAGCGCGTCGAAGCGCGTCTTATTCACAAGGTCGACGGTCTCCATCGCCTCGTCCTCCGTTTCGCCGGGGAAGCCGATGATGACGTCGCTCGTGAGCACCAGATCAGGCATGACGCTTCTCGCGTAGGCGATCATTTCCTCATACTTTTCGCGCGTGTAGGGGCGGTTCATCGCCTTTAAGACGCGGTTATTGCCAGACTGGACGGGCAGGTGGAGCTGCTTTGCAACGTGCCCGCACTTCGCCATCGTGTCAAAGAGCTTGTTCGTCGCGTCCTTCGGCTGGCTGGACATAAAGCGCAGCCAGTAATCGCCCGGGATCTCATTGATGGCGGCGAGGAGGTCGGCAAAGTCGTAACCGGTACCCAAATCCTTGCCGTAGCTGTTCACGTTCTGCCCGAGGAGCGTGATCTCCTTATAACCCTCGGCGATGAGGCCCCGGCACTCCTCGATGATCTTCTCCGGCGCGCGGCTGCGCTCGCGGCCGCGGACGTAGGGCACGATGCAGTACGAGCAGAAGTTGTTGCACCCGTACATGATGCTGACCCACGCGCGCACGCCGCCCTCGCGCACGATGGGGAGGTCCTCGGCGATGCGGCCGTGCTCGTTCTCGATGGAGAAGACGCGCTTATTCTTCGTATACACCTCGTGCAGCAGCTCGGGAAGCCGCCATTCGGCCTGGGGCCCAAGCACAAGGTCGACGTGATGGTAGGAATTTTTCACCTTGTCGGCCACGACCTTCTGCTGCGCCATGCAGCCGCAGAGGCAGATGATCTGGTCGGGCTTAGCAGCCTTCGTGTGGCTGAGCCTGCCCAAATGGCCGTAAACGCGCTTTTCCGCGTGCTCGCGGATGGCGCAGGTGTTGAGCAGGATGACGTCAGCCTGCGCTTCATCGCGCGTGAGCTCGTAGCCCATCTCGCGCAGCATACCCATGAGCACCTCGCCGTCGGCCACGTTCTGCTGGCAGCCGAACGTGTCGACCAGCGCGAGCGGCGTGCGGGTGCGGCGGTCGTTCATCTCGCGCATCTTGCGCGTAAATTCCTTCTGACGCGCGAGCTCCTGCTCGCTGACGATGACTTCGTTACGTTCCAAGGGATGTTTCCTCCCGAATCTCGATAGTTTAGCACTATAGTATATCATGCTTTTGGAGCTGTGGCAAGGCTGTGCGCGGCTTTCCGCCGCGAAAAATCCACAGTTTTCGCCCCTGACGGTGACTTTTCCGCACCCATATGGTATGCTATGGAAAACCTGAACTCCAAAGGAGGGCCTTCCATGGCGGCGTTTTATCAGAAATTTCTGCGCAAAAGTATCGACTTATCGCCCCTCGGCGTGATGCGGAGGGCGGACAATGATCCCTATTTCTGCACGCCCAGAGGCGCCAGCATCTTCGGCTGGGCTGGCGTGGACGGCATCCACTTCTGCTTTGTGCGCGGTTTTGGCGAGACGGTCTTCGCCGTCAGCCCCATGAACGGCGGCAGGGACTGCGTGCACGTCATTGCGCGCAACTTTGCCGGTTTTCTGCGCCTTCTGCTCGCGACCGGCGACAGCGCGGCGCTTGAGCAGGCATGGCAGTGGGAGGAGGCGCAGTTCAACGCCTTCCTTGCCGAAAATCCGCCGACGGACGAGCAGAAGGCGGTGCTCTCGCAGATCGCCGCAGCCTTCGATCTTACGCCGATGGAGCGGCCGTGGCAGTATCTGCACGCGCTGCAAGCGGAGTTTGATCCCAGCAAGCTCAAGTTCACCGAGGAATTTTACGATCCCGAGATGAATCCCGACGCGCCGGAAAGAAAGGAAGACTGGAAGGTCTATTTTGACGGCAGCCTCTGGGGCTATCACGGACGCGGGCGCGCCGGTAGGGAGATAAGCGTGCAGAAGTGGTTCCAATGGGCGGGACGCGACTGGTTCGTGCCGTCGGTCTATGTCTGTGCCAAGGGCATCGTCGTCGACTTCTGCCTGCGCACGGAGGCTTCCGCGCTGCGAGACTTCATGGAAAAGTGGGGGATCGATCCCGAAAGCAGCGAGTCTATCGACTTTACGCGCGACGAGCGCGAGCAGATGGAGCGCGAGCACCCGCTCACTCCTGATTTTACCCCAAGTCTCACCCTGAACGGCAGGAAGCTCCGCACAAGCCACGGCTGCAGCGTCATTTTCCTGCCGGAGCAGCCCGCCTACTGCGCCGACGCGGAGATGTCCATGGCGCACTATGGCCTCGACCGCTCGTATGGCTGGCACATTCAGCGCGCGGCGTTCCCGTTCGTCACGCAGCGCGCGCCGAAGATAGCGTCGCTTGCCGTCACGATGACGGCGGATGAGGTGCGCGTCCCCGGCCCGCACTTTCGCGCCAACAAGGCGGGCGATACGTTCGCCTTTTCCTGCCGCGGCGTGGAGTATACGCTCGCCGTGCAGGAGGTCGAGCCGCAGGAGCTGCCGCGCGAGCGGATCAATCTTGACCCGCGATTTGAATATCCGACGCATTTTACGGCCATCAGCTACACGCTCACGCCCGAGCCGCCGGAAAACTTAATCTCTGTCGAAGACTGCGCCGAGAGCGACCGCCCGCGTCAGATCAAACGCGAGACCGCTCCCTTTGCGCCCGAGGCGCAGAACGACTTCTGCGTCGGCATCATCGGCGGCGCGGACGGGCCGGTCGCCATCGTCACAGGCGGAACCGCGCACGGAAAGCTCCGCGCCGCGTGCTCTGCGCTGCACTTTGCGGCCGTTGATCGCGTCAACTGGCGCGTCGTCTTCCGCGAAACGCCGTGGGAGGCGGGGACGTTCGGCCTTTTATAAGCTATTTTTTCTGCGATCTCCGGTACTCCGTCGGCAGCGCGCCGTAGGCCTTGTGGAATTCTGTGGAAAACCTGCTCTGGCTCTCATAGCCGACGGCGCGCGCGATCTGCGCGACGCTCTCATCCCCCTCGACGAGCAGCTTTGCCGCGCGCTCCATACGGTGCTCGCGGATGTGCGAGGCGAGCGAGCTGCCGTAGACAGACTTGAACAGCGCCTTCATCGTCGAGGGATTCATCAGAAATCTGCGCGACAGCTCCTCGATCGTCACGCGGCTTGAAAGATTCTGCGTCAGATAGTCGTGCACGGCGCGGATCGTTTCCAGCTGCTCGGCGGTGCCGCCGCCCTCGTGCAGCTCTGCGTCGAGCGGCGGCAGATGCGGTGCGCCCGTCGCGGCCTTGCTCTCCTCCTCGGGGCAGGAAATTTCCATCGTGCGCTCGATCATGCGGTGCAGCAGCTGCGCCTGCTCCGTTTCCGCCGCGCGGTAATAGACCTCCTTGCCCACGCGGCGCGAGACGATCAGCCCGCTCTCGCGCAGCTGGCGCAGGTGGTGCGACACGGCGGGCGAGCTCATGCCCACGAGCGCGGAGAGGTCGATGACGCATTCCTCGCAGTGGCACAGCAGCCAGAAAATGCGCACGCGGCTGCTGTCGGACAGCTGCTTGAAGATGTCCGCGACGGTCTGAAAGCTCCCCGCCGTCTCCACCGATTCGTGCAGCTGCGCCATGGTGTGCGCGTCCCCATGCTGATGGGGCAGATGCAGTTCCTCCATAGTGTGCTCCGTCCTTTCCGGCCGGACGGCGCGGCGCAATCTCCCGTTTGGAAATTCTTTTCGCCCAAACGGAAGAGCCGCGTCCCCAGCCCTTGACTTTTTCCCATGAGGACATTATAGTACGGTCATCAAGATTAAACAAGCACTTAATCGTTAAATATTTTATACCGAAAAGGAGAAGCATACCATGAAAAAGACCTATCAGATCGAAGTCGACTGCGCCAACTGCGCGAACCTCATGGAAGAAGCCGCCAAGAAGACCGAGGGCGTTGCCGACGCGGTCGTGAACTTCATGACGCAGAAAATGACCGTTGAGTTCGCCGAGGGGCAGGATCCCAAGACCGTGATGAAAGCCGTCCTCAAAAACTGCAAGAAAGTGGAAGACGACTGCGAGATCTACCTGTAAGCCCGATTTCCCATCGCGCGCCCCGAGCTTTGTCTCGGGGCTGCTTTTTGAAACAAGGAGGTCATCCCCATGACGAAAAAACAGAAAAAGATGCTTCTCCGCATCCTGATCGCCGCGGCGCTGTTCCTCGCCGCGAAATTTATTCCCATGCCGGCGCTCATCTCCACCGTGCTTTACTTCATCGCCTACTTCACCGTCGGCTACGACATTCTGCGCAAGGCATGGAAGGGCATCTGCAACCGGCAGGTCTTCGATGAAAACTTCCTGATGGCCGTCGCCACCATCGGCGCGATCGCGCTCGCCATCTATGAAAAGAGCGGCGACTACGCCGAGGCCGTAGCCGTCATGCTGTTCTATCAGATCGGCGAGCTGTTCCAGAGCTACGCTGTCGGCAAGTCCCGACGCAGCATCACGGCGCTGATGGACATCCGCCCCGACTACGCCAACATCGAGCGCGACGGCAAGCTTGAGCAGGTCGATCCCGACGAGGTCGCCGTCGGCACGGTCATCGTCGTCCAGCCGGGCGAGAAGGTGCCCCTCGACGGCACCGTTGTCGAAGGCTCGTCCACGCTCAACACCGCGGCGCTGACGGGCGAGAGCCTGCCGCGCGACGTGATGGCCGGCGACGAGATCATCAGCGGCTGCATCAACATGACGGGCGTTTTGAAGGTCAGGACCAGCAAGGCCTTCGGCGAATCCACGGTGTCGAAGATCCTTGAGCTGGTGGAAAACTCCAGCTCGCACAAGTCCCGCTCGGAGAATTTCATCTCCCGCTTCGCCCGCGTCTACACCCCCGCCGTGTGCTACGGCGCGCTGGCGCTCGCCATCCTGCCCCCGCTCTTTAATCTCATCAGCGGAAACGCCGCCGCGTGGGGCGTCTGGCTCTACCGCGCGCTCACGTTCCTCGTCATCTCGTGCCCCTGCGCGCTCGTCATCAGCATCCCGCTGAGCTTTTTCGCGGGCCTTGGCGGCGCGAGCCGCGAGGGCATCCTCATCAAAGGCTCGAACTACCTCGAGGCCCTCTCGAAGACGAAGCTCGTCGTCTTCGACAAGACCGGCACGCTCACGCAGGGCGTGTTCGAGGTCAGCGCCGTGCACCACAGTCCCATGGAGCAGCACAAGCTCCTTGAGTACGCGGCGCTCGCCGAGTGCGCGTCCTCGCACCCGATCAGCAAGAGTCTGCAGAAGGCCTGCGGCGGCGAGCTTGACCGCCAGCGCGTGACGGACATCGAGGAGCGCAGCGGCCGCGGCGTGGTCGCCACGGTAGACGGACACTCCGTCGCCGCGGGCAACGGCAAGCTCATGGACGAGCTGGGCATCGCCTGGCAGGAGTGCCACAGCGTCGGCACCATCGTCCACATGGCCGTCGACGGCCAGTACGCCGGTCACATCGTCATCTCCGACGTGGTCAAGTCCGACGCGCGCGAGGCGCTGCTTGCGCTCAAGCGCGCGGGCGTCCGCAAGACCGTCATGCTCACGGGCGACATCAAAAAGGTCGCCGAGCACGTCGCGCAGGAGCTGGGCGTGGATGAGGTCTACTCCGAGCTGCTCCCCGCCGACAAGGTCGCGCAGGTCGAGCGTCTGCTGGGCGAAAAGGCCGAGGGCGAATGCCTTGCCTTCGTCGGCGACGGCATCAACGACGCGCCCGTGCTCTCCCGCGCGGATATCGGCATCGCCATGGGCGCCATGGGCTCCGACGCCGCCATCGAGGCCGCGGACGTTGTGCTGATGGACGACGACCCGATGAAGATCGCGCGCGGCATCAGGATCTCGCGCAAGTGCATCCGCATCGTGCATGAGAACATCGTCTTCTCGCTGGGCGTGAAGCTCGCCTGCCTCATGCTCGTCGCGGTCGGTATCGCCAATATGTGGATGGGCATTTTCGCCGACGTCGGCGTGATGGTGCTCGCGGTGCTCAACGCGATCCGCGCGCTGCGCACGAAATGAGCCTCCCACGAAGATCACGCTGCTCGCCTCGCTCATGCTCATGGCCGCGTACTTTCTCCTTCTGTACGCCGGCGTGGGGCTTATTCAGGACAAGAAATTCTTCTCCTCCGCGCCGAAGGAGGTCCTTGCCGCCATCCCGGACAGGAAGGCGGAGCGCTTTCGCGGCGCGCACACCCTCGGCTGGTGCGTCGGGAGCCTTGCTGCTGCTGTTCCTTGCCGCGGCCATTCTCGCCGCATGGGACGGCGTAAGAAGCGGCTTTCGCTTTTGCGGCTTTTTCGCGCGCTTTCTTGTCATGCTGTATCTCATGGAGCTTTACGACATTCTTTTCTTTGACCGCGTGCTGCTGTGCCGCTCGAATTTCTTCCCCCATTTTTATCCGGAGGTCAGGGATATCGTCGGCCCTCACCTGTTCGGGTATAACAAGAAAACGCATATCCTGCACTTTCTGCTCTACATCCCGCTCTGCGCCGCGCTCGCGTGGCTGTGTACGCTTCTCTGAATCGCCTGTTCAGCGCAGAAAAAGGGCTGTTCCCGATGGGAACAGCCCTTTTTTTCAGTCCTTTATGCCTCCTCGCGGAACACAAAGCCGCTTTCGTCCGCCTTTTCGATGACGGCGAGCGCCTTGTAGGGGATACCGCTCGCGCGGAAGCGGTCGCCGCCGCCCTGGAAGCCCTTTTCCACAGCGATGCCGATGCCCTCGAGCTTCGCGCCCGCGGCGTTCACGATATCGACCAGCCCCTGCACGGCAAAGCCGTTGGCCATGAAATCGTCGATGATGAGCACGCGGTCGTTTTCACCCAGCCACTCCTGCGAAACGAGCAGCGTGACCTTCTTCTTGTACGTATAAGAAAAAACCTCGCTCTGGTACAGTCCGCTCTCGATGTTGTCGCTTTTCGCCTTCTTGGCAAAGAGCATGGGAACACCGTATTTCTGAGCGCAGATCGTAGCCAGAGCGATGCCGCTCGCCTCCGCAGTCAACACCGTTGTGATCCTGCTGACGTCGAAGTACTTCGCAAATTCATCCGCGATGTCTCCAAGGAGCTTCGTATCGACACGGTGATTGAGAAAGCCGTCGACCTTGACGATGTTGCCCGGCAGAACCTTTCCCTCGCGGCGGATGCGTTCCTGAAGCTGCTGCATGGTGGAAACCCTCCCTGTTAAAATAGTAGCTGCGTTGAATAGTATCTACTATTAAACAGGATTTTTGTACGGAAAGCAACATGGCAAGTGCGACAAGAATTTCCCGTTTTCCCGCCGCTTTCCGTCTATTCGGGCAAGGTGCGTCAACCGCCCCGTATCGTTTCGGCAAAGCCCGCAGCAAAAAGCCGCGCGGCGTTGACCGCCTCCTCGAGCGAATTGCCCGCCGTGCCGACCTCAATGAGCAGCGAGCCGGCCGTCATATGCTGATTATAGCGGGAATTGCGCACGGTGACGGGCCGCATGAGCGTCGGATAGCCGGCGTACAGCGTTTCCTGCACGGCGCAGGCGAGCTTCAGGTTCTCGCGCCAGCCGTCGTGGCTCAGCCCGCCGCCGTTCGAGCCGACGACGAACTCCATCTGCGCCGCGCTTTTGTCCTCGCCGCACAGCAGCTTATACTGGTTGCCGTTTCCATCCTCCACGGCGTCGCGGTGCACGTCGAGCACGAAGGAGATCGAGGGGTATTTTTCAAGATAGCTTTTGATGGACGCGAGCGAGCGGTCATACGCGCCGGAATAGCTCGGATAGTCGTAGAGCGTCCGGTCATGCACCACGCTCAGCCCCGCGGCGGTCAGCACCTGCTCGATCTCGTCGCCGATGCGGATCATATTGCAGCCCGTATCCAGCGTGCGGAAGGTATCCGTCGGCTCGTACTCCTCGCCCGAGGGCATGGTGTAGCTCTCGGTGCCGTGGGTATGGATAATAAGCACCTGCGGGCCATCCGTGCCGAGCTTCACGGCGTAGTCGGCCGAGAGCATCGAGACGTCGAGCGCCGCATCGGAGCCGTTGTTGATGTACACATTGCCGAACACCGTATAGCCCGAAGGGTCCGAGGGGCTGAGCGTCCGCGCGCTGACGCCGTTTTCCGTTACGGTGACCTCCTCCGCCCCGCGCGGCGGCGAGAGCACCGTGCCCTCGTGATCCTGCGCGTCCTCCGTTTCCCCCGCGCCGTCGTCCGGCGGCTGCTCCAGCTCGCTCGACCACGCCTGCGCGACCTCATTCCCGCCGCTGCGCAGCAGCGGCGTCATCCGCAGCGCCAGTGACGACGGCACGCTCAGCATGTCCAGCTCCTCTCCGCCGCGCTCCATGCGCACGAGCGCAAGGCTCAGCCCGCCGCGGCTGCGCAGCGCCTCGAGCGCCGAGCGGGCGTCTCCGGCCGGAGCCGTCACGCTCACGCCCCAGAGCGTTGCCGCCGCGAGCGTCAGCGAGCAGGCCGTGCGCGCGAGCCGTCTTGTCCGTTTCCTTTGCATCGTTCTCACCTCACGCAGAGACTATGCGTCCCGCGCGCCGGATATGCCTTGCAGCATCGCCCGCCGATGTGCTTGCATTTTTCATTTTTCTGTGCTATTCTGGATAAAACAGAAAAAGGACTCATATAATTTCGCTTACATGGCGCGAAAGTTTCTACGGGATCGCCGAAAGATCCTGCTATGAGTGTTCAGCCCGGGGCTTCGTCTCAGGCTGGGCGCTTTTTCTTTTGCACATTTTTGTAAGGAGTGATTTTCATGAAGATCCTCAAGGGCGATCTTGTTTCCGCGCCGGCGCTCGGCGCGCTCAACACCGTGGAGCAGGGCTGTCTCATCCTCGACGACGAGGGGCGCATCCTCGGCACGGAGAAGGCTATCCCTCAGGGCGCGGACGCTGAGCTCATCGATTGCGGCCACGCGCTCATCATGCCGTCGTTCGTCGACATGCACCTCCACGCGCCGCAGTATCCCATGCTCGGCATGGGCATGGATCTGCCGCTGATCGACTGGCTCAACACCTACACCTTCGAGACCGAGGCTCGCTTTTCGGATCTCGACTTTGCCCGCCGCACCTATAAGCGCCTTGCAAGCGACCTCATCACCAACGGCACGACGCGCGTGTGTATGTTCTCCTCGCTCCACACGGACGCGACGCTTATTCTGATGGAGGAGCTTGAGCGCGCGGGCGTCACGGGCTATGTCGGCAAGGTGAACATGGACCGCAACGGCGGCGCGCACCTGCAGGAAACGACGGAGGAAAGCAAGCGCGAAACGCTGCGCTGGCTCGACGAATGCGCGCGCTTCCAGTATGTAAAGCCCATCCTCACGCCACGCTTCACGCCGTCGTGCACGGACGAGCTGATGGCATGGCTCGGCAGCCTTGCCAACGAGCGCGGGCTTTACGTGCAGTCGCACCTTTCCGAAAACCGCAGCGAGATTGCGTGGGTAAAGGAGCTGCATCCCGACTGCGCGCAATATTGGGAGACCTATGCCAAATACGGTCTCTGGAAGGACCACACCGTCATGGCGCACTGTGTCCATTCCGATGCGCGCGAATGCGCCGCCATGCGCGAGCACGGCATCGTCGTGGCGCACTGCGCGGGCTCGAACATCAACCTCTGCTCCGGCGTGTCGCCCGTGCGCGAGATGCTGCAGCAGGGCATCTGGGTCACGCTGGGGTCCGACATCGCCGGCGGCGCGCTGCTGCCGATGTACAAGGTCGTGACCATGTCCATCCGCGCCAGCAAGATAAAGCGCATCGAGACCGACTGGTCGGAGGATTTTCTCACCGTGCCCGAGGCGTACTACCTCGGCAGCACCAGCGGCCACCGCTACTTCGGCGCGCAGGGCGGCTTTGCCGCGGGCGATAAGCTGCACGCCATCGTCGTCGACGATTCCGACTTTATCGAGCCGACCCGCCCGCTGAGCGTGCGTGAGCGCTTCGAGCGCGCGATTTACATGATGCACCGCCACAACATCGTCTCCGTCTGGTCGGAGGGACGCAGGGTCGTCGGCTGAACGCTCCGGCGGGGAAGCGCTGCATTCTTCCCCGCCGCGCTCTGTTTTTGCGCAAAAGCCGGAAAAATTTTGATAAACCTATTGACAAATCCGCTGTAGATTTGGTATAGTGTAATGCGTCCTGTCGAGCAGGAAAATTTGGCGGCATAGCTCAGCTGGCTAGAGCATGCGGTTCATACCCGCAGTGTCCCCGGTTCAAATCCAGGTGCCGCTACCAAGATGCACGGGATGCGAAAGCATCCCGTGACTCATATGGCCCGTTGGTCAAGTGGTTAAGACACGGCCCTTTCACGGCTGTAACATGGGTTCGAATCCCGTACGGGTCACCATTTGCGGGCTTAGCTCAGCTGGTTAGAGCGCATGCTTCACACGCATGAGGTCACTGGTTCGAGTCCAGTAGTCCGCACCAAAAGCCTTGGAAACCAAGCGTTTCCAAGGCTTTTCCCTTTTTTCTGCGGCAAATTCAGACCGCATGCGTTCCTGTAAAAAACGAGAGACGCAGGGGGTCTAACGATGCACCGCAAAATAAAGCGCATACCGCAAACAACGCTGTCCATGAAAGGGGCATTCCCGTTCTGCCGATTCTTCTTTCCATAAATGCAGGAATTGTGTTGTATTTGTGGGAAACAGGGGGTATGATGGATATGGAAAGCCGCCGGCGGCGGCTTTCTGAAGGCGCATCAGTTAATGTGCTCTAACTAAAAAGCGTGGGAACACGGCGCAAATGAAGCGCATATCTAATCGTGCTTGAAAAGAGGTAGGAATATGAGCGTTTTTGCTTCTCTGCTGCGCGGGGCGTACCGGCTCTCCGGCGCGAAAAAGGCCTTCGGTCTGCCGGAGGAGGCGATCCTGGAGGTCATCAAAAAGCAGAACCGGCACCGCGGCGTTTTTACGCCCACCGACCGCAAGGCGTATTACGAAACGATCACCATGAACGGCTTTCTGTGTCTGATCGTGCGGGAACGCCCGCAGCCGTCGAAGCGGGCCATTCTTTACTTTTTCGGCGGCGGCATGGTCATCGGGCCGGACAAGGGCGATCTGCCCGTAATGCGCAAGCTCTGCCGCGAGACGGGGTGTGATGTGTGGTTTCCGTTTTATCCCCTCTGCACCGAGCACTGCATCACCGAGACCTATGACATGGTGTACGAATGCTATCGCAGGATGATCGAGCTGTACGGCGGCGGGAACGTCAGCACCTGCGGCTTTTCCTCCGGCGGCGCGCTCGCGCTTGGCATCGCCGCGCACAACAGCGCCCAGAGCGATCCGCTGCCGCAGCCGAGACATATCGTCGCCGTTTCCCCGGGAGAAGTGCCGTGGAACGATGCGGAAAAAGCGCGGATGCAGGCGCTGAACGACAAGGACGTTTCCATCGACTATGCCTTTATGGTCACGGTCGAAAAATTCATGCGCCACGGACAGGAAAACGTTCCGGATTACATGATCTCCGGCTCGCGCGGAGACTTCACCGGCGTCGGCGATATCCATTTCTTTTACAGCGCGGACGAAGTGCTGTACGGCGCGCTGCCGGATTTTGAGGCGGCGTGCAGACGCGCGAACGTTCCGTACACCACCTTTGCCCGCCCGAAGATGATACACTGCTACTGTATGCTGCCGGTCTTCAGGGAAGCAAGGGATGACTTTGCGAAGATCGCGGCGCTGCTGAAAAAATAGGGGAGCGAGCCGTTCGTTCCCCAAGGTGTCGGAAAAATAAGCGGACGATCGCAAAAAGCCCGCATCGGTCGAATGACCGATGCGGGCTTCTTCGCCGCGGGACAGGAGCTTATACCTCGCGCCACTCCGCGTCGATGTACCTGCGGTGGCCGTCGCTGCGGAAGGCCTTGGTGATGCAGTGCACCGTGTAGATATTCTCCGCGCCGGCGATGATGAGGGAGATGCCCATATAGATCATCAGCGCGCTCGCACCCTCGAAGGGATCGGCGATCATCAGCACGCCGAGCACCGCGCCCAGAATGCCGAGAACCAGCGTCCCGCCCCAGCTGCCCCAGCCGATGCGCCGCAGCTCGATGGCCGTCTGGATGGAAAAGACGCTGCCGACCATGATGTAAAAGCCCAGCAGGATCGGCAGGATCGGCAGCGCGCCCATCGGGTGGAGCAGCAGCAGAACGCCCGCGAGGATGCTCAGGATGCCGGTCATCAGATCGGCGCGGAACAGCAGCCCCGCAAAGCCGAGGCTGAAGTAGCGTGCGATCTCGCAGACGCCCATCGCAATGCACAGCACGCCCACCAGATAGCAGACGGCCAGCGCGGAGATCTCCGGCCGGACGATCATCACAAGTCCCAGCGCGATCATGCAGCAGGAGAGCACGACCGCCCACAAACGGTAACGCTTCAATGTTTTCATAAAACAGCACTTCCTTACTAAAATTTGGTTTTTTCGTTTCAGCTATCCGAGCGCTGTTCTCCGCGTCCGCGGTCGAACGCGTTCCAGAACAGGCGCAGCGCTTCTTCATATTTCTCCGGAGCCACATAGCAGCTCATCACATGATCCGCGTGCGGCACGATGAGGAGCTGACAGGGCGTGCGGCAGGCATCGTAATTTTCATATGCCATGCGCACGGGGACAAAGTGATCGTCCTCCCCGTGGATCAGCAGCACAGGCTTGTCGGTGACGGAAAGGGCCTTCACCGTCGAATACTCATTGGAGCCGACCGACAGCCGCCTGCGGCAGATCCCGTCGGCGACCGCAGCGCCGAGGACAAACGGCAGGTGCAGATTCTTGCGCGCCACGTGCCGCCAGATGTCGCGCGGCGAGGTATAGGCAGAATCGGCGATGATGCCGTGGACAGCCTCTGGCAGCCCGAGCCCCGCCGCCATCAGCACGGTGGTCGCGCCCATCGAAACGCCCACAAGGTAGATCGGCAGCTCCGTGCCGCAGCGGTCAATGACCCACTGCGTCCAGTCGAGGCAGTCGCCGCACTCGGTCAGGCCAAAGCCGATATATTCGCCCCCGCTCTCGCGCTGCGCGCGCTGCTCCACATAGAGCACGCTGCACTGTTCCCTCGTCCAGATCGGAGAGATCAGCGCGAGATCCCTGTACCACGCCGAGCGCCAGCCGTGGAAGGCGATGATGATGCGCCTGGCATCCGCACAGGGGATCCAGTGGCCGACCAGCGTCAGGCCGTCCCTGCTCCGGATCGAAACGGTCTCG
This sequence comes from uncultured Oscillospiraceae bacterium, assembly GCA_934572465.1. GTDB lineage: Bacteria > Bacillota > Clostridia > Oscillospirales > Oscillospiraceae > Hominicoprocola. Next base: position 51,767 of record CAKTLG010000008.1, read on the forward strand.
TTGGGCGCGGTCGCAAGGCGCTGCGCAGCCTCCCGCTGGGCAACGCGGTAGGCGTCGTTCGGCGCTTCGCCGGTCAGACGCGCACCGTCGCCCGTCCCCGGCAGCCGCGGCATTTCCCGCTTCATTGCAATATCGGCCAAAAAGCTCGTCGTGCCATAGACGGCAAGCGCGCACACCGCCGCGGCGGAAGCGCCTGCGGCAAGTCTTTTTGCTGCTTTTTTCATGGCTGTACACCTCCATCATGCGTTAAAAAAGTCCATGCCTTTTTATAGACAAAAACGGCATTTTTATGCTAAACTGTTCTACAGAAAACCTCAGGAGGTCTGTCATGCCCATCGATGTCAAGACGCGGATCGTTGAAGCGTTCGTCAAGCTGTCAAAGGAAAAGAATATCGACAAGATCACGGTCAAGGACATCGTCGACGAGTGCGGCATCTCCCGTCAGGCCTTCTATTATCACTTTCAGGACATTTTAGAGGTCATCGAATGGGCGACCGAGCAGGCCTTTCAGAAGCTGCTCGAGCGCAGCCTCGCCCTCGACGATCCGGAGGCCGTTCTGCGCGAGTTCATCACCGCCTTGGAGGAGAAGAACGTGCTTTTGCAAAAGCTGCTCAACTCGCAGAAGCGCGAGCAGATCGAGCGTCTGATGGTGCGCTCCGTGCGCGCCTATCTGCGGGAGCTGATCGAGCGAAAGGGCGCAAAGCCCGATATCCCCTATGAAAATGTCGAGATCGCGCTGAGCTTCTGCACCTACGGCATCGTAGGGCTGCTGCTGGAATGCTGCGAGAAAAAGAGCGCGGACCGCGACCGGCTGGCCGGACAGATGCGCCGGCTTTTGTCCGGACGCATCGAGGCGGAGCGCGCCGGACACGCGGGCGCGCCGATATTGCCGTAGCGGCTCCCGCCGGAGCGCCCGTCCGTCCCCGGTGCTCACAGCGTAGCAGGAATGAAGCCCTTTGGACATATTCACTTTTCCTTTTGTGTATAGACAAAGCTGCCGAAGTGTCAACAAGCTTGACACTTCGGCGTATCTGTCTATACAGAGCGGGCAAAATGATAATGGCGGGATCGCCGGCGCTCTGCTATAAAGGGGACAGCACAACAAAGGAAGGGGGCCGCGCCTATGAACACGAACAGCGGGATATTCAGCGCCAAGCTCTACGAGCTCGAGCGGCAGTATGGGCAGACCGTCAGCCGCCTTCGCCTGTATCCGCAGGCGGGACACGAGGAGGTGCGTCAGGCGCTCGACGAGCTATGGCGGGAATTCCGTGAAAACGAGCTGCTGATGCAAAAAGCCGTTGCCGGCTGCCATTCGCCCGCGGTCGCGGCGCTCGCGGCGGCGCAGCTCGACTACGATCTCAAGATCGAACGCATCCTGCGCCGCGAGCTGCCCGAGTATCTCCACGGCGAGGGGACCGATCCCACGCAGGACCGCTCGGAGGCCGTGAGCCTCTACGCCGAGTACGCCATCGACCTTGCCGCCCAGTCGCTGCGCCACGCGCTGCTGGCGGCATTGTCCGCGATCGATCTGGAAATGAGCTGCGAAGAAAAGGAAAACGCGGCGCTTCAAAATAAGACGGAGGAAAACGCAAATGAATGAAGTGAGATCACCCAAAAAACCGCTGCTGTACTACTACATGGTCGCCCTGCTGCTGGTGATGCTGTTCAACTTCCTCGCCATGCCGTGGCTGGCGGAGCACCAGATCAGGGATGTGGACTACAACACCTTTGTCACCATGACGGAAAACGGCGAGATCGGCAAGGTCGAGATCCAGGAGCAGGAGAACCGCATCCTCTTCACCGACACTAACAACACGGTCGTTTACAAGACCGCCATGGTGCCGGACGACGAGCTGATCCCGCGCCTGCTTGCCGCCGGCATCTCCACGACAGGCTCGGAGATCCAGCAGACCTCGCTGCTCGTCGACATCCTCGGCTGGGTGCTGCCGATCCTCATTTTTGTCGCGCTGGGACAGTTCATGTCGCGCAAGATGATGGAGAAAATGGGCGGCGGGGGCAACTCCATGATGTTCAACATGGGCAAGTCCAACGCCAAGGTCTATGTCAAGTCCGCTGAGGGCATCAAGTTTGACGACGTTGCGGGCGAGGACGAGGCCAAGGAGAATCTCACCGAGGTCGTCAACTACCTGCACGATCCCAGCAAGTATCAGGAGATCGGCGCGTCGATGCCCAAGGGCATCCTGCTCGTCGGCCCTCCGGGAACCGGCAAAACGATGCTCGCCAAGGCGGTCGCCGGCGAGGCGAACGTGCCGTTCTTCTCGATGTCGGGCTCTGAATTTGTCGAAATGTTCGTCGGCATGGGCGCGAGCAAGGTGCGCGACCTCTTCAAGCAGGCCAAGGAAAAGGCACCCTGCATCGTCTTTATCGACGAGATCGACGCCATCGGTCAGAAGCGCAGCGGCGGCCAGTATGGCGGCAACGACGAGCGCGAGCAGACGCTCAACCAGCTGCTGACCGAAATGGACGGCTTCGAGGGCAACAACGGCGTCATCATCCTTGCCGCGACCAACCGCCCCGAATCCCTCGACCCCGCGCTCACGCGCCCGGGCCGCTTTGACCGCCGCGTGCCGGTCGAGCTTCCCGACCTCAAGGGCCGCGAGGCCATTTTGCAGGTCCACGCAAAGAAGATCAAGGTCGCCGAGGACGTCGACTTCAATAAGATCGCGCGCATGGCCTCCGGTGCTTCGGGCGCGGAGCTTGCCAACATCGTGAACGAAGCGGCGCTGCGCGCCGTGCGCGACGGCCGCCGCTTTGCCACGCAGGCGGATCTGGAGGAGAGCATCGAAGTCGTCATCGCGGGCTACCAGAAGAAGAACGCCATCATGACCGACGAAGAAAAGAAGATCGTCTCCTACCACGAGATCGGCCACGCGCTCGTCGCGGCGATGCAGACGCACTCCGCTCCCGTGCAGAAGATCACCATCGTGCCGCGCACCTCGGGCGCGCTGGGCTACACGATGCAGGTCGAAGAGGGCAACCACTACCTCATGAACAAGACCGAGATGGAGAACAAGATCGCTACGCTGACCGGCGGCCGCGCCGCCGAGGAGGTCGCGTTCGGTTCCGTCACGACCGGCGCGTCGAACGACATCGAGCAGGCGACGAAGCTCGCCCGCGCCATGATCACCCGCTACGGCATGAGCGACGACTTCGACATGGTCGCGCTCGAGACGGTGACGAATCAGTACCTCGGCGGCGACGCCTCGCTCGCCTGCTCCGCCGAAACGCAGACGAGGATCGACGGCCTCGTTGTGGAGCTGGTGAAAAAGCAGCACGAGAAGGCCATCCAGATCCTCACGGACAACCGCGCGAAGCTCGACGAGCTTGCCGACTACCTCTACGAGAAGGAGACCATCACCGGCGAGGAGTTCATGAATATCCTGAACAGGTAAAACGCGCACAGCAAAAAAGCCTTGAAACGGATCCGTTTCAAGGCTTTTTCCTTTTGTCTGCGGGTGCTGTGCGGCTTATTCCTGCCGTTCCTCCCCGCTTGGCTGGAGCTTGCCGCCGAAATACGCGAGCACCGCGCCGAGCACGCCGCAGCCAAGGCCCCACGCAAGCTCCGCGCCCGAGGCGTAGTGCAGCGGCACGATGATGAGCGTGGAAGCGAGCACGATGCCGAGCACCGCGTGGTAGGCGAGGGAATAGCGCCGGTCGAAAAGGCGGCTGACGATGCGCGCAAACAGCGCCACAACGCCTCCCATACCGAGCAGCCACGGGAGGAGCACAGCGGGGTCAAGGCGCGTGATGCCGTCGATCATCGGTGTAAGCAGACCAACAGCCATCAGGATAGACGAGGACGTCATGCCCGGGATGATGAAGCTGAGTCCCCACAGCGCGCCGCAGGAGAGGAAGCCGCCGAAATTCGCCGGCATTTCGGAAAACGAGCCGAGCTGCACGCCCAGCAGTATCGCAAACAGGAGCGCGAAGCTCACGAGCATCGAGACATATGACCCGCGGCTGCGTCCCTGTACGCCCGCCTCGCGCCAGAGATCGGGCAGCGTGCCGAGGATAAGCCCGATAAAAAGGCACGTCGCCACCGTCTCCGACTGGTTAAACAGCGCCAGAATGACTCCGCCGCCGCCCAAAAAGCCGATGAGCCAGCCGATGCCGACCGGCAGCAGCATGGGAAGATAGCGCGCGAGCGCGCGCTTCGGATGCGTCAGCACCTCCATCATGGGGCGGTAGATGCCGAACACCACCGCCAGCACGCCGCCGGAGATGCCCGGCAGGATCGCGCCCGCGCCGATGATGATGCCCTGTGCCACGCGCAGCAGCGCATTTTTTGTAGGGGAAGCTTTCATGAAACCGCCTTTCCTTTATATCCTCAGTAGCCCCTCTTGCGGTCGACCAGCTGCTTCAGCGGACGGCCCGCGGCATAATTGTCCAGATTTTCGCAGAACATCTCCACATTGCGCGCACAGGTATAGCCGAGCGTCATGTTGCCTGCGACGTGCGGCGTGAGCAGCAGGTTCTTCGCGCCGCGCAGCGGATGCTCCGCGGGCAGCGGCTCAGGCACGACAACGTCGAGCGCCGCGCCGGCAAGATGCTCGGAATCCAGCGCGGCGATGAGCGCGTCCTGATCGATGGCCGTACCGCGGCCGACGTTGACGACATACGCGCCCTCGGGCAGCAGCGCCATGCGCTCCGCATTCAGGATATTCACCGTGTCCGGCGTGGAGGGCAGGGACATGAACAGCACGTCCGTCTCCGGCAGGACGGCGTCCAGCGCCGAGACAGTGCGTACCTCGTCAAATTCCGGATGCGCACGGCCGCTGCGGTTCACCCCCACGAGCCTTTCCGGCTGGAACGCACGCACGCGGCGGGCAAATTCCGTGCCGATGTCGCCCGTGCCGAGGCAGGTAACGCGCGCGCCGTGGAGCGAGCGGATGCCGCCCGGGAGCACGCGCCAGCCGCCCTCGCGGATGATCTCGGCGTATTCCATCTGGCGGCGCAGCAGCATCAGCGTGACCATGACCGCGTGCTCGGCGATCGTCACACCGTAGGCGCCGGAGGCGTTGGTGAGCAGACACGCGGGGTCCTGATACAGCTCGTCGCGGCAGAAATGATCCACGCCCGCCCAGCAGCAGGCGTACCACTTGAGCTTCTTCGCGCCCGCGATAACGCGCTGCGAGGGGTGCCCGTAGATGATGGCACAGTCGTCCACATTCCCCTCCGCCGCTCTGGACGAGGGGAAAAAGACGATATCGTACCCGTTCCGCGCGGCCGCGTCACGCAGCTGCGCTTCATAGGCCGGCGTCAGAAAGTCGATAATGACGGCGATCTTTTCATGCATGGCGTAATTCCTCCAATATTTTTTCCGCAGCGCGCAGGCCGTCCGCCGCGGCGCTCATGATGCCGCCGGCATAGCCCGCGCCCTCGCCGCATGGATATAATCCGCGCAGCGCGGACTGGCCGCTCTCATCGCGCAAAATGCGCACGGGGGAGGACGATCTCGTCTCCGCCGCCGTCAGCACGGCGTCCGGAGAATCAAAGCCCCTGAGCTTTTTCCCCAGCAGCGGGATGCCCTCCTCCAGCGCCTCCGTGACAAAGGGCGGAAGACAGTCGTGCAGGTCGCACCAGCGCACGGCGGGGCAATAGGTCGGAACAACCTTTCCCGCGCCCGTCGACGGACGGCGAGCAAGAAAATCCCCGACCCGCTGCGCGGGCGCGGCGTAGCCCCCGCCGCCAAGGCGGTAGGCCGCGTCCTCGATCGCGCGCTGGAACTGAACGCCCGCGAGGACGTCTCCCGACGGAAAATCCTCCGGCGTGACGGAAACGAGCAGTCCGCCGTTGATGTTCTCCCCGCTGCGCGCAAGCTCGCTCATACCGTTGGTCACAACGCGCCCTTCCTCCGACGCGGCGGCGACGACCTCGCCGCCCGGGCAGACGCAGAACGAAAACACGCCGCGGCCGCCGCTCGTGTGACAGGAGAGCTTGTAGGACGTAGGCGGCAGCCCCCGCTGCCCCGCCGCCTCCTTATATTGCGCTGTATCCATATCGCGCTGGCGGTGCTCGATGCGAACGCCGACGGCAAAGGGCTTGGGCTCCATCGGCACGCCGCGCGCGTGCAGCATTGCAAAGGTATCCCGCGCGCTGTGGCCCGGCGCGAGGACGACGTGATGCGCGGGAAGCGTGTATTCCCCCTCGGGGGACGAAACGCGCAGCGCCGCGACGCTGCCGCCGCTGCACCCGATATCCACAACGGTGTGGGAAAAGCGTATCTCGCCGCCCGCTTCCAGAAGCTCACGGCGCAGATTCTGCAATACAGCATACAGCCCGTCCGTGCCGACGTGGGGCTTGGCGTCGACCAAAATATCCCCGCTCGCGCCGAAGCGGACGAGTTCCTCTAAAATATAGCCGTGGCGCACATCCTTCGTGCCGGTGTTGAGCTTACCGTCGGAAAACGCGCCGGCGCCGCCCTCGCCGAACTGAACGTTCGACGAAAAATCAAGCTCGCCCGTGCGCCAAAAGTGCGCAACGTCCCGCTTGCGCTGCTCGACCGCGCGCCCGCGCTCAAGCAGAATGGGCTTCGCCCCGCAGCGGGCCAGCAGCAGCGCGCAGAACAGTCCCGCCGGCCCCGCGCCGATGACGACGGGGGAACGCTCCGGCGCGTTGACGGGTGCGGGCGGCACATAGCGCACGGGTGTATAGGGCTGCACATTTTTATTTTTGCAGCGCTTCAGGATCGCGCTCTCGTTTTCCACCGCGACCGCCGCCGCGCAGACGAGCCTTACGCCCTCGCGCGCGTCAATGGAGCGGCGCAGCAGCTTCACGGACGTGAGCCTTTCCGCCTCCACGCGCAGCGCGTGCGCGCAGGACAGGCGCAGCGCTTCCTCATCCGCGCCGATGGGGAGCTTCAAATTGTCGATGCGCAGCATCCGCGCCGCCTCCTTTTTTCAAGCTGTTTTTCATTTTAGTATGACGGGCGGCAAAGCGCAAGGGGAATCTGTGAACATAAGATAAACTTAAGGGACGGGCGGCGCAATTTAAGAAATCGCCAAATGGAGTTCAAGAAATATACATAAATATGCCCTATAGTAGCACCATCACAAGGCAAGAGGCCGCGGGAGCGGCGTTTAAGGAGGTCATAAATATGTACGAAGACGAAAACAACCTGTACCACTACAGCTACCGCAAGGGCGACGGACAGGAGCCCAACGCCCCCATCGACACGAAGAACTACGCCGAGGACCCGTGGGAGAGATCCCAGACGCCCTCCCCGAAGAAGAAGGGCGGCATGACCGCAAAGGTCGTTGCGCTGGCGCTGGTGTGCGCGCTGCTGGGCGGCTTCGTCGGCGCTGGTGTCAACCGCGCGGCGCTGATGGCAAAGGCCGGCACCACCACCGTGCAGGTCAGCGACCGCCAGGTCGGCGAGGTCAAGACCATGAAGGTCGACGGCAAAACCGAGATGACCATGGCCGAGGTCTACGCCGCAAACGTCAACAGCGTCGTCTCCATCAACGTCTCCTCCACGACCAACTACTTCGGTCAGGCCGTTGAGACCGCCGCGAGCGGCACGGGCTTCTTCATCACGCAGGACGGCTATATCCTCACGAACTACCACGTCGTCAAGGGTGCGAGCACCGTCAAGGTCACGCTCTACAACGGCGAAACGTATGACGCGAGCGTCATCGGCGGCGACGAGGACTACGATATCGCCGTCATCAAGATCGATGTCACCGGCGCGTCCGCCGTGGTGCTGGGCGATTCCGGCGCGCTGAACATCGGCGAATCCGTCGCCGCCATCGGCAACCCGCTCGGCGAACTGACGTTCTCGATGACCGAGGGCATCGTCTCGTGCGTCAACCGCGCTGTGAACATCGACGGCACGCCCTTCAACATGATCCAGGTCGACTGCTCCATCAACCCGGGCAACTCCGGCGGCCCGCTTTTCAACAGCTACGGCGAGGTCGTCGGCATCGTGTCGGCCAAGTATTCCAGCTATTCCAACACCACCGTTGAGGGCATCGGCTTCGCCATCCCCATCAACGACGTCATCGCCATGGTCGAGGATATCATGACCGACGGCTACGTGACCGACAAGCCCTACATCGGCATCACGCCGCAGAACATGACCGCGCAGATGGCCATGCAGTACCGCTACAGCGTGAGCGAGGGCGTGTTCGTCTGCTCCGTTGAGCCCGACAGCGCCGCGCAGAAGGCCGGCCTCCAGATGGGCGACGTTATCACGAAGCTCGGCGACACAACGATCGGCGATATGAACGACCTGAACGCCGCGAAGAAGGCCTACCGCGCGGGCGACACCGTAACGCTGACGATCTATCGCGCGGGGCAGACGATGGAGGTCGAGCTGACGTTCGACGCCGTGCCGCAGACCCAGCAGACGCAGCAGGACACCGGCACCGACAACAGCTACGGAAACGGCAATTACTACTACGGCAACGGCAGCAACGGCTATTACAGCCCCTGGGATTTCTTCAACAGCTTCTTCGGCTATAACGGATAAACCGCTTCAAAAGAGGGGCGCTTCGCAAATGCGGAGCGCCCCCTTTTCATTCTCTCCCGCCGCGTCCGATAAGCAAATGCGAGGAAAACCGCCCGCAGGCGGTTTTCCTCACATTTGGGAGAAAGAAGCTCGTATCGTTTACGCGCCCATGCGGCACGTGTCGCCGACCGTCTCCGGCGTGATGGGGCGCGTGTCGATGCCGAGGACCTCGCCGCTCACGGCGTCGGCGTAGCAGTCGTAGGCGGTGAAGTCGGTGCAGAAGCGCAGCTCGTAGAGTCCGTCCGCGCGCACGACGGAAAGCCCGTAGATCTCCTGTCCGTCAAGGCCCAGCTCGTTCATAACAGCGTTCATGGCAGCCATGCTGCTGATATAATTCTTCATCATTTTTTACCTTTCCTTTCTTAAAAAGCGGTTTTGTCAAAATCCCTTGTTCTTGATATCGGTAAGCGTCACGTAGCCGGAGGCGGCGTTGACCTCGATCTCGTATTCATGTGTACCGTCGCGCAGGTCGATCTTATAGACGCGCGTGCTCTTTGTCAGGCCGCTGCTCATGTTGAGCCGGCGATCCACCTCATGCACCGCAAAGCTCTTCGCGTCGGCGCCCTCGATGTCCGAGGCATAGGCGATGGCCATGTCGATGGCCTCCTCGCGGGTATAGACGGCGCTCTTATTCGCGGCCGAGCCGGCCGTGCCGAAGATGATGCCGAGCGTCGCGCCCGTGATCACGCCGAGCGATACGATCACGATGACGATAACGCGGAGCGTCGTTTTCAGGTTGAAGGCTCTGCGCGCCTTGCGCACAGTGTCCTCGTCGGCGGTCTCGAGCACGGGGCGCGGCGGCTCGTCGTCGCCCAGCAGGGCGGTGATCTTCTGCGCGTTCACGATCTCGCGGCCGACGAAGGCGGCCTCCTCGTCCGTCGCCGTACCGTCGGCGACCTTTTTGTAGGCTTCCTCAAAATTCATCTCATTGCCTCCATGCTTTTTTTCAGGGCCTCGCGCGCCCTGCAAAGGGTTACCTTGGCGTTCGTCTCGCTCTTTCCCGTGACCTGCGCGACCTCGCGCACGGAAAGGCCGGAAAAATAGAACAGCGTGATGACCTCCTTCTGGCTCTCATTCAGCGTGTCGATCGCGCGGTACAGCGCGCGGTACTCCTCCTGCCGGATGATGCTCTCGATCATCTGCTCGCTCTCGGCGGCAAGCTCCTCGCTCGCCTCGCCGCTCTCGCGGCTCGTTTTCCGCAGCTGCGACAGGTATTCGTTGCGGCACACGGCCAGAAGCCACGGACGGAAGTCGCGGATGCTGTCGTCCGCGCTCTCAAGCGCACGGAAGAAGGCGGCGGAGACCACATCCTCCGCGACCGTCCTGTTGCGGCACAGGGTCATGACGTACAGCAGCGCTTCGTTGTAATACCGCCGGAACAGCTCGTCGATGATATCGCGTTTCATATCGCTCCGCCTCACCTCCCTGTTGACGGCTTTCATGTAATAGACGCGCGAGCGGGAAAAAGGTTACAGGAAAATCAGATTTTTTGAAAAACTTTTTTGCTGCAAAAAAAGGGCGGTGCTTTCCGCGGGGAAAACACCGTCCTTTCCTATGCTTTTTATTTGCTGCGCTTTAAGATCTCGCACACGAGCGCGTAGACGCGCGCGGTGGAGGCGACGTTCAGCCGCTCGTTGACCGAGTGGACGTCGTGCAGCTCAGGGCCCATCGAGAGCGCGTCGAGCCCGGGGATCTTCTCGATGAACAGCCCGCACTCAAGACCGCCGTGCGTGGCCTCGATCCTCCCCTCGCAGCCCGTCAGGTCGTGATAGACCTCCTGCACCCGCGCGCGCAACGCGGAATGGCGGTCATACTGCCAGCCCGGGTAGCTGCTGCGCTCGCTGACCGTACCGCCCGCAAACTCCACGATGGATCTCACGCGCTGGACGAGCATCTCCTTCTGCGAGGCGATGGACGAGCGCACGGAGAAGGTGAACTTCACGCCGTCCTCGTCCGTATGCATCACACCGAGGTTGAGCGAGGTCTGCACAAGGCCCGGAAAATCGACGCTCATGGCCTGCACGCCTTGCGGCAGGGCAAGGAGCACGTGGAGCAGCAGCGTCGTCGACACCGTGCTGACAGCGGAGGAGACCTCCGCTTTTTCACAGGTGAGCGAAATGCCGTCGTCGCAGCCCGCGTACTCGTTTTTAAGCGTCGCGTCAAATTCCTTGATAAACGCCTCGAACGCCGCGGCGTCCGCGCTGTCGAGCGCGATGAGCGCGTCGTTTCGCAGGCAGATGACGTTATCGAACTGGCCGCCGGCGAGCTCGCTCACGCGCAGAGAACGGAAGCGCTCCATCGCCGAGTACAGCGTGCGCGCCATCAGGCAGTTGGCATTGCCGCGGCCGTCGTTGATGTTCATGCCGGAGTGGCCGCCCTTGAGCCCCGCGATCGTCACGCGGTAGCCGCTCATACCGGCGGGAAGCGGCTCCTGCGCCATATCGAGCGCACAGTCCAGCCGCACGCCGCCCGCGCAGGACACGGTGAAAACGCCCTCCTCCTCGGAGTCGAGGTTCAAAAGCGCGCGCCCCTTGAGATCGGAACAGTCCAGCGCGAACGCGCCGTCCATGCCGACCTCCTCGTCGACGGTGAAGACCGCCTCGATGGGAGGATGCGCAAGCGTATCGTCGGATAAGATCGCAAGGATCATCGCAACGGCGATGCCGTTGTCGCCGCCGAGCGAGGTCTTGTCCGCCCAGACCCATTCGCCGTCGGTGCGGACGTCGAGCCCGTCGCGCGCCATGTCCTTGGCACAGTCCTCGGTCTTGGCGCAGACCATGTCGATGTGGCCCTGCAGGATAATGGGCGCGGCGTTTTCATAGCCGCGGGAGCCGTCCTTCCAGATGACGAGGTTATTGACCTCGTCCTGACGGTAACGGAGCCCCAGCTCGCGGGCAAAGCCTGCGCAGAGATCGCTGATCTGCTTCGTATTTCCGCTGCCGTGCGGCACGGAGCAGAGCTTTTCAAAATAGTAAAATACCTTTTCCGGCTTGAGTGCGAATAACGCGGCCATGTCGTCCTCCCGTATCAGTTGATCTGCTTGCGGCGGCTGAGGTTCATCGTGCCGTCCTGCATGTCCTGAATGCTCTCAAGGCTCTTGCCCGTGCCCTCGGCCACGCACTGGATGGCGTTCTCCGCCACGACGGCATGGATGCCCGTGCGGGCGGTGACGAGCTTATCAAAGCCGCGCACAAGGCTGCCGCCGCCGGTCATGACGATGCCGTTGTTGGAAATGTCGGCGATCAGCTCGGGCGGGGTCTTTTCGAGCACAAGGTGGACCTCCTCCATGATGCGCTCAACCGGCTCTTCAAAGGCGTCCATCATCTCCGTCGACGAAACGGAGATCAGCTTGGGAAGACCGGTGAGCAGACAGCGGCCCTTGACCTCCATGCTCGTCTCCTCCTCGGGCGGGAAGACGCAGCCGATGCGCATTTTCATCTCCTCGGCCGTGCGCTCGCCGACGAGCAGGTTGTGCTTGCGGCGCATATACTTCACGACCGCCTCGTTGAACTGGTCGCCCGCGATCTTGATCGACGACGATTCGACCACGCCGGAGAGGGAGATCACGGCGATATCGGTCGTACCGCCGCCGATGTCGATGATCATGTGGCCCTCGGGCTGGGTGATGTCGATGCCCGCGCCGATCGCCGCGGCGACCGGCTCCTCAATGAGATACACGCGGCGCGCGCCGGCCTGGATGCCAGCGTCGATAACCGCGCGCTCCTCGACCTCGGTGATGCCGGAGGGGACGCAGATGATGATGCGCGGCTTGAACAGCTGGAATCCCATTACCTTGCGGAGGAACTCCTTGATCATGCGCTCGGTGACCTCATAGTCGGAGATGACGCCCTCGCGCAGCGGGCGGATGGCGATGATGTTGCCCGGCGTACGGCCCAGCATGGCCTGCGCGTCCGCGCCGACCTTCAAGAGCTTGCCGGTATTCTTGTCGAGCGCAACGACCGAGGGTTCGTTGAGCACGATGCCCTTATCCTTAATATAGATCAGCACCGACGCGGTGCCGAGATCCATGCCGATATCCTTGGTGAAAGAAAACATAGCGTGTTACCTCTTATTCTCTGAAGACTTCAGCGGGCGGAAGCCCATATTGTTCCATGTTGCCCCCATTATAACGGCAGAAAAACAAGTTTGCAATAGCATTGTGCGCGTTTTTTCGCGCGCTAACAGGGGAAAAATACGGAAAAGAAAGCTGCGCCGCAGACTTTTGTCTCCGCAGACGCAAAGCATGTTCAATCTGCAGATCCCGACGACACGTGCGTCGGGATCTGCACTTTGCGCGGAGCGCGTGTCGAGCCTGTGAGGCGCGAAGCGCAGCGAAACCTTCTCAAAAAAGGCCGCGTCTCTTTTTTGAAGACCTCAGTCCTCGTCCGCCGCGGCCAGCGTCGCGCAAAGAACGCTTTCCGCGCCCGCGTCCTTGAGCACGCGCGCGGCCTCGCGCAGCGTCGCGCCGGTCGTAAGGATATCGTCGACGAGCAGGATGCGCGCGCCGCGGATCTTTTCCCTGTTCACGGCGGCGTATGCGCCCGCGACATTCTTCTGCCGCTCCTCGCGCGAGGTGAGCGACGACTGCGCGGGATTGTTTTTCGTCTTTTGCAGCAGCGTTTCCGGCTGCGTGTCCCAATGGCGGCACAACTCGCGCGCAAGCAGGTACGACTGGTCGTACCCGCGCTCCTGTCTGCGCTTTTTCGACACGGGAACATAAGTCACAAGGTCGAACTGCCCGCCGAAATGCTCGGCGGCAGCCTGCGTCAGAATGTCGCCGAAGCCCGCGCAGCGGCTCTGTCCCGCGTGGAACTTATAGCTCAGCAGCGCGTCGCGCACGATGCCCTCATATTTGAGCGGGGCAAGGCACGCGCCGATCCCGCTGCGCTCGTGGAGCGGCGTTTTGCAGTAGGGCAGGGCCTTTTCGCACGCGGGGCATACGCCGCGCACGCCAGTCTTCCCGCAAAATGCGCAGCGCGGCGGAAAAAGCAGGGACGCGAGCGATTCCAGCACGCTCATTTTTCCTCCCCACCTTTCCTTAGCCGCCATTTCAGTCCGCTGTAGCGGCGGCTGCGGCGGTCGTTCTCCGCCATTTTGTTGACGGCGGAATCGTCGCCGACGATGACGAGCAGCTCGCGCGCGCGGGTGATGGCGGTATACAGCACGCCGCGCACCATCAGCGACGGCGCGCACGGCGCGCCAACAAACACGACGCCGCGGTACTCGCTGCCCTGCGATTTATGTACAGTCATGGCGTAGGCCATGTCCAATTCCGCAAGCATGTCGGCGGTATAGGTCGCGATGCGGTCGTCGAAGACGATCTCAAGCAGCTCGCCGCTCGGGTCGATGCGCGCGATGCGCCCCACGTCGCCGTTGAAGATGCCCGTGCCAGCGGTGCCGTCCTCCTTCTGCCAGACGACGTCGTAGTCGTTGCGCGTCTGCATGACGCGGTCGCCCTCGCGGAAGGTAAGCTCGCCGAAGCGGCGCTCCTTTTTGTCGGGCCGCGGCGGATTCAGCGCGGCCTGCAACGCAAAGTTGAGCGACCGCGTGCCCGCGTCGCCGCGCCGCGTGGGGGTAAGCACCTGCAATTCCTCGGCGGGGATGCCCATTTTGTCGGGAAGGCGGGTCTTGCACAGCTCGACCACCGTTTCCACGAGCCGCACGCTGTCGCGGCGGGGGAGGAAGAAAAAGTCGTTCGACGCGGCGTTTTTCAGCTCCGGCGGCATACCGGTGTTGACAAGGTGCGCGTTGCGCACGATCATCGACTGCTCAGCCTGCCGGAAGATATCGCGCAGCGCAACGGCCGCAATGCGCCCGCTGCGAATGAGGTCAGAAAATACATTGCCCGCGCCGACGCTCGGCAGCTGGTCGGGATCGCCGACGAGAACGAGGCGGCACCCCGGGCGCAGCGCCGCGAGCAGCGCGCGCATGAGCGCGAGGTCGACCATCGACGTCTCATCCACAATGAGCGCGTCGGCCTCAAGCGGCTCCTTTTCGCCTTTGGTAAATGTGACCTCGCCGGTCTGGTCGTTCCATGTCATGCCGAGCATACGGTGGATGGTCTGCGCGTCGCGCGAGCACAGCTCGCCCATGCGCTTGGCCGCGCGCCCCGTGGGCGCGGCGAGCAGGACGTTCAATCCCATGCGCTCAAAAAGCGCGACGATCGCGCGCACGCTCGTCGTTTTGCCCGTGCCGGGGCCGCCGGTGAGCAATAATAATTCTTCCTTTGCCGCAAGCTCCACGGCCTGCCGCTGGAGCGGGGCGTACTGCACGCCCTGCTCGCGCTCGATCTCGCTGATCGTGCGCGCCACGCCGCGCAGCGCGTCGGGCCTGTCCAGAAGCATGGCGTTCAGCCGCGCGGCGACATAGGTCTCGTCCTCCCAGCTGCTGCGCAGATAGCAGGCCGTCACATTCGCCACCGGCTCCTGCACGACGCGGCGCAGCGCAATGAGATCGTCAAGGCTCTTTTCCGCCGCGTCGACATCGCAGTCGAGCAGCTGAGCGGTCGCGGCAAGGAGCTTTTCGCGCGGAAGGAAGACGTGCCCGCCCGCGTCGCGGTTGTGGGACAGCTCAAAAAGAAGTCCCGCCTCGGTGCGGCGCGACGCGTCGCCGCCGAAACCCATTGAAAGCGCGATCTCGTCGCAGACGGAAAAGTCCACGCCGAACGCGCTGTCGGAGAGCAGGTAGGGGTCGCGCTCAAGCGCGGCCATCGCATTTGCGCCGAAGCGCCGGTAGAGCGGCACGCTGAGCGCGGCGGGCAGGTCGTAATGCGAAAGAAATTCCATCACGCGGCGCAGGCCCATCTGCTCGTTGAAGGCCATGGAGATCTCCTGCGCGCGCTTCGCGGTCATGCCCTTGATGGCCGTGAGCTTTTCCGGCTCAGACTCGATGACCTCGAGCGTCCGCTCGCCAAAGCGCGCAACGAGCTTTTCCGCCGTCGCCGGCCCCACGCCGCGCACAACGCCGGAGGCGAGGTAGTTCAGTATCTCCGTCTCGTTCGAGGGCAGGTACCGCTCGACCTCCGTGGCCGAGAACTGCTCGCCGTACTGCGGATGGGAGGAAAACGCGCCCGTGGCGGTCAGGCTCTCGCCCGGGGCGGCGCAGGGAACGCAGCCCACGAGCGTCAAAAGCTCGCCGTCGTCCGTCACGAGGCGCAGCACGGCATAGCCGTTCTCCTCGTTCTGGAAAACGACGGACATCACCGTGCCCATGATCGTCGTTTCTTCTCCCATAGCAGCTTCTCCTAAGTCAAAATATCGGGCAGCTCCCCGGGGCGGCAGAGCGCCACATCGTAATCGTCGCGGCACAGAAGCTCCGCCACGCGGCGGTACTCTTCTTCAAGGCCGCAGTCCACGATCACGATGCGCGAAAAGCCGCCCTCCTCATAGCGCGAGCGCTCCAGCGCGCGCACCGTGTACTCCAGCTTCCTCTCCGCGCCGCGCACCGGCACAAGCGCGATGGCCGGTACCGTTCCGCGCCGGCGCGGGTGTACGATGGCCGAAACGAGCAGAAAGATCACCGCCGTCAGGCCGATGGCGGCGAGCGCCGCCACAACGCCGTCCTGCAAGAGCCGCATATTCATCACCTCGCGCCATTCTACGGCGCGGACGGGCAGGGCGTGCTTAGCCCTTCAGCGCTTTTTTCAGATACTGCCCCGTGTAGGACTTTTCGCACGCGGCGACCTCCTCCGGCGTGCCGGCGGCGACGAGGGTGCCGCCGCCGCTGCCGCCCTCGGGGCCGAGGTCTAGGATAAAGTCTGCGCACTTGATCACGTCCAGGTTGTGCTCGATGACGAGCACGGTGTTGCCCGCGTCGACAAGGCGCTGCAAAACCTCAAGCAGCTTTTTCACGTCGTCCGTGTGCAGTCCCGTCGTCGGTTCGTCGAGGATATAGATGGTCCGCCCCGTCGAGCGCTTACTGAGCTCGCTTGCGAGCTTCACGCGCTGCGCCTCGCCGCCGGACAGGGTGGTCGAGGACTGGCCGAGGCGGATATAGCCGAGGCCCACCTCGCTGAGCGTGCGGAGCTTTGCCTCAAGCTTGGGAAGGTCGCGGAAAAACTCCAGCGCCTCCTCCACCGTCATCTCAAGCACGTCCGCGATGCTCTTGCCCTTGTAGCGGACCTCGAGCGTTTCACGGTTGTAGCGCTTGCCCTTGCAGACCTCGCACGGCACGTAGATATCGGGCAGGAAGTGCATCTCGATCTTGAGCTGGCCGTCGCCCGAGCAGGCCTCGCACCGGCCGCCGCGCACATTGAAGCTGAAGCGGCCCGCGGCATAGCCGCGCGCCTTCGCGTCCGGAGTCGAAGCAAAGAGGTCGCGGATGTCGTTGAAGAGATTCGTATACGTCGCGGGGTTGGAGCGCGGCGTGCGGCCGATGGGGCTCTGGTCGATGCAGATGACCTTGTCGAGAAACTCCTCGCCCTCGATGGCCCTGCACCGGCCGGGGTGCACCTTCATGCGGTTCAAGTCCGCGCCGAGCTTTTTATAGATGATCTCGTTGACGAGCGAGGATTTGCCGCTGCCCGAGACGCCCGTGACACACGTGAACGTCCCGAGCGGGATGGAGACGTCGAGCTCCTTGAGGTTATTTTCCCGCGCGCCGCGCACGGTGAGGAAATTGCCATTGCCCGCGCGGCGCTCTTTCGGCACTTCGATCTTCTTTTTGCCGCTGAGGTACTGGCCGGTCAGGGAATTCGGGTCCGCCATGACCTCCTGCGGCGTGCCGCAGGACACGACCTGTCCGCCGTGCGCGCCCGCGCCGGGGCCGATGTCGATAAGATAGTCCGCCGCGCGCATCGTGTCCTCGTCATGCTCGACGACGATGAGCGTGTTGCCAAGGTCGCGCAATCTCTTGAGCGTGGCAAGCAGCTTGTCGTTGTCGCGCTGGTGCAATCCGATGGACGGCTCGTCGAGGATATAGAGGACGCCCATCAGGCTCGAGCCGATCTGCGTGGCAAGCCGGATGCGCTGGGCCTCGCCGCCGGAGAGCGTCGCGCTCGCGCGCGAAAGCGTCAGGTACTCAAGGCCCACTGAGCGCAGGAAGCCGAGGCGGTTTTTGATCTCCTTCAAAATGCGCTCGCCGATGCGCAGCTGCTGCTCCGTGAGCGTCAGCTTATCCACAAAGTCCAGCGCGTCGACGACGGATTTTTCGCAGTAGTCGCTGATGCTCAGATCCCCGACCGTCACGGCGAGGGATTCGCGGCGCAGCCTCTTGCCCTTGCAGGCGGGGCAGGGGCACTCGCTCATGCAGCTCTCCAGCTCCTCGCGCACGCCGTCGCTCTGCGTTTCGCGGTAGCGGCGCTCCAGGTTGGGCAGAATACCCTCAAACGCCTGATAAAGCGTCCCCTTGCCGCGCGGCTGGTCGTACTGCAATTCAAGTTTTTCGCCCTTTGTACCGTACAGGATAACGTCCATGACCTCTTTCGGCAGCTTTTCCACAGGATCACGGAGCGAGAAATGATACTTTTTTGAAAGCGCCTCGAAATACATGCGCGAAATGCCGTCGCCGCGCACGTTGTTCCAGCCCGAGGCGCAGATCGCGCCGTCGAGCAGCGATACGCTCTTGTTCGGGATGACCAGATCGGGGTCGACCTTGAGCTGTGTGCCAAGGCCCGTGCACTCGGGACACGCGCCGAAGGGGTTGTTGAACGAGAACATACGGGGGCTGAGCTCCTCGATGGAGATGCCGCAGTCCTCGCAGGCATAGTTCTGGGAAAAGAGGATGTCGCGCTCGTCCGGCAGGATGTTTGCCAGCACCAGCCCGCCCGAGAGCGCCGCAGCCGTCTCGCACGAGTCGGTCAGGCGGTGGACGATGTCGGGACGGAGGATCAAACGGTCGACCACGACTTCAATGTTGTGCTTTTTGTTCTTATCGAGCCGGATCTCCTCCGACAGATCGTACATACTCCCGTCGGCGCGGACGCGGACGTAGCCGGACTTGCGCGCATCCTCGAAAATCTTGGCGTGCTCGCCCTTTTTTCCGCGGATGACCGGCGCCATGATCTGCACGCGCGTCCCCTCGCCCAGCGCCATGAGCTGGTCGATGATCTGGTCGATGGACTGCTGGCGGATCTCTTTGCCGCAGTTGGGGCAGTGCGGCGTGCCGACGCGCGCCCAGAGCAGACGCAGATAGTCATAGATCTCCGTCACCGTACCGACGGTGGAGCGGGGGTTCTGCGAGGTGGTCTTCTGGTCGATGGAAATGGCGGGGGAGAGGCCCTCGATATAGTCGACGTCGGGCTTTTCCTTCTGTCCGAGGAACATACGGGCGTAGGACGACAGGCTCTCCACATAGCGGCGCTGGCCCTCGGCATAGATGGTGTCGAACGCAAGCGACGATTTGCCGCTGCCGGAAAGCCCCGTGATGACGGTCAGCGCGTCGCGGGGGATCTCGACGTCGATGTTCTTGAGGTTATTTTCTCTTGCTCCCTTGACAAAGATCTTACTTGGCATGAACTGATATCTCCTGTTGCTCATTTTGCGATCGCAAGACGAGCGTACTCCAATGAATTTTTTATGTCAACCTTTTTCTGTACACGCAGCGCCGCAGTATGCCAGCGCGAAGCGCACCGCGCCCTCGCGCAGCAGGTCGATGTTGCGCTCGTCGAACATCCGGTCGCGGCCGGTATGTATTCTATCCATGTACCAGCCGAAGATCCGGCTCCTTTTCAGCGCGCACACGCCAACGCCGCGCGCAAAGCGCGCCTGATCGCTGGGGTAGAAGCCGAACGAACGCACGACCTCGCTCGTCTTATCGCCGCCCGCGGCGAAGCATTTTTCCAGCAGCGCGAGCACCGCTTCGTCCTTCTTGAGCGCCTTCGTGGGGAAAAGCTGGAGCGAATCGCCGTCCGACACACAGTCGAAATTCACGACGAGCGCGTGCCGCTGCGCCTCCCTGCACCGCTTTGCCAGCGCCGTGGAGCCGAGCAGGCCCTTCTCCTCGTTGTCAAAGTAGATGCAGCAGACGTCGCTGCGCAGCGCCTCGGGCAGCGCGAGCAATATCTCCGTCAGCGTCACGGTGCCGCTCGTGTTGTCGTTCGCGGTGTGCTTGTTGGCCTTGCCGTTGAAGATCCACCACAGACAGAACAGCAGCATGAAATAGGTGACACCGAGCGCCGCGCCGAACGGCGCGTCCGGCCACAGCATCAGCAGCGCGATCTCCGCGGCAAAGCACGGCGCCAGCATGACGACGGTGAGCAGCAGCTGATACAGCCCGTACCAGAGCATGTTGCGCGGCGTGATGAAGTTCGGGGCGGGCAGCACGGCGCAGGTGTCGTAATGCGCGGTGAAGATGAGCTTCGCCTTCTCCGGATCGCCGATGATGATGTTGCGGCTTCTGCCAAGGCCCTTTTCAAGCTTTACCTCCGGCTCATAGCCGCGCTCGCGCAGCAGCGGACAGAGATAGGCCCAAAAGGCCTCCTTCTGCCGCATGGACTTGCGCACCTCGAACTGCTCCAGAATGACTCTTGCTTCCTCGGTCACGGGATGCCCCTCCTTACACAATGATGTTCGCAAATTTCGCGCGCACGAGCGCGGCGAGGTCGCGGGGAGAAAGCTCGACCTGACAGCCGATCCTGCCCGCCGAGACGATCATCGCAGGAAGCTCCTCCGCCGAGGCGTGGAACACGGTGGGGAATAATTTCTTCATCCCCACGGGCGAGCAGCCGCCGTGAACATAGCCTGTGAGCGGCAGGAGCTCCTTCTGGCGGATCATTTCAATAGACTTTTCGCCCACGGCCTTTGCAGCCTTCTTGAGATCAAGATTCTCCGCCACCGGCACGTCGAAAACGTAATGCTGTCCGCTCGCGCCGCGCGCGACGAGCGTCTTGAAGACGATCGCGGGGTCGAAGCCCATGGACTGCGCCACCGTCACGCCATCGACGGCGACGCCCTCCTCATGGGGATAGGTGTGGGGCGTGTAGGCAAGCTTCTTCTGCTCGAGCACGCGCATCACATTGGTCTTTTCTTCCTTATTCTTTGCCATCGCGGCAGCCTCCTTTGCAGGTCATTTCAGAATGTACACACAGGCGAGGATACAGCAGAGCCCCAGCAGCGCCGTCACGCCGAACGGCTCGCCGAAGACGAGCGTGCCGACGAGCGAGGCGACCACCGGCTCGATGCTCGCCATAATGCTGGCCCTGCCGCTCTCAACGTTCGCAAGCCCCTTTGTGTAGAGGATATAGGGCGCGACGGTGGAGAGCAGCACCAGCCCCGCGGCAAGCAGCGCATTTTGCGGCACGCTCAGAACGGACGCGAGGTTGCTCCAGTCGGCGACGAACAGCGCGCCGAGCGCGGCGAAGACAAACGTCCACAGCACGACCGTCATCGCGCCGTAGTGCCGCAGCCCGAAGGGCGCGAAGATCGAATAGAGCGCATAGAAGAACGCCGCGCCGAGGCCGAACAAAAGCCCCTGCGCCGTCAGCGACAGTCCGCCCGTAAAAACGCCCGTCACAAGCGCGCAGCCGAGAAAGGCGAGCGCGAGGGCAAGGAGCTTTCTGCCCGTGATCTTCTCCTTGAAGACGAGCGCGCTCATCACGACCACCATCGCCGGCGCGGTATAGAGCAGGATCGCGCTGACGGACAGCGAGCAGAGCTTCTGCGCGTTGAAGTAGCAGAGCGTGAAGAGCACGACGCTGACGATGCCCGTGGCGGCAAAGATCGGCAGATGCTTTGGTTTCACGTGGAACACGCCGCGGTCGGTGCACAGGAAAAAGAGCACGAGCGCCGCAAGGCCGCCGGCGTTGCGGATGACGACAAGGTTCTCCGGCGTGATGCCCGCGTTGAGCAGCGGGCGGTTAAAAAGCCCGATGCAGCCCCAGCAGGCGGCGGCCGCAAGAATGCAGGCGTAGGATACGTATTTTTTCACGGGTTTTGTCTCTTTCTTCTTATTTCGCGCTTTCCTTGCGCAACTCGATGATGCGGTCGCGCAGGATGGCGGCGTACTCGAATTCGAGCATTTTGCTTGCCTCCTGCATCTGCTTTTCGAGCTTGCGGATCTCCTCATCCCGCTCGCGCTCTGAGAGCTTGCGCTTGCCGCGGCGGCGGGCGGAGTCCTCGTCCTTTCTCGAGATCTCGATGATCTCGCGCACATCCTTGCGGATGGTCTGCGGGATGATGCCGTGCGCCTTGTTGTAGTCGTCCTGGATCTTGCGGCGGCGCTCGGTCTCGTCCATGGCGCGGCGCATCGAGGGGGTGATCGTGTCGGCGTAGAGCACAACAAGGCCGTCGGCGTTTCGCGCCGCGCGGCCGATGGTCTGGATCAAACTCGT
The DNA here is from genome assembly GCA_934572465.1 of uncultured Oscillospiraceae bacterium. Taxonomy (GTDB): domain Bacteria; phylum Bacillota; class Clostridia; order Oscillospirales; family Oscillospiraceae; genus Hominicoprocola. The sequence goes on from CAKTLG010000008.1 coordinate 73,564, forward strand.
CTCGCTGCGAAGGAAGCCCTCCTTATCCGCGTCAAGGATCGCGACCATCGAGACCTCCGGCAGATCGAGTCCCTCGCGCAGCAGGTTGATGCCGACGAGCACGTCGAACTCGCCGAGTCGCAGCCCGCGGATAAGCTCCATGCGCTCGATCGTCTCCACGTCCGCGTGCATATAGCGCACGCGGATGCCCGCGCCGGTCAGATACTGCGTCAGATCCTCGGCCATCTTTTTTGTCAGCGTCGTGACGAGCACGCGCTCGTTGCGCGCCGATCTTGCGTTGATCTCGCCGATGAGATCGTCAATCTGATCTTCAACAGGCCGCACCTCGACCTTCGGGTCGAGAAGCCCCGTCGGGCGGATGACCTGCTCGACGATCTGTCCCGCGCGGTCCTTTTCATAATCGCCGGGCGTTGCGGAAACGTAGATGCGCTGGTGGACGCGCTGCTCGAATTCGTCGAACTTGAGCGGGCGGTTGTCGAACGCGCAGGGCAGGCGGAAGCCGTATTCGACAAGGCTCTCCTTGCGCGCGCGGTCGCCGTTGTACATCGCGCGCACCTGCGGCAGCGTGACGTGCGATTCATCCACAAAGAGCAGGAAATCCTTGGGGAAATAGTCGATGAGCGTCAGCGGCGGGGAGCCGACGGGCCGCCCGCTGATGACGCGGGAATAGTTCTCAATGCCCGTGCAGTAGCCCAGCTCGCGCAGCATCTCGATGTCGTAGCGCGTGCGCTGGCGGATGCGCTGGGCCTCGACGGCCTTGCCCTCAGCCAAAAACTGCGCCTCGCGCTCGTCAAGCTCCCGTCCGATCTCCACGATGGCGCGCTCGAGCTTGTCCTTCGTCGTCACGTAATGCGACGCGGGGTAGATGGCAATGTGCTGGAGCGTGCGCGTCACCTGACCGGTCACGGGGTTGAACTCGCGGATCGCGTCGATCTCGTCGCCGAAGAATTCGACGCGGATGGCCTTGTCGCGGTAATATGCGGGGTAAAGCTCCACCGTGTCGCCGCGCACGCGGAAGCGGTTGCGCTCAAAGGCGACGTCGTTGCGCTCGTAGCGGATCTCGATGAGCCGCTTCAAGAGGAAGTCGCGCTCCATCGTCATGCCCGGACGGAGCGAGATCATCAGCTTTTCAAAGTCCTCCGGCTCGCCGAGGCCGTAAATGCACGACACGGACGAGACGACGATCACATCGCGCCGCTCGAGCAGCGCGCAGGTCGCGGAGAGCCGCAGGCGGTCGATCTCCTCGTTCGTCGAGGCGTCCTTGGCGATATAGGTATCGGTGTGGGGGATATAAGCCTCTGGCTGGTAGTAGTCGTAATAGGAGACGAAGTATTCCACCGCGTTCTCGGGGAAAAACTCCTTGAATTCCGCGCACAGCTGCGCGGCGAGCGTCTTGTTGTGCGCGAGCACGAGCGTCGGCCGCTGGAGCTTTTCGATGACGCTCGCCATCGTGAACGTCTTGCCCGAGCCCGTGACGCCGAGCAGCACCTGTTCGTCAAGGCCGAGCTTCACGCCCTGCGCGAGCTTTTCGATGGCCTCGGGCTGGTCGCCCGTCGGCTTGAAGGGCGCGTGCAGCTTAAATTCCATATCCGTTCCCCTTCCTTTCGGGCAGAAGTCCGTTGTGCCGCAGCGAAACGAAATCGTCGTCCGCGACGATGATGTGATCGGCGAGCTCGATGCCCACAGTGCGCAGCGCGTCGAAGACCGCAAGCGTCGTCGCGTTGTCGTCGGGCGAGGGCAGCGCCACGCCGCTGGGATGGTTGTGGCTCAGCAGCACGCTGCTCGCGCCGCAGCGCAGCGCGTTTTCCACAATGCGGCGAATGTTGATCTGCACGCTGTCGTTCGTTCCCTCGGCGATCAGGTGGCAGGCGAGCAGCCGCCCCTTGGCGTCAAGGCACGCCTCGTACAGTCTTTCCTCCTTCTCGCCGAAAAAGAGATCCAGAAAGTATGCGCCCGCCTGCTCGGCGTCGCTGAGGATGACCTCGCGCGCGCCGGAGGACGCGCGGATGCGGCGGTAAAGCGGGTAGAGCAGCGAGAGCAGCGTAGAGGCGTTTTCGCCGATGCCCTCGACCTCCTCGAGCGCGGCGCGGTCAGCGGAAAAAACGCCGTCGAGCGAGCCGAATTTTTCCATCAGCCGGTGCGCGACGGGGTTTGTGTCCATGCGCGGCACGGCATAGTACAGCAGCAGCTCGAGCACCTCGTGGTCGGCGAACGCGTCGAGCCCGTGGGCGCGGAACTGTTCCTTTTTGCGTGCGCGATGTCCCTCGTGGACGGCCATGGACGCTTCCTCCTTTGCTCCGCGCCGCGCCGGAAAAGCGGCGCTTCTGCTATTTTTTCTGTAATGTGCTATTTTATCACGCTTTCAAAAATCGTACAAGTGTTTTTGTCATTTTTCTTTTTGAATTTTGCGTACCCTCGCCACACCAGTCAAAGGGGGTATTCTCTTTCCGAAGAGAATACCCCCTTTATAACCCCCAGAGAAAGGGCAGGGGGCGTTTCGACCTCGCCCCCTGCACCCCCTAACGACCAAAAGGGAGGGGCGCAGCCCCTCCTTTTTGGATTATCTACCCCGTGTCCCGTCGACGGTGCTCTGCGCATTGCCCAAAGGCTCATCTGAAACAATATCGAACGCAATGACCTTTCCCTCTGCATCCAAGAGCGCTTTTTGCAGTACCTCGCGTGCGAGAATGCCCTTTCCGGCATCGTAAAGATCGATAGCCTCGCTCATACTGCGTACCATGCCGCAGTAAAGAGTTTTGTAGGTCAGCATACTATCACCTCAAAAATATTATAGGTCAATATAACCCTATTATCAATAGGTCAATTCGCCATAATTTTGCCGAGGTGATTTAGATGACCCGCATGAGAGAGCTGCGCAAAAAGAAAGGTTATTCTCAGGTCAAGATGCAGATGCTGACAGGTATCGACCAGAGCGATTATTCCAAGATCGAGACGGGCAAGCGCAACATGAGCTTTGAGCAGTGCCGCCGTATTGCGCTGGCACTGGAAACGAGCATGGATTATCTGGCAAAGCTGACGGATGAGGAGAAGCCTTATCCCAGAGTGAAGCAGAGCGGCCGCTGACGTGGTCGTTTCTCGTTTTTTACGCGGCGGTCTGCCGCCGCGGCAGCCTGTTTATTCCGCGGAATTGATATAGATCTCCTCCGCTTTCTGCTGCGCGGAGATCAGCGTTTTCTTTGCTTCGCCGTAGTTTTGCGCGTCCATCTGCTCCAGCGCGTCAGTGATGGCGTTGAACAGGGTCGAATACATCTTCTGATAATCTGTCATAGCAGAACCTCCAGACATATTTTGGATATATTATATATCCATTGTGCACATGATACTTCAAAACGAGCTTATTGTAAATACATAATAACTATGTTTTGAGGTCTTTCTATGGCTATTAAGAGTCTATCCATTCGCATTGATGAAACGATGCTTCATAAGCTTCATGTCGTTGCCGACTATGAAGGCCGCAGCGCGAACAATGAAATTTTGATCCTCATCCGCGATGCGATCGAAGCCTACGAAGAAAAACACGGCAAAATTGAGCTTTGACCTTTGTCAAGCTATCTGCCGCCGCGCCAGCCGTCACACGCGCGCCACGGAGTGCGCGCGGTTGAGAGCGGCTGCGAACAGTAGAGACTCATGGCGAAGCCATGTACGCCGCACTTTCACTCCGCAGGCTGAGCAGTTCTTCAAGCCTGAGACCGGCAATGTTAGCCTTTCTCTGGGGGTTATAAAGGGGGTATTCTCTTTTGCGAAAGAGAATGACCCCCTTTGATTCTAAACTGTACCCAAGAAAATGGACACGAGATTTTGACCCATGGCCCCGTTCGGCGGACACGCATTTGACCCATAGG
>CAKTLG010000009.1 GCA_934572465.1 uncultured Oscillospiraceae bacterium
TCGACGCAGGCGAACTTCGTCTCGCCGCCGACGGTGAGGCGGCAGCCGCCGCACATGCCGGTGCCGTCGACCATGATGGGGCTCATGGAGACGGTGGTGGGGATGCCGTAGGGCTCGGTGGTCTTGGAGACGAACTTCATCATGATGGCGGGGCCGATGGCGAAGATCTCGTCATACTGGTTGCCGTCCTCGATGAGCGCCTTGAGCGCGTCGGTGACGAGGCCCTTTTCGCCGTAGGAGCCGTCGTCGGTCATGAGCTTCATGACGCTGGACGCGGCGCGGAACTTGTCCTCAAGGATAACAAGATCCTTGTTCTTGAAGCCGACGACCGCGTGGACCTCCGCGCCGCAGTCATGGAACTTCTTCAGAACGGGGTAGGCGATGGCGCAGCCCACGCCGCCGCCGACGACGCAGACCTTCTTCTTGCCCTCGGTCTCGGTCGGGCGGCCGAGCGGGCCGACGAAGTCCTGAATGAACTCGCCCTCGGCCTTGTGGCTCAGCTTTTCGGTCGTGGCGCCGACCGTCTGCACGATGATCGTCACCGTGCCCTTCTCGCGGTCGTAGTCGTGGATGGTGATGGGGATGCGTTCTCCGTTCTCGTCGACGCGCAGGATGATGAACTGGCCGGGCTCGGCCTTCTTTGCCACCATCGGCGCTTCGATCTCGTACAGGATCACTGTGGGCTTCAGCGCTTCTTTCTTCACGATGCGATACATGGACGACTCTCCTTTTTTTCGGACGCCGCCCCGCCGCTTGCCGACGGCGGAGCGCAGGGCGCCGGATTTTCACACAGGGATGATATCATGAAAGTTTTCCTGCGTCAACAAATGTTAACGTTGTGACAATGCAGGAAAGCTTGCATTTCTGAGAAATGCCTGCCAAGGCTCAGAGCAGGGTCACGCAGCGGTTCTCCGTGCGGATGACGCCCTCCTCGCGCAGATGCTTCAGCTCGCGCATCATGGCGCTGCGGTCGGCGCTGATATAGTCGGCGAGCACGCTGAGGGAAAAGGGCAGGGAAAAGGTCGCGCTGCCGCATAGCTCGGACTGCTGGCGGAAAAAGCACAGCAGCTTTTCGCGGATGGAGCGGCAGGAGAGCACCTCGACGCGGCGGCTGAGATGCAGCGACTTGCGCGAGAGGAGCTGAAAGAGGTTCGTTACGACCTGGCTGTGGCAGGAGCAGGCGTTCTCGCAGCGCTTGGTGATCTGGTCGTAGCGCAGAAAGAGCACGCGGCAGTCCTCGCGGCACTCGATAAGGGCGCTGCCGTCGCAAAGACCGGTGAAGGCCAGCTCCTCGCCGAAGACGCTGCCCTCGTCCATCGTTTCGAGCACCGTGCGGTTCCCGTCGGCGTGCAGGCGCAGCAGCGCCGCGCTGCCGGTGAGCAGCACGCCGATCATGTCCTGCTGTTCGCCGCACACGAGGAGGGTCTGCCCCGCGGTGAAGCGCCGCTCGTAGGCGCCGAAGCATTCGAGCATATTCTGGCACGAGCGCTCGTCCACGCCCTGAAACAGAGCGGAATCACGGCATTCCACGGCATACGCCTCCCATCTTCTGCGGCTTTGCTTGTTGCGGATGCAACCCGTGTCTCTATCATATACTTTGCTTTGTAAATTGTAAATGCCTATTTAGTGAAAAAATCTATAAAAGTGACGAAAAAAAGCACCCGCTTATTGTGCGGATGCTTTGTCGCCCGTTTTGCGCGCATAGTTGTAAAATACCTGCGCGATGGGGGAGAGGATGCTGTTTTTGTGCTTGACGATATAGAGCCGGCGGCGGAACGCGGAATCGGGGAAGGGGAAGGCGAGAATCTTGCCGAACTGGACGTAGTCCTGCGCAGCGCTCTCGGCGATCAGGCCGATGCCGAGGCCCTGGCTGACCATCTGCTTGACGCTCTCGGTCGAGCGGATCTCAACGGCGGTGCGCAGCGCGGCGATGTCCACGCCGTACTGGCTCAGAAGCTCCTTGCCGGCCTGATAGGTGCCGCTGCCCTTTTCGCGGCTGATGAACGTCTCCTCGCGGATCTGCCCGATGGGGAACGCGCCGCCCTCATAGGCGCGGTACTTCTCCGTGTTGGGCGTGATGAGCACCATCGGGTCGCTCGCAAAGTCCTGATAGACGCATTTGTGGCTGGCGATCATCGTGCCGCAGAAGCCGATCTCCACGCTGCGCGTGGCGACGAGCTCCGCGACCTTGGGGCTGTCCTCCATCTGGATGCTGAATGTGATGTCCGGATAGCGCTCGCGGAATTCCTGCAGAAGATGCGGCAGGTAGTACTGGCTCGGCACCGTCGAGGCGGCGATGGAGATCGTGCCCTTCATCTCCTGCGAGAAGTTGCGCAGCGCGATGGCCGCGTTCTCACGCACCTGCAGGATCTCCTTGGCGTATTTGTAGAGAAGCTTGCCCGCGTCGGAGGGGTAGGTCTCCTTCGTCGTGCGGACGATGAGCTTGATATTCAGTTTCCGCTCCAGTGCGGAGACATGTGAGCTGATGGTCGGCTGCGTGAGGTGCAGCAGCTCCGCCGCGCGGGAAAAGCTGCAATTTTCCACCACGTAGGCGAACGCTTCCAGCTCTTTGATGTCCATATCAATGTCCATGAGATCCCCCCTGTCCGCACGGCGCGCCATGCGCCGCATATCAAGCACAGTATACACAGTCCGCCGCGGTTTGTCCAGAGACGGCGGCGCTATTTTTGCAGGAAATGATGCAGCTTTTCGCCCGCGGCCTTTCCGGACCGCGGGCGTCTTCTGCCGTTACTGCATCTGTGCGAGCGCCTCGCCCAGCGCGATGGAGAGCTGATCGGGGCAGGAGGTGTTCTTCATGCCGCAGCGGATGCCGCGCATCCGCGCGATCGCGTCCTCGGCCTTCATGCCCTCGACAAGACGGGAGATGCCCTGCAGGTTGCCGTTGCAGCCGCCGATGACCTCGACGCTGCGGATGGTATGATCGTCGTCCAGCGCAAGGCGCATTTCCTTCGAGCAGACGCCTTTGGTACGGTAAGTGTAAGTCATTGTTCCTTCGCTCCTTTGTATCGGACTTGCCAGAGCATCATAGCATATTTGCCGTGCGCGCGCAAGGGAGGAATATCAGGAAAAGTACCGCGCGCAATTCGGGGTGGTAATTTCTGCCGGAGCGTGCTATACTTACCATGTGTTGTTATGCGCGGGGAGCTTTTTCAGTAAAGGAGCTGTTTTTTATGTCTATTCTGAGTGCGGTGCTGCTGGGTCTTGTACAGGGCGTGACGGAGTTTCTGCCCATCTCGTCATCCGGCCACCTTGCCATCGCCGAGCATCTGCTGAATATGCAGGGCGCGAGCGATGTGCCGGAATTTTTCGATGTGCTGCTGCACCTCGGCACGCTCGTGGCGGTGTTCGTCGCCTACTGGGGCGATATCCGCGAGATGATCGTTGAATTCTTCGCGGGCATCGGCGACCTTGCGCGCCACTCGACGCCGAATCCCGTGCCGCCCGCGCGGCGGCTCATCCTGATGATCGTCGTCGGCACGCTGCCGCTTTTCGCTATGGTGCCGTTTCGCCGTTTTTTTACCGGCCTTGGTGATAATATGTATTTCATCGGCGGCGCGCTGATCTTCACGGGCCTGCTGTTGTTTTTGAGCGACCGCACGCGCCGCGGCCGCAAGACGGAGAAGACCGCGACCATGCTCGACGCGCTGCTCGTCGGTATCGGACAGGCCGTTGCGCTCTGCCCCGGCGTCTCCCGCTCCGGCATGACGATCACGACGGGCTGCTTTGCGGGCTTTGAGCGCAAGTTCGCCGTGCGCTTTGCGTTCCTGCTCTCCATCCCCGCGGTGCTGGGCGCGAACATCCTGACGCTCAAGGACGCGCTCGACGCGGGCATCGATTTCTCCAGCGTTCCGGTGTATCTTATCGGCGTCGCGGTGGCGGCGGTGTCGGGCTACGCCTGCATCCGCCTGCTGCGGTATGTCGCCGACAAGGGCCGCTTCGGCGCGTTCGCTTACTACTGCTGGGCCGCCGGCGCGCTGACGCTGGTGCTGACCGTCGTTCAATAGATCCTGAGGTGAAACATGGCACAACAGAAGAAGACCACAACAAAAAAGAAAGCGTCGTCTGCCTCCCGCTCCGCGAGCGGGAAGCGCACGGCGAAGAAGGAGCAGAAGCGCCCCATCCGGCGCGAGGTCGCGGGCGTGATCTGCCTGGTGCTCGCGCTGTGTCTGGCGTTCAGCTATTTCCAGTCGGGGGCGTGGCTGCTCGATCAGCCGGCCTACCTCTGCCGCGCGCTCGTCGGCTGGGGCTACTATCTTGCCGCGCCCGCGCTGGGGCTTTGCAGCTATATCCTGCTGTTCCATCGGGGGCGGAACGTCGCGTCCTGCCTCGTCGGCGCGCTGCTCGCGCCGCTCGTGCTCGGCGCGATGCTGCACATCACGCTGTGCAAGGTGGAGTATACGGGGATGGACGGCATCCTGAAGCTGCTGTGGGCCAGCGGCGCGGCGCTTGAGTCCGGCGGCGTGCTGTCGGCCTCGCTTGCGATCCTGCTGGTGCTGCTGGTGAAAAAGACGCTGGCGATGATCCTGCTGGCGGTCCTGCTGGCAGCGTTTCTGATGATGGCGTTCAGGCTGACGCCTGCCGCCGTGGTCGAGGCCGTGCGCTCGCACGAGCGCGTGCCCTATGAGCCGGAGGAGGAAACGGAAAGGCCTGCGCCGCGCGCGGAAAGAGCCGCGGCGGTATCCCGCCCGAGCGCGATCGACATCCCGCTCGACGGCGAGGAGCGTCCGGCGGCGAAGAAGGACCCCTCCGGCGGCTTCTTCCGCAGAAAGTCTGACAGCATCAGGAGCCCCGACGAGCTGCTCGGCGGGACGGCGGCTCCCGCGGCGCAGAGCGCGCCCGAGGCCGCGCCGCCGGCACAGGACGCCCCGCCGTTCGACATGCCGCCCGCCGCCCCCGTGCGGAAGGCGGCCCCCGCGCCGCTGCCCATCGTTCCCGCGCCGGCCGCCGCGCCGCCTGCGCCCGTGCTGACGGACAAGCAGGAGGACAGGCTGCGCCGCGCCGAGGTCGACGCGGCGCGCGAGGAGGTCACGCGCGAGATCGAGACGGTGGACGCGCAGGCGGAGCCGCCCGCCTACCAGTATCCGCCCATCACGCTGCTCAAAGAGGGCGGCATGACGAACGCCGCCGAAGCGGGCGCGGAGCTGCGCAACAACTCCCGCCGCCTCGCACAGACGCTCACGAGCTTCGGCGTGGACGCCCAGCCCGGCGATGTGGTGCGCGGCCCGTCCGTCACGCGCTATGAGTTTACGCTCAGCCAGGGCGTGAAGCTCTCGAAGATCACCAACTTGCAGGACGATATCGCCCTCGCGCTCGGCGCGAGCGGCGTGCGCATCGCCCCCATCCCCGATAAGATCTCCGTCGTCGGCATCGAGGTGCCGAACAAGCTCGTTTCCCCCGTCGCCATCCGCACGGTGCTCGAGTCGCGCGAGTTCACGCAGCATCCCTCCACCACGGCCTTCGCTGTCGGCAAGGACATCAGCGGCCGGAACATCATCGGCAATATCTCGAAGCTGCCGCACGTGCTCATCGCCGGCACGACGGGCTCCGGTAAGTCCGTCTGCACAAACTCGCTCATCGTTTCGATGCTTTATAAGTCGACGCCCGAGGAGGTCCGCTTCATCATGGTCGACCCGAAGATGGTCGAGCTTGCGCCCTACAACGGCATCCCGCACCTGCTCATCCCCGTCGTCACCGACCCGAAAAAGGCTGCGGGCGCACTGCAATGGGCGGTCTACGAGATGATGAAGCGCTACAAGATCTTCTCCGAGCACAATGTCAAGGACCTTGCCTCCTACAATAAGGTGGCGGAGACGGACGAAACGCTCAAAAAGCTGCCGAGCGTCGTCGTCGTCATCGACGAACTGGCAGATCTGATGCTTGTTGCGGCCAAGGAGGTCGAAGAGTCGATCTGCCGCGTGGCGCAGATGGGGCGCGCCGCAGGGATGCACCTCGTCATCGCGACGCAGCGACCCTCTGCCGACGTCATCACGGGTCTGATGAAGGCCAACATCCCGAGCCGCATCGCCTTCGCGGTCGCCTCGGCGATGGAATCGCGCATCATTCTCGATACCGCGGGCGCGGAAAAGCTTGTCGGCCGCGGCGATATGCTCTATGCCCCGCTCGGCGAGGGCAAGCCCAAGCGCGTGCAGGGCTGCTTCATCTCGAGCGAGGAGATCGAACGCGTTGTGAACTTCGTCAAGGAAAACGGCGAAACGGATTACGATGAATCCGTCATCGACAAGATCAACGCCGCCGTTGCCGAGAAGGAAAAGGGCAGCGCCAAGAGCGGCGGAAATGCCCCGAGCGAGCAGAGCGCCGCCGACGAGGGCGACGAGATGCTGCCCGCCGCGATCGACGTGGTGATGGAGACGGGGCAGGCCTCCGTCTCGATGCTCCAGCGGCGGCTGAAGCTCGGCTATTCGCGCGCCGCGCGCATCGTCGACGAGATGGAGACGCGCGGCATCGTGGGCCAGTTCGAGGGCTCAAAGCCCCGCCAGATCCTCATTACGAAGGAGCAGTGGCAGGAGCTGAAGATGAAAGGAGCCTACGGCCTTACGCCGCCCGAGGACGGCGAGCCGGCGCCGCCGGACGAGGAGAACTGAATCAAAAAGGAAACGCCGCGGGCAGGGACCCGCGGCGTTTTTCTGCCTGCGGCGCACGGAGCGGGCACGGCGGCATAGACTGGAGGGGAAGAAAAGAACGGGGGAGGGAAGCGTTATGGCGTATTCCGACCGCGAGCTGCTGGCGCGGCTGATCGAGTGCGAGGCGGGCGGCGAGGGCGAAAACGGGATGAAGGCGGTGGCGGGCGTAGTGATGAACCGCGTGCGCGCCCCGGGCGGGGAATACGCGCGCGTGGGGCAGGGCAGCATCCGCAAGATCATCTTCCAGCCGGGGCAGTTCGTCTGCGCGAGCGAGGTGGAGCACGGCAGCTACAACCCGCAGAACATCTACAATATGCGCCCGACGGACATTCACTATGAGATCGCCGACTGGGCCATCGCGGGCAACCGGCTTTCGGGTCTTGGCGAGGCGATGTGGTTTTTTAACCCCTTTTCGCCGTCCTGCCGGGCGAACTTTCCCTCCGGCGTGGGGGTATTCGTCATGCGCATCGGCGACCACTGCTTTTATGCCCCCACCGCGGCGTACTACAGCACATAAAGCGCCTTCGGCGCAGCGCATCAAAATGGAAAGGGAGAGGAAACTATGACGCAGATGGGGAAAAACGTACCCTGCCTTTACGAGCAGATGACGGCCGTGCCCGCAGCGGCGGGCGCGCAGCAGCAAAAGGGCAGCGAGATGAGCCTCGGCTATGAGGAAATGCTGACAGGCCCGACGGGCGCTGCGGTGATCGTGCCGGCGGGCGGCGCGAACGGACACTTCCGCCCCTCGCCCGACAAGATCGAAGAGGTGCAGACCGTCGACAAGATGGGCTACAATTCGTGGAAGGGAATGCTTGCGCGCAACATCGGCCGGCCGGTTATCGTCAGCTTTCTCGTCGGCTCGCAGAATACAGTCGTGGCCACCGGGACGCTGCAGGAGGTCGGCAGCGACTATATCACGATCTATCATCCGGGGCGCAGCGCCTACATCACAGCCGACCTCTACTCCGTCCGCTTTGTGGAGTTCCCGCAGGGCAACAACGTCGTCACATTGAACTGAATCGCAAAAAAGCGGCAAGGCCGATTCCTTGAGACGGCGCCGCCGCACTCTGCGCTGCCGCGGCGGGAAACAGATCGGATGCCTTTCGCGGCCGAAGATGCGCGGGAGAGCGCGGTCCTATCAAAAAAGCGGCCCTTCGGCCGCTTTTTTTGATGGATTATCGTCTTCCGCGGCCGCGATAGCCGCTGCTGCCTGCGCCGCGGCGGCGCCGTCCGTAACGGCGGCGGCGCGAGAAGACCGTGACATAGACGATCAGCGCGGCGATGAGCAGCACGAGCGCGAGCAGTACGAGCTTGACCCACGTCTGCGAGAAGAACGCGATGACATCGCGCTGGGCGGTGAGGAACCACGAGGCGGAAACGTCGTTGAGCGCGAGCAGCGTCGTCTCGCCGTAGACCGTGCCGTCGTAGGAGAGCGTGAGCGTGCCGAGCGTGTCGCCGGCGGCGACGGGCGCGTCGACCGTTTCGTTCGTCAGCGTTATGGTGCGCTCGAGCATCTCGGGCATCACATTCTCCGGCAGCAGACAGGTGAGGCTTTCCGACGCGTGAGCGACGACGTAGTTCGTCTCGCTCGAGAGCGCGACGGGCACCTCGCAGATCGGCTCGTCGGTGGAGAGAATGTCCTGCCGGACGAAATTCGCAAAGCCCCAGTCGAACATACGGGAGGTTTCAGAGAAGCTGCGCGTCTGGATGGTCACGCCGTCCTCAAGCGTCACGCGCTCCGCGCCCAGCACCACGCTGATCATGTGGCGGCTGCCGCGCAGCGCGGACGAGACGAGGCAGTAGCCCGCCTCGGGGGTGGAGCCGGTCTTGATGCCCTGCGCGTCGCTGTAAACGTAGCCGCGGGCGCGCCAGTTGGAGATGAGGAAATTCGTCGTGTGCAGTTCGCGGGGCTTTTCGGTCATGTTCGTCGCGGGTACGGTGTGGCTCTTGGTGTTGCAGATCTCCATGAACTTCTCGTGCTTCATCGCCTCGCAGGTGATGAGGTAGAGATCCCATGCGGTGGTGTAGTGCTGGGGATCGTGCAGGCCGGAGGCGTTGACGAAGTGCGTGTGCTCGCAGCCGAGCTCCTGCGCGCGCTCGTTCATGCGCGCGATGAAGCTGCCGACCGTGCCGCTCACGGCCTCGCCGAGAATGTTGCACGCTTCGTTCGCCGAGACGATGAGCATACAGTAGAGCAGCTCCTCCACCGTCAGCGTTTCGCCGGCTTTGATGTTGGCGGTGCTGCCGCCGCTCGAAAGGCCGACCATGGCGGTCTCCGTCGCGGTGATCTCGTCGGTGAGCGCGAGCCTGCCCTCGTCGATGGCCTCGAGCACCAGCAGCGCGACCATGATCTTGGTGAGCGAGGCGGGATAGTTCTCCTGATGGGCGTTTTTCTCGTAGAGGATCTCGCCGGTGCCGGCCTCGATGAGAAGACCGGCGCGCGCGTCAAGGTCGAAGTCCTCGTAGGCGCGGGCGCTCGTCATCCCGAAAAACGGGACGAGCAGGACGAAGGATAAAAAAAGTGAAAGAAGACGGCGTTTTTTCATGGAAATATACCTCGGCATATGATACAATCTAAAAAACTGGGGCTGTTTCGCGCGCCGTTCGGCACGCTTCGACAACAGTATAGCAAAAAAGAAGGGAGAGCGCAACCGTGGAGCGGCAAGAAAAGAAAACCAGGATCGGCGGAGCGTATCTTGCGCTGGCCGCGCTGACGCTGTGCTTTGCCCTTTCGCTCGCGCTGCTGCACCGCGCGGCCTACGCGGGCCGCGCCCACGGGGGCTATACCGTGAGCGTGCAGGAGCAGGTCGGCGAGATCACCGTGCTGCCGCGCGCCGTGACGCTCGTCAACGTGAACACCGCGACGGCGGAGGAGCTGGAGACGCTCACGGGCATCGGCCCCGTGCTTGCCCAAAGCATCCTCGACTACCGTGCCGAGCACGGCGATTTTCAGACCGCGGAGGAGCTTTTGAACGTCAAGGGCATCGGGGAAGCGAAGCTCGAGGGCTTCCGCGCGCAGATCACATTCACGGAGGACGGACAATGAAGATACTGGTCGTTGACGACGAGCAGCTGCTCGTCAAGGGCATGAAATTCAATCTGGAGAACGAGGGCTACACGGTCGAGACCGCCTACGACGGCGCGAGCGCCGTCGACCTGGCAAAAACGGGCGGCTTCGATCTCATCATCCTCGATCTCATGATGCCGCAGATGGACGGGCTGACGGCCTGCATGCGCATCCGCGAGTTTTCAAACGTGCCCATCATCATGCTCACCGCGCGCGGCGAGGACGCCGACAAGATCATCGGCCTTGAGTCCGGCGCGGACGATTACATCACAAAGCCCTTCAACATCCTCGAGCTGAAGGCGCGCATCCGCGCGCTGCTGCGGCGGGCGAACGCGAGCGCACAGCAGCACGGCGCGCACGGCGCGCTGCTGACCGCCGGCGGCATCACGCTCGATCCCGAGCAGCGCGTGGCGCTCAAGGACGGCGAGACCGTGGAGCTGACGGCCAAGGAGTATGACCTGATGGAGCTGCTGGTGAAGAACCCGCGCCGCGTTTACTCGCGCGAGAGTCTGATGGATCTTGTCTGGGGCTACACCTATGCGGGGGACTACCGCACGGTGGACGTACACATCCGCCGGCTGCGTGAGAAGCTGGAGGACGACCCCGCCGCGCCGCGCCATATCCTGACGAAGTGGGGCGTGGGGTACTACCTCAAGGACTGAGCAAAGCGAAGACAGCGCGGAAGGGAGGAAACCGCCATGCGCAGGGGCGCGGGATTGCAGATGAAATTCAGCATCAGCTACATCGCCATCATCGTGGCGGTGCTGCTTCTGCTGAACACCTATCCGCTCGTGACGTCGGAGAACCTGACGTTCCGCTCGAAGCAAAGCTCGCTGCAAAGCAGCGTTTCGGTGATGGTGACGGCGCTCTCGGGGCTTGAGGAGCTGAGCGAGGAGAACGTCGCGGGCGCGATGACGCTTGTGGAGGAGACGGGCATCTCCCGCATCCTCGTGACCGACGCGTCCGGCCGCGTGCTCTACGACACGCGCGAGACCGACGGCGCTATCGGCCGCTATGTGTTCTACACCGAGGTCGTGCAGGCGCTGCGCGGCGAGGACGCGTTCTATTCCGAGTTTTCGGACGACGCGTTCAAAAGCTGCGCGGCCTGGCCCGTCATCTACCACAGCCAGACCATCGGCGCGGTGTATGCCTACGAATACGATACCGAGCAGGCGGCGCTGCTTTTGTCGCTGCAAAGGAACCTGCTGACGATCTCCGCGGTGGTGACGGTCTTCGCCGCGGGGCTGAGCCTTGTGCTCTCGCGCGTGCTGACGCGGCGCTTCGGCGTGCTGACCGAGGCCATCCGCCGGATGCGCGAGGGCTCCTACAGCCACCGCGCAGAGGTCGGCGGCAACGACGAGATCAGCGAGCTGGCGTTCGAGTTCAACGCCATGGCCGACCGTCTGCAGGAGACGGAGGAGGCGCGCCGCCGCTTCGTTTCCGACGCGAGCCACGAGCTCAAAACGCCGCTGGCCGGCATCCGGCTTTTGTCGGACTCCATTTTGCAGACCGAGGACATGGATATGCGCACCGTGCGCGAGTTCGTCGGCGACATCGAGCAGGAATCCGAGCGCCTTGCGCGCATCACGGAGAATCTGCTGCGGCTGACGCGGCTCGACAGCGGCGCTGTGCCGGAGGCGGAGGTCGTCGACATCGCGCCGGTGATGGCGCGCGTTGTGCGGATGCTGCGCCCCGTGGCGGAGGAGAAGCAGGTCGAGCTGTCCTACGGGGTCGCGCGCGAGGGGAAAACGCTCGCAAGCGAGGACGATCTGCACCAGATCCTCTATAACCTGACGGAAAACGCCATCAAGTATAACCGCCCGGGCGGCTTTGTCGAGGCGAGCCTTGGCGGGGACGACGCGCAGTGCGTGCTCACCGTCAGCGACAACGGCATCGGCATTCCGGAGAGCGATCTGCCGCGCGTGTTCGACCGCTTTTACCGCGTGGACAAGGCGCGCTCCCGCGCCGCCGGCGGCACGGGACTGGGGCTTTCCATCGTGGCCGATACGGTGCGCCGCCGCGGCGGCAGCATCGATGCCCGCGCGCGCGAGGGCGGCGGCACGGTGTTCACCGTGCGTCTGCCGCGCAGCATCGAGGGAGGGGAGACGGCATGAAACGACCGCTTGTACTGCTGCTGACGCTTTTGCTGCTGACGCCGCTGGCCGCCTCGTGCGCACAGCGCGCGCAGCAGCCGGATGAGAGCGGCTACGCGCTCTACTACCTTGCCGACGCTGACAGCGCGGGCGGGGGCGACGCCATCGCCGCCGCGCAGACGCGCTATGAGCCGGACGAGACGCTTTCGACCGAGGAGTGCGCCCGCGCGCTTGTGGAACGGCTGCTCACGCAGCCGGAGGAGGCCGCGCTGCATCCGCCCGTACCCGATGGCACGGCGCTGCAGTCGCTCGTGATCTCCGGACGGCGCGCGCGGCTCGACTTCAGCGCGCAGTACGGCAGGCTCTCGGGCATCGAGCTGTCGCTTGCCGACTACTGCATCACGCTGACGCTGACGCAGCTGCCCGACGTGAACGCCGTGAGCATCACGGCGAACGGGCGCGAGCTCCCCTATCGCCGGATGCAGGTGCTGCTGGCGGAGGATACGCTGCTTTTGAGCCGCGAGAGCGGCCTGCGGCCGATCACGGTATCGCTCTACTTCTACGATGCCTCAAGCGGAGAGCTGCGCGCCGAGCAGCAGACGCTCGCGCTCTACGAGGGGCAGACGCGCGTGAACGCAGTGCTTGAGGCGCTTGCGCAGGGGCCTGAGGACGACGCGCTGCAAACGCTGCTGCCGGAAGACTTCAGCGTGCTGTCGTCGCGCATCGAGGACGGCGTATGCTATGTGAACCTTGCCGGAGACGCGCCGCTGCCGGAGGACTGGGCGCAGCGGGAACTGCTGTTCGACGCGATCGAATATTCGCTGCTTTCGATCGGCGGCGTGGAGCAGGTGCAGCTGCTCGTCGAAGGAGAGAGCAGCCCGCGCACCGTTGTATCGGATGCGGCGCAGAGATAGAAAAAAGGGACGCTTGAAAAAGCGTCCCTTTTTTGCCGTGGGAGGGCGCCGCTCAGTCCCGCGCAAGCATCGCCGCGCCGATGACGCCGGCGCGGTAGCCGAGCGTGCAGAGCTCGATGCGCGTGTGGGAGACGGCGTAGCGCGAGCCGAACGAGCGCTCGCGCACCTTCTGCCGCAGCGGCAGGAGCAGCGAGTCGCCCTGATTGGCCACGCCGCCCGAGAGCGCGAGGACCTCGGGGAAGAAAATGTTGACGAGATCTGTAAGCCCGCAGGCCAGATGCTCGATGTAGTTTTCCACGACCTGGGCCGCCGCAGCGTCCCCCGCGTCGCTGGCGAGGAAGGCCGTGCGGCCGTCCACGCCGCCGGATTCCGCGGCAATTTTGTGCAGCAGGCTTTCGGGATGCGCGGCCATGGCGCGCTTTGTGTCGCGGATGAGCGCCGTGGCGGAGGAATAGGCCTCGAAGCAGCCGCGCCGGCCGCAGGTACACAGCTCGCCGCCCTCGGCGATCACCATATGGCCCAGCTCGCTCGCCGCGCCCGTGTAGCCGGTGAGGAGCTTCCCGCCCAGCACCACGCCGCCGCCGACGCCCGTGCCGAGCGTGACGACGATGGTGCTCTCGGCGTTGCGTCCGCAGCCGAAGAGCGCCTCGCCCAGCGCGGCGGCGTTGGCGTCGTTGCCGATGCGGATGGGGAGCGTCGTGTGCGCGCGCAGCGCGCCGCGCAGGTCGAAATTCTCAAGCTTCAGGTTCGCCGCAAAGCGCACGATGCCCGCCTCGTCGTCCACGGTGCCGGGGCAGCCGATGCCGACGCCGTTGATGTTCCACAGATCCTCGCCCGCGCAGAGCTGCGAGATGACGTCCGCCATGCGCGCGGCGATCGCCTCGCCGCCTGCGTCCACGGGCGTGGGGACAGAGCGCTCTTTCAGGATCTCGCCCTCCGCGCTGACGAGCGCGCCCTTGATGTTCGTGCCGCCGAGGTCGATGCCGATGTAATTCATGATGCGTCCCTCCTGAGGGAAATTTTTCCCCATTGTATGCCGCGCGGGCGGAAAAAGCAAGCCCCGCGCGCGGCGGGAGCGGGCGGTTTCTTAAAAAAATCATAAGCGTGCAACCTTTTCGCGCGTTTTGCGTCTAAAGCAGTGCGGGGATGAAAAACCCCGCAGGGAAAACGGGAATGGCAAAAGGAGAGATGGGATGAAGCGTTGGACACTTGCGCTTTTGTGCGCGCTCGGCGCCGCGCTGCTGCTGGCGGGCTGCAAAGAGCCGGAAAAGCAGACGGACATGGCGCAGGAGCATCCGATCACCTATGAGCACGTCTGCGAAAAGAACACGATCCAGGCGCTGCTTGCGCGGCACGAGGTCGTGACCGTTACATACGAGAGCACGGACAGCAGGAACCGCGGTCTGGCTGAAAAAGCCACCGACCAGTATACGCTCGACGAAAAGGGAAGATGGCAGAGCTGGCGGTACAGGTGGGGCAGCGATGAGTATGGCGAGAGCAGCGTTTACAGCATGGACGTCTGCTCGGACGATGTTCCGGACGGAATGGGGCTTATTGCGGGAGAAGACGGGAGCGGCGCTTTGCAGCGCATCGATATGACGGTGTTTGCCGCGGAGGAGTGGTACGAAAGGAGCATCATTCCGCTTCCTTATCTGACCGTCGCGGGGGACGGCGTGGCCGTGGAGGCCGGCGAGCCGTCCGTGCAGGACGGACAGCTCGTGTTCGAGGTCAGGTCCCGTCTGATCGGCGGCGATGACGACGATGCGTATGCACTGGAGCAGTACTGTGTCGATCCGACATCCTGCGACCTGCTGAGCGTCCGGATGGAGCTGCGCTCAAAGAATGCGGGCGGGGCGGACATCTGCTATGGAACGGCGCAGTATACCTTCGACTACGACCGGCCCTATGAGCCGGAAAAGGACCTCTACCGGCTGATGCTGGAGGACGAGGGGCCGCGGTGCGGCGTGACGGTCGTGTGGGACGGGGACGCTGAGCGGGCGCATACGCAGCGCTTCAACGTGCCGCGCGAGTCGATCATGTATCTGAGCGGCGGCGGAGAATGCAGGCTGTATCTGGACGCCGCCATGACGCAGCAGTGCCCGAGCCTCGAGGTCGAGGGGATGTACAGCGGGCGCGTGACGGTCTATGCCAGAAGCGGAGACGCGGAATGATATGGCGCGCGTCTCCGAAAATGAAAATGAATAAAAGAGAAGAAAGGAAGCATATGATGAAAAACTGGAAGAAGCTTGGGATCGGCGCGCTGTGTGCCGCAATGCTGCTGACGGGCTGCGGCGTCGACAACGCCGACCCTACGCCGCCGGAGGAGCCGGACGGCACAAAGACGGAGGAGCTCTCGCCCGACACGCTGCGCGCGGTCAACGATCCTCAGACACTGCTCGAAAAGCACGACACGGTGACCGTGAGCATTCAGGGCAGCGACGGCGAGGGGAACGAGACCTATACGGCGAAGTTCCAGTACGCCCGCGCCGCGGACGGAACGGTCTTGGCATGGTCGCACCATCAGTACACCGAAAACAGCGGCGTGGGCGAGGATGAGCTGTGGGGAGAGGGCAGCGGCGGAGCGTACGCCTCGCGCATGGCGAGCGACAGCACCGCGTACCTCAACATCTATCCGGCGGGGGAGTATGAGCGGTATATCCTCGACATGATGCCCCAGTGCCCCGCCCCCGGCGGGAACGAGGAGACGGTCGACGAGCGCAGCGAGCAGGACGGCGCGCTGCTGCTCTCCGTCACGACGCGCTATCCGGATTTTGACGACTACTATTATACAACGCTCTACTATGTCGATCCCGCGTCGAACGAGCTGCTGGCGATGTCCGTGACCGACTACAGCAGGAGCGGGGACGGCACGGTGAGCGAGCTGGGAACGACGCTCTACAACTGGAGCTATGACGAGCCGTACAGGAACGAACGCGGGCTGCTGAGCGAGGTCGTATTTGCGGCGGACAGCGCGGAGGACACCTGCGCTCTGACGTACTTCTATCCCGCGCAGGGCGCGGAGGACGGCTGGGACGTCAGTGAGATCCGCGTGGCGCGCGGCACGTATGTCACCTTCTGCTGCAGCACGGGCTGCATGCTCTACGCCGATGAGGAGCTGACGCAGCCCATCGACGACACGCAGGGCGTCGACACGAGCGGCGGGAGCGCGGCGGTCTATATCGTGCCCGACGCGCCGGCGGCGTGAAAAGAGCCTGATCCGGAAGAAAAAAACAGCGGACAAAAAAGTCCGCTGTTTTTTTGCGCGGGGGTGAAACTTTTTTCGTTTTTTTCCGTCTAAAAAAGAGACGGGAGCATCTTAAGGAAATCTTAAACGAATTGTAACCGAATTGTTTCCAAATCGTTGCCGTTTGTAACGACTTGTTCACAGCTGTGCGCTATACTGTAAGCAAGAGTAAAATAAGGAGAAGACTGCGATGGAAACCAACCAGACGCCCATCATACAGGTGCGAAAGCTCCGCAAGGTGTACATGATGGGGCAGGAGCACGTGGTCGCGCTGCACAATATCAATCTGGATATCCCGCGCGGCGAGGTGTGCTGCATTTTCGGCACGTCCGGCAGCGGAAAATCGACGCTGCTCAACCAGCTGGCGGGGCTTGAAAAGCCCACGCGCGGCGTGGTGCGCATCGGCGGCGTGCCGGTCTCGCTGCTCAATGAGAATCAGCTCGCGGCGTTCCGGCAGAAGCACATCGGCTTCGTGTTCCAGTCCTACAACCTGCTGCCGGAGCTGACGGCGGCGGAGAACGTGGCCATGCCGCTGATGTTCAAGGGCGTGCCGCCCGAGACGAGGCTGCTGGAGGCGCGCAAGATGCTCTGCCGCGTGGGACTGAAGGACCGCATGGATCACTTTCCCAACCAGATGTCCGGCGGACAGCAGCAGCGCGTCGGCATCGCGCGCGCGTTTATCACGCGGCCCGAGGTGGTGTTTGCCGACGAGCCGACCGGCAACCTCGATTCCAAGACCACCAAGGAGGTCATGCACATGATCCGCGGCTTTGCCCACCGCTTCCATCAGACCATCGTGCTCGTCTCCCATGATCCGGAGATGACCGAATATGCCGACCGCATCGTCACGCTCATCGACGGCAGCATCGTCAGCGACGTGAAAAACCAGGTCAGGGCGGAGATCGACGCCGCCCCGTACATCGAATAACGGAGGAAATCACTATGAAACGCATCACAAGCCATCTGCTGTCCCTGTGCCTTGCGCTGGCGCTGTGCGCGGCGCTGCTGCCATCCGGCGCGCGCGCGGCGAACGAGGATGGCACGCCCGTGGTACCCGCATCCAAATCGAGCAGCTATCTTGTCACGGGCTATGACGCCCACACCGGCGCCATCACCATCAACCAGAACGCGAGCATCGACATTTACCTCTCCTGCATCAGCGGAGAGGGCGCGCCGATGCGCGTGGTGCGCGGCGTGGACAACTTCCGCTCCGGCGACGCGACCATACCGGTCTACAACGAGGCGACGCAGCTCTACTCGTTTTCCATCAATAACCTCGTCTATACCGGCGCGGGCAGCACGCTGACGTTCACCGTTTACTACAGCGACGGCTCGAATCAGACGCTGAACATCGCGGTGGCCGAGTGCGTGCCCTACACCGAGCCCGAGCCGACGCCGGAGCCGCCGCCCGTTACGATCCCTGCGCCGCGCGTCATCTTCAGCTCCGACGCGGCGGTGAGCGCGATCAGCGCCGGCGAGACGAAAACCATCACGATCTATGTGCAGAACGCGGGCACGACCGTGATGCGCTCGCCGATGGTGTCGCTCACGCAGGGCGGCGCGCTGATGCTGCTCGGCTCGCAGAGCGCCTATATGCTCGACGATATCCGCCCGGGACAGAGCGCGCCGCTGAGCGTGACCGTCAAGGCGGCGGATAAGATCGCCGAGGAGAGCCAGTCGCTTGGCGTGAAGGTGGACTTTTATTACGACAACGGCACGAGCGTTGCCAACACGAGCGCGGACGGCAGCATCCTTGTGCCCGCGGTCGTGAGCGAGGACAGCAAGGACGACGGCACCGTGGCAAGCCCCACGCCGATCGTCATCCTCTCGAAATACAGCTACGGCGGCTCGTCCATCGCGGCGGGCAGCAGCGCGAGCCTGAGCTTCACCTTCACCAACACGAGCAAGAAGCTTGCCATCGAGAACGTGATGGTCACGGTCTCCGGCGGCACCGACCTGATGCTCAACGGCTCGACGAACACCTTCTACTTTGACACCGTGGCCGCGGGCGGCGGCAAGTCCGTCACCGTGCCGGTCAAGGCTGCGCAGATCATCAGCGGCAGCGCGCAGAATGTGACCATCGCCGTGAGCTATGAATATGTCGACCAGAACCAGCGCAAGACGGGCTCGGCCAATCTGGAGCTGAGCGTGCCGCTCTATCAGCCCGACCGCTTTGAGCTGGGTGAGCCGAAGGTCTCCTACACCGGCTATGTCGGCGAGGAGACGAGCCTGACGATCGACTATGTCAACAAGGGCAAGAGCGCCATCAGCAACGTTGAGGCGACGATCTCCGGCGACGTGGAGACCTACAGCGCCTATCAGCGCATCGGCAACATCGAGGGCGGCAAGAACGGCACCATCGCCTTCGCCGTGACGCCGTACAACGAGGGTGAAAATCAGGTCACGATCACCATTACATACGAGGACTCCAACGGCAATACGAAAGAGCGCGTATTCGAAACGAGCGTTGAAGCCATGGCCTATGAGCCGATTGACCCCATCGATCCCGACCAGCCGATCGACCCCGTGGAGCCGCAGAGCACCTTCCCGTGGAAGTACGTCATCATCGGGGCGGCCGTGCTGCTCATCATCCTGCTGATCGTGCTGCGCGCGCGCAGGAAGAAGGCCAAGCAGAAGGCTGAGCAGGCGCTCTGGGACAAGTGGGACGAGGAGGAGCGCGCCGAGGAGCGGCAGGAGGCGGCGGACGCCGCACAGAAGCAGCCGGCTGGCGCAGGTGCTGAGGAGCAGCGGAAATGAGATTTGCGGACATCCTGAGAATGTGCTTCGACAGCCTGTCGCGGCGCAAGGGACGCACGGTCCTGACGGTGCTGGGCGTGTTTATCGGCTGCACGTCCATCATCGTGATGGTTTCCATCGGCGCGGGCACGCAGGAGTCTTATGACCAGATGCTCAAGAGCATGGGCGATCTGTCCATCATTGAGGTCTACCGCGGCTATAACTACGATACCGGCACGCAGAGCGAAGCCAAGCTTGACGACAAGGCGGTGGAGAGCTTCCACGAGATCGCGGGCGTGAAGGCTGTTATGCCCAAGGCGAGCCTGGACGGGTACAACGTTTCCTTCAAGGCGGGCATCAACGACCGCTACTCTGCCGACTGGGGTACGCTGGTGGGCATCGACGCCGGCGCGCTTGAGGATATGGGCTTTGAGATCGTGGACGGCGCGTATCCGGCGGCGGGCAGCGACGAGGTGGTCGTGGGCCAGTACTTTGCCTACAACTTCAAGGATACGCTCATGCCGGACGGCCGGAACTATGTGAACCGCTGGATCTGGGACGAAAACGGCAATCTTGACACGGAAAATGTTCCCGACCCGTTCTTTGACCCGCTCAAGGCGGACGTGACCATGGTTCTCACGCCCTATGACGACGGCAGCGGCACCGAGCCGACGCCGTATAATGTCGATCTCAATGTGGTCGGCGTGCTGAAGGAGGATCAGGGCAAGGGCTGGGAGACGAGCGAGGGCGTGATGATGGACATCGGCGCGCTGCGCGCGCTCATCAAGGATCTGACGGGCAAGACGGACACGAAGTTCGAGTATTCGAGCATCAACGTCAAAGCCGAGAGCATTGACGCCGTGGCCGACGTGGAGCAGGCAATCAAGGATCTGGGCTACAACACCTATTCCATGCAGAGCATCCGCGACGAGCTGAACAAGCAGGCACGCCAGATGGAGCTGATGCTTGGCGGGCTCGGCGCGATCTCGCTGCTGGTCGCCGCCATCGGCATCACGAACACGATGATCATGTCCATCTCCGAGCGCACGAAGGAGATCGGCATCATGAAGGCGCTGGGCTGCTACGTGCGTGATATCCGCGCGATGTTCCTGATGGAAGCGGGATGCATCGGGCTGTTCGGCGGCGTGCTGGGACTGATCTTCAGCTTCCTTGTGTCGATCGGGATCAATTTGTATTCCTTCGGCGCACTGGGCGGCGGCATTACGTGGGAGCTTATCAAGCAGGCGCTGCTCGGCGGCGAGAATGTAACGCGCATTTCCGTCATCAAGCCGGAACTGATTGTCTTTGCGCTGGTGTTCTCGGTGCTGGTCGGACTGGTGTCCGGCTATCAGCCCGCGAACAAGGCGGTCAAGATCTCTGCGCTCGAAGCCATCCGAAACGAATGAAGGCGCGCTGCGGAAAAGAGGCGGCGTCCCCGTCAGGGGACGCCGCCTTTGACGCAAAAAAGAGAGACGCGGAAGGCTGCGGCGCTTGACCGTGCTGGTATGATGTGGTATGATAAGGTCACTATATTGTGAGGATCAGGAGGCGATCGTTTTGGCAACCGTCAAACGCAGATCCACCGTACCCTATTATGCGGCGGCGGGAACGTGGGTGCTCTATGCGCTGCTTTTCCCGCTCTACCGTGTGCCGCACTTCATCATCGCGGCCGCGGCGTCGGCCGTCGTGTTCGCCATCATGAATACGGTGTGCGGCACGGTCGAGGAGGTCGTGCCCGACAAGCCGAAGAAGGAGGAGTCCACCGGCAACGCCGAGCTTGACAAGATGATCAAGGACGGCAATCTCGCCATCTCCGAGATGAAGCGGCTCAACGAGTCGATCAAGGACGAGCAGATCTCCGCCGACATTGACCGGCTGGAGGACTTGAGCGCGAAGATCTTTGCGCAGGTCAAGGCCGACCCAAGCAAGCTGCCGCAGATCCGCAAGTTCATGGACTATTATCTCCCCACCACACTCAAGCTCCTCAACGCCTATGACCGCATGGGCGCGCAGGGCGTGAGCGGCGAGAACATCGACAATACGATGCAGCGCGTGGAGAGCATGATGGGCACGATCGTCAAGGCCTTTGAAAAGCAGCTCGACATGCTCTTCGGCAGCGAGGCGATGGACATTTCCACCGACATCACGGTGCTGGAGAATATGATGCAGCGCGAGGGGCTGAGCGACGAGGGCGCGCTGCACGCCGAGGAGGGCGGTACGGCGACCGCCGCGCAGGACGATATCAAGCTCGAGCTATAAAGGAGTAAGCGATGCGAAAGAAAGTGATGGCGTTCAACGCCAAGGTGAACGCATGGATCATGAAGCGCCTCAAGGGCGTGTGGCTCGACCCGATCTTCTGTGCAATCTTTGCCATCATGTGTGTGGCAAGCATCATCGGCGCGCTGCATCTGCACAAGGATACGCTTTACTATTCCGCGCTGATTTGGGCGTTGGCGGCGCTGCTGTGCCTGCGCCGGATCCAGCGCATCCGCGCGCACGAAAAGGAAGAACAGAAAAACCAGAATACGGAGGGAAAATGATATGAGCGAAAACATGATGCCTGAGCTGACCCTGAATCCCACGGCGGCCGAAGAGGCCGTTCCCGAGCTGACGCTGACGCCGGAGGCGCCGGAGGTCAAGGAAGAAAAGAAGACGGTCGAGCCGGTCAAGATCGACGAGAGCCTGCTGACCGAGCAGGAGAAGAAGGCCGTCGACGAGTTTGCCAAAAAGATCGACATTACCGACACCAACCTCGTCCTCAGCTACGGCGCGGCGGCGCAGAAGAGCGTTGCGACGTTTTCCGAGAACGCGCTCGCGTCGGTGCGCAACAAGGATCTCGGCGAGGTGGGCGAGACGCTCTCGAGCCTCGTCGTGGAGGTCAAGGGCTTCGGTCAGGAGGAGAAGAAGGGCTTCGGCGGCTTCTTCCGCAAGCAGAAGGATAAGCTCGAGCTGATGCGCGCGCAGTACGGCAAGGCTGAATCGAGCGTCAACCGCATCGTCAACGAGCTGGAGAAGCATCAGGTCACGCTGATGAAGGACATCGCGATGCTCGACCAGATGTATGAGCTGAACCTCAAGTACTACAAGGAACTGACCATGTACATCATCGCGGGCAAGAAGCGTCTTGCCGAGGTGCGTGCCGGCGAGCTGGAGGAGCTGCGCAAAAAGGCGGAGGCGAGCGGCCTTGCAGAAGACGCGCAGGCCTATAACGACTACGCGCAGAAGTGCGAGCGCTTTGAAAAGAAGCTGCACGACCTGGAGCTGACGCGCATGGTGTCGCTCCAGATGGGCCCGCAGACGCGCCTGCTGCAGAACAACGACACGCTGATGGTCGAGAAGATCCAGTCCTCACTCGTCAACACCATTCCGCTGTGGAAGAGCCAGATGGTGCTTGCGCTCGGGCTTGAGCACAGCCGTCAGGCCACGGCCGCGCAGAGCGCCGTGACGCAGGCGACGAACGATCTGCTCAAGAAGAACGCCGATATGCTCAAGATGGGCACCATCGCCACGGCCAAGGAGGCCGAGCGCAGCATTGTCGACATCGAGACGCTCCAGCACACGAACGAGCAGCTGATCTCCACGCTCGACGAGGTGCTGACCATCCAGCGCGAGGGCGCGCAGAAGCGCAAGGAGGCCGAGGTCGAGCTTGGCCGCATCGAGGGCGAGCTGAAGCAGAAGCTCATGGAGCTGAGAAGCTGAGACGCTCCGGATAGGAGAAGGATATGAAGTTTTTTCAAAAACGCGGCGTTGCGATCGCGGTGCTGATCCTTGCGATTCTCGCCTCCGGCGCATGGGGGCTGCACAAGGCGCCGAGCGTCGACCTTGCCACGAGCGGGGAGAAGCTCGATACCTCGCTGTCCACCACGACGTTCGAGCCGTATGTGCGCGATGACGCAGGGCTGCTCTCGGCCAAGACCGAGGAGGCCGTATGCCTTTACAACGCGAACTGGGATAAGCTGTTCGGCGGCATCCTCGCGGTCGTGACGACCGACTCCGTGAGCGACATGGAGTCGGCGGCCTACGACTATGCCATGGATATGGAGCTTGCCGAGAACGACGGCATCCTGCTCATCGTCCGGCAGCAGCAGAACTACTATCTGCTTGCGAGCGGCAATTTCTACGATCTGCTGAACTCTCTGCCGCAGAGCTTTGTCGACGTCTGCATGGCGGACGGCGTGGCGAAGAAGGACTATGACGGCGCGGTACAGGAGCTTTTCGCGCAGCTGCATGTGGAGCAGAGCGGCAGGAACGCCAGAGCCGAGGAGATCGGCGGCTCGGTGGTCGGTATCATAGCGGTGCTGATCGTGGTGTTCGTGATCTGGATCATTCTTGACAAAATGCGCTATAACCGCTATCGCCGCCGCTATATGGCGCCCGGCATGGGCACGCCGACGGTGGTGTACCGCCCGATCTTCTGGGGCAGGCCGCGCAGACCGCGTCCGCCCCGCCCGCCCAGACGCCCCGGCGGCCCAATGGGCGGCGGACCGCGTCCCCCGCATTCCGGCGGGCGTCCTCCGTATTCCGGCGGCTCGCGTCCGTCCGGCAGCTCGCGTCCGAGCCAGCCGAGACGGCCCTCCGGCTCAAGCGGGAGCTTTGGCGGCTTCGGCGGCGGCAGCCGCGGAGGCGGCTTTAGCGGCGGAAGCTTCGGCGGTTTCGGCGGCGGCAGCCGCGGGGGCGGCTTTGGCGGCGGTGGCCGCAGCGGCGGTTTCGGCGGCGGCAGCCGTGGCGGCGGCTTCGGCGGCAGACACTGAGAAAAGACATGAAAAAGGAGACGGCAAAGCCGTCTCCTTTTTTGCGTGGTTTCAGCTCTCCATGTGGCGGCCGAGGAAGGCCGCGATGGTCTGCGCGAGCTTGCATTCGGTCTCGCCGGCGGGGGCGTCGCCCTCCGCGCCGACAAAGAGCACCAGGCCAAGTGCGTCGCCCTCGGAGATGATCGGCGCGGCAACGCTCGCGCAGCAGCGGTCGAGCGACTCGGTGACGAACACGCTGCGCTCGCCAGCGGTGGAGCGGTACAGGCCGCGGTCCTCCATGATCTGCTCGAGCTGCGGGCTGATGCGCTTGCCGATGAGATCGCGGCGCGCGCTGCCCGCTGCGGCGATGATGCTGTCGCGGTCGGTCACGGCGACGGACGCGCCGGTGGACTTGCTGAGCGTGTCGCACAGCTGCGCGGCGAACTCGTCCACGCCGCCCATGAGGGAGTATTTTTTGAAGATGACCTCGCCGTCCTTGCTTGTATAGATCTCCAACGGGTCGCCCTCGCGGATGCGCATGGTGCGGCGGATCTCCTTCGGGATCACGACGCGCCCGAGGTCGTCGATCCGCCTGACAATTCCGGTTGCTTTCATATATCAAAACTCCTTTTATCGTTTGCTGAACTGCGCTTAGTCTTTGGAAAAGCCGCCAATTTATCCAAGAACATGGCTGGAAGATTTTGCAGCGATATGCTATGATGAAAAAAACGCAGGAGGCAGGTATGGAAAAAACAAAACAGCTGCACAACATCCCGCCGCTTTACGACGCGCGCTCGCGCGTGCTGATACTCGGCTCGTTCCCGTCGGTGAAGTCGCGGGAGGCGGCGTTTTTCTACGCGCATCCGCAAAACCGCTTCTGGCCGACGCTGGCGGCGGTTTTTGGAGAGCCTGCGCCGCAGACCGTTGAAGAAAAGAAAGCGCTTGTGCTGCGCCACGGCATCGCGCTGTGGGACGCCGTCGGCGCGTGTGAGATCGCCGGCTCGTCCGACGCGAGCATCACGAATGTCGTGCCGAACGACCTTTCGCGCATTCTGGATGCGGCGGACATCCGCGCCATCCTCTGCAACGGCGGCACGTCGTATGCCTGCTACAACAGATACTGCCGCGCGCGGACGGGGCGCGAGGCGGTCAGGCTGCCGTCCACATCGCCCGCGAACGCGGGCTGGACGCGCGAGCGGCTGCTGGAGGCATGGCGCGCAGCGCTGCTGCCGCTGACGGACGGCGCGCGGTGAACGAAGTTTTTTCCAGATCACGGAACTTTTTGCGATAAAGCGCGTCTATATCATTAGAAAGCAGCGGCTTTCCCAAATTTTTGACGGAGGATCGAACGATGAAACGAGCTTTAGCCCTTCTGCTTGCCGCGCTCAGCGTGTTTTCCCTGACCGCCTGCACGCAGCAGGGATCGGCGAATACCGGCAAATACCAGCTGGCGGCCGCGCAGTATCCGCAGATGGCACAATATCCGGACGAGAGTAAGTTTATCAAGCTCGATGGGGACTTTGACAGCGAGGGCTTTTCCGAGGTCTTTGACGCATGGCAGACAGACCGCAGAAAGCAGCTGGATCAGAGCGAGGGGTATACGGACGCGCTGGACGGCTATCTCCGCGCGCTCATCCCGCAGCTGCTTACTGACGGGACCGGAGAGAACAAGGCCTGTTCGCCCATCAATATCTACATGGCCCTTGCCATGCTGGCGGAGATCACGGACGGCGAGAGCCGCGCGCAGCTCCTTGCGCTGCTCGGCAGCAGCGATCTGGACGCGCTCCGCGCCGAGGCGGCCGCCGTGTGGAACGCCAATTACTGTGACGATGGCGCGGTGACGAGCATTCTTGCCAGCTCGCTGTGGCTCAGCGACCAGATCAACTTCAAGCAGGAGACGATGGACGCGCTGGCGCAGTATTATTATGCCTCGTCCTTCCGCGGCGAGATGGGCTCGGCCGCCTTTGATCGGGCGCTTCAGGAGTGGATCAATCAGCAGACCGGCGGGCTTCTGGAGGAGCAGGCCTCCGGCCTGACGATGGACAAGGAAACGATCCTTGCCCTTGCCACCACCATCTACTTCCGCGCAAAGTGGGACGGGGAGTTTTCCGAGGAGCGCACCAGCCCCGATACCTTCCATGCACGCTCCGGCGACATGACCTGCGACTTCATGCATCAGGGCGGGACGAATACCTATTATTGGAGCGACCGCTTTTCCGCTGTGGCAAAGCGTCTGGAAAACAGCGGCGCGATGTGGTTCCTGCTGCCCGATGAGGGCGTAACGCCGGAGGAGCTGCTCGCCGACGAGGCGACGCTCGACTTCCTGCTCAGCGGCGGGGAGAGCGCGGAGAGCAAATATCTCATCGTCAACCTCTCCGTGCCCAAGTTTGACATCGCGTCGGATCTGGATCTGACGGATAGCCTGAAAAAGATGGGCATCGCCGATGTGTTTGATCCGGCGGTTTCGGACTTTTCTCCCATGACCGACGATACGGAGGCCTATCTCTCTCAGGCAAAGCACGCCGCGCGCGTTGCCATTGATGAGGAGGGCGTTACCGCCGCGGCCTATACGGTCATGATGATGGGCGGCGCGGGCGCGCCGCCGGAGGAGGAAGTGGACTTTGTGCTCGACCGTCCCTTTGTATTCGCCATCACGGGCGTGGACGGCCTGCCGCTGTTCGTGGGCGTTGTGCATCAGCCGCAGGCGTAAGCGGTAGAGAGCAGGCCGCGATGAAAAGGTAAACAAAGCCCCCGACCGATCGGTCGGGGGCTTTTTGCCGTGAAGGACGGGGAGAGCAAGGCCTAACCGTCCCGATAAGGGCGGCCGGACCGGCAGAGGCACAGCGCCGTGAGCAGCGGAACGCCGTAGGCGATGAGCTGCGGCGTGCCGCCGGCGCTGACGAGCAGGTTATAGATCGCGTGGTAGATGATCGCGACGCAGAGAAGTCCCAGCAGGCATGCCGCGCGCAGCGGGCGGCTCGACCACACGGGGCGCAGCGCGCTGCCGTACACGCTGCCGCAGACGACGTGCATCGCGCCCGTGCCGAAGCCGCGGATGAGCAGATAGGTGAACTGATCCGCGCCGTTCTGCGTCAGGTAGCAGACGTTTTCAAACGTTGCGAAGCTCGCGGCCACCACGATGGCGGCCAGCCGGAAGCGTTCGGCGTCCGGCTCGAATACCGCAAGATAAAAAAGCAGCGGCAGCAGCTTCATGATCTCCTCCACCACCGGCGCGATCTGCGTGGCGGCGTTCAGCGCGTCTGCGGCGTAATACTGGGCGAAAAACGTGTTGAGGTACGCCGCGAGCAGACACATTCCCATGCCGGAAAGACAGAACAGCAGGATCGCGCGCTGTCTGCGATGGAGCAGCAGCATCGCCACCAGCAGCGGTGCGGCCATGCAGACGAGGATGTTTTCGATGTAGGTCATGCGTCCACCGCCTTTCTCAGCGCGGGCAGAAGCAGGAGCAGCACGAGCGAGAGCAGAAAATCGAACCAGAAGTAGGGATTCGTCAGCGTGTCGCTCACCCAGAAGCACGAGGACGTCCACAGCGCGTATTCCAGCGCCGTGAAGGCGAGCAGCGCCTGATGGAACCGGCGCAGGCGCGTATCGCCCGAGCGCTTTGCCC
Source organism: uncultured Oscillospiraceae bacterium (assembly GCA_934572465.1). GTDB lineage: Bacteria > Bacillota > Clostridia > Oscillospirales > Oscillospiraceae > Hominicoprocola. The sequence goes on from CAKTLG010000009.1 coordinate 27,075, forward strand.
ATACAAGGCCGCGTACGGCGCACCATGCCAGCAGCATCGTCATGCCGCACATGAGGATGTTGGAGAGAATGTCCCCGTGCGTCACGTACAGCGCGAACTGCGGCAGACACAGCGCGGGGACGAGCCGGCACAGGCCGGTGCGCAGGCGGCGCTCCTCCGCCGAGGGCAGCGTCAGTGCCAGCGCAAGGAGGAAGACGTAGCTTGCGATCCACGCAAGGTCGGAAACGTAGAAGATCTGCGGCGTTTCCTGCCGCAGCAGCAGGTGTAGCGTCCAGTAGAGCGTGCCGAGCGCAAAGGTGCCGTAGAAGCAGGACAGCAGAAACCACGGCTGGCGGCGGCTGCGGAAATATGCGCGCAGCGCGGCGCAGAAGCCGAACGCCGTCACGGCGAGCTGCGCGAGATAATCCCAGAATTCAAGCATTGCGCTGCTCCTTATCGTCCGCGTCCCGCTCGTACCGGCGCAGACGGATGCACAGCACCGTTACGCACACGCCGAGCGCAAAGGCCAGCAGACCGACCAGAAGGTAGCCGAGGCTGCTGCCGCTGAACATACTGGCGGTCATACCGCCGCCATACGCCGCGCCGGAGAAGCGCGCCGTGATGGACGGCATCGCCAGCGCGAGGGAAAGGATCAACGCGAGGCACGCCGCGGCGCCTGCGAAAACGGCGATGCGGCTCCGGCGCTGCCGCGCCAGCTCCTTTGCCCGCCGTCTGGCTGCGGAAACGCGCTCCTCAGTCGTACGCATGGGCGATCCCCTCCTGTTCCAGCCGCTTTCGCAGCGCGTTCTTTCCGCGATAGACAAGGTCGCCGATCTGCCGCTCGCGCTTTTTCATGACGGCGGCGGTCTCCGCGTAGCTCAACCCCTCGAAGTAGACGAGGAACAGCGCCTCGCGGTAGTCTGCGTGCAGCTCCGCCATGCACGCGCGCAGCAGCCGCGCCCGCTCCGACGCTTCCACAAGCTCGTCGACCAGCTCGCGCGCCTCCGGCTCCTCCGTCAGCGCTTCGAGCGAGAAGCAGAGCTGCGCGCGCTTTTTGCTCAGCAGCCGCAGCGCCATATGGCGTGCCGACTGGTAGAGGTAGGCGCGGAAGCCGCCGTCGCGGATGCGCGGCTTTTTGGCGATGAGATAGGCGAAGACCTCGATCATCAGGTCCTCGGCCTCATGGATATCGCGGAGGTAGCCGTCGAGATAGAGCGTGAGCTTGTTGCCGTAGCGTTCCATAAGGGCGTTCAGCCCCTCGTCGTCACCGCCGAGATACCGGCGGTATAGGACTTCATCCGCTGTCATGCCGCCGCCTCCCTCCCGATATTTTCCTTCTCCATTATACGGGAAGCGGCGCCCGTATTCAAGAGGGATTTTCTATTTCCAAATAAGGATACCGCGCGGATGGAAGGGCGCAGAGAAACAGGGGGGACACGGCCTTTGCCCGTGTCCCCCCTGTGTTTGTTCGTGTGCGGCTGCGCTTACTTCTTGCGGCAGGTGAGCGCGCCGTTCTCGGCGTCGAGAATAAGCGTGCTGCCCGCGGCGAGGTCGCCGCGCAGGATCTCCTTGGCGATCAGCGTCTCCGCCGCGCTCTGAAGGTAGCGTCTGAGCGGACGCGCGCCGTAGATCGGGTCGAAGCCGCGCTCGATGATGAGGCTCTTGGCGGCATCCGTGACCTCGAGGCCGAGCGTCTTGTCGGCAAGGCGCTTCTTGAGCCCCTGCATCAGAATGTCGATGATGCCGGCAAGGTTTTCCTTCGTCAGCGGCTTGAACAGAATGATCTCGTCGAGACGGTTCAGGAATTCCGGACGGAACGCGCGGCGCAGCTCGCCCATGACGGCGTCGCGGGCTTCCTCGGAGATGCTGCCGTCCGGCCGGATGCCGCCCAGCAGCTCCTGCGAGCCGAGGTTCGAGGTCAGAATGATGATGGTGTTCTTGAAGTCCACCGTGCGGCCCTGCGAATCGGTGATGCGGCCGTCGTCGAGAATTTGCAGCAGAATGTTGAAGACGTCGGGGTGCGCTTTTTCGACCTCGTCGAACAGCACGACGCTGTAGGGCTTGCGGCGCACGGCCTCGGTGAGCTGGCCGCCCTCGTCGTAGCCGACGTATCCCGGAGGCGCGCCGATGAGACGCGAGACGGAGAACTTCTCCATGTACTCGGTCATGTCGATGCGCACGAGGTTGTGCTCGTCGTCAAACAGGCAGTCCGCGAGGGACTTGGCAAGCTCCGTCTTGCCGACGCCCGTGGGGCCGAGGAAGAGGAAGCTGCCGATGGGGCGGTTCGGGTCCGCGATGCCCGCGCGCGAGCGCTGGATGGCCTCGGTCACGAGGCGCACGGCCTCGTCCTGGCCGACGACGCGCTTGTGGATGATCTCGTCAAGGCGCAGCAGCTTTTCGCGCTCGCCTTCCATCAGGCGGCTGACGGGGATGCCCGTCCACTTGCCGACGATGTCGGCGATCTCGTTCTCGGTCACGGTGTCGTGCACCATGGAGTTCTCGCCCGTGTGCTTTTCTGCGGACGCTTCAGCGTCCTTGAGCTGACGCTCGAGGGCGGGGAGGTCGGAGTACTTGAGCTTTGCGGCCTTTTCATATTCGAGATTCGCCTGCGCGCGCTCGATCTCGCCGTGCATCTGCTCGATCTGGCTCTTGAGCTGCTTCACGCTGTCCACGCCGCTCTTTTCCGCTTCCCAGCGGGACTTCATGGCGTTGAACTGCTCCTTCTCGTCGGCAAGCTCTTTCTTGAGTTCCTCGAGGCGGTCGCGCGAGAGCTGGTCGTCCTCTTTCCTGAGGGCCATCTCCTCAATTTCCTGCTGCATGATCTTGCGGCGCAGGTCGTCCAGCTCCGCGGGCATCGAGTCGATCTCCGTGCGGATCATCGCGCAGGCCTCGTCGACAAGGTCGATGGCCTTGTCGGGCAGGAAACGGTCGGTGATATAGCGGTCGGAGAGCGTCGCGGCGGCGACGAGCGCGTTGTCGTGGATGCGCACGCCGTGATAGATCTCATAGCGCTCCTTCAGGCCGCGCAGGATGGAGATGGTGTCCTCGACCGTCGGCTCGTTGACCATGACGGGCTGGAAGCGGCGCTCGAGGGCGGCGTCCTTTTCGATATACTGCCGGTACTCGTCGAGCGTGGTCGCGCCGATGCAGTGCAGCTCGCCGCGCGCGAGCAGGGGCTTGAGCAAGTTGCCCGCGTCCATGCTGCCCTCGGTCTTGCCTGCGCCGACGATGGTGTGCAGCTCGTCGATGAAGAGGATGATCCTGCCGTCGGACTTCTTGACCTCGTTCAAAACGGCCTTGAGCCGTTCTTCAAACTCGCCGCGGTACTTCGCGCCCGCGATGAGCGCGCCCATATCGAGCGAGAAGATCGTGCGGTCCTTGAGACCCTCCGGTACGTCGCCGCGCACGATGCGCTGGGCAAGCCCCTCGGCGATGGCCGTCTTGCCGACGCCCGGCTCGCCGATGAGCACGGGGTTGTTCTTCGTCTTACGCGACAGAATGCGGATGACGTTGCGGATCTCCGCGTCGCGACCGATAACGGGGTCAAGCTCCTTTGTGCGGGCGCGCTCAACGAGGTCGGTGCCGTACTTCTTGAGCGCGTCGTAGGAATCCTCGGGATTGTCGCTCGTCACGGGAGAGGTCTTGACCTTTGCCAGCTCGTCGGAGAAGCGGCTGCGCGTGATGCCGTGGTCGGAGAGCAGCTGGCGCACGCTCTGCGAGCCCTCGGAGAAGATGGCGAGCATCAGGTGCTCGACGGATATATACTCGTCGTGCAGTTTTTCCGCGGTCTTTTCGGCAAGGTTCAGGATCTTGCCGACCTCAGGCGAGGCGTACACCTCGCCGCTGCCGCCGGAGATGCGGGGCAGCTTGCGGATCAGCGTGTCAAGCTCGGAGAGCAGGCCGTCGCAGTCGACACCCATCTTACCGAGCAGCGAGCCGATCAGCCCACCGTCCTGATCGAGCAGCGCATAGAGCAGATGCTCGGTGGTCAGATACTGGTTGCCGTTTTCCTGCGCCATGTTCTGCGCGGTCCTGACGGCGTCCAAAGCCTTTTGCGTATATTTTTCAGCATTCATTCAAGTTCACCTCAAATTCGTGTTTTTTACTGTGCATTCAGATAAGCAGCGCCCTGTTTCTCAGATCGCCGCGGTAGGCCATTTCGACATCGCCCGCGCTGAGCGAGCCGTCGAGATAGCCCTTGAGCAGCCGGTCGAAGAGCTGCACGTATGCGCTGATGGCGCCGGCGACATCGTCGGCGGTGAGCGCCTTGCCGCGCGGCATCGCGAGCGGACGGACGAAGCGCCCGTCGTACAGCGCGCAGGAGATGGAGCTGCCGAGAAGCGGCGCGAGGCACTTGTCCTCGATGCGCACCCACAGCCGGAAGAAGTCCGTCATCGCGGCGATGAGCGCCGCCGACTGCGTGCGGAACACGACGTTCAGCGTGCCCATCGTCTGGGCGCCCGCGCCGCTCAGATCGACCTCGTATTTGACCGTCGGGCGGTACTTATATGATAAGCTCGACTTGAGCGACATCGTGGACGACCCGGGGGCGAAGAACGGCACCAGCTCGCGCGTGGGCGTCATCAGCTCCTCGATGGCTGCGAAAATGTCGTTCCAGCGGCGCTCGGGCGTCGGCATGGAGACGTATTCGGCCAGTATCTGGTTCACGAGCGCCGAGCGGTTCGTGCCCATCCGGTGGGCCAGCGCGTCGACCTCGCGCACCACATCGTCCGACAGCGTCAGACTGTAGAGATTCTTTTTCATGCTGCGCCTCCTTGCGTTTCTTTCTGTAGGCTATCATAGCACGGGTGCAAAATTTGTCAACAGTTTTATATAAATATTTTGACGAGTTATATACGAATTTACACGCAGTTCACAATTGCGGCGGCGGAGAAAAAGAACAGGGCGGCAGATAAAGTCTGCCGCCCTGCGGTGCGTTTTTCAGTTCAGGAAGTCCTTGAGCTTCTTGCTGCGGCTGGGGTGGCGCAGCTTGCGCAGCGCCTTGGCCTCGATCTGGCGGATGCGCTCGCGCGTGACGTTGAACTCCTTGCCGACCTCCTCGAGCGTCCGGGGGCGGCCGTCCTCGATGCCGAAGCGGAGCTTCAGCACCTTTTCCTCGCGCGGCGTGAGCGTGGAGAGCACGTCGACGAGCTGCTCCTGCAAAAGCGTGAAGGACGCGGCCTCGCTCGGCTCGCTCGCGCCCTCGTCGGGGATGAAGTCGCCGAGGTGGCTGTCCTCCTCCTCGCCGATCGGCGTTTCGAGGGAGACGGGCTCCTGCGCGATCTTCAGGATCTCGCGCACCTTGTCGACGGGCATGTCCATCTCGGCGGCGATCTCCTCGGGGGAGGGGTCGTGGCCCAGCTCCTGCAAGAGCTGGCGGGAAACGCGGATGACCTTGTTGATCGTTTCGACCATGTGTACGGGGATGCGGATGGTGCGCGCCTGATCGGCGATGGCGCGCGTGATGGCCTGACGGATCCACCACGTTGCGTAGGTCGAGAACTTGTAGCCCTTGGTGTGGTCGAACTTTTCAACGGCCTTGATAAGACCCAGATTGCCCTCCTGAATGAGATCGAGGAACAGCATGCCGCGGCCCACATAGCGCTTGGCGATGGACACGACGAGACGCAGGTTCGCCTCGGCAAGCCGCTGCTTGGACCGTTCGCCCTTCTTGACGGCCGCCTTGAGCGCCTTTGTCTCCTCCTCGCTCAGAACCGTTCCGTTCTTTTCGGCCTCGTCGAGCTTCTGCTGGGCCTCCACGCCTGCGGACATATCGGTCGCCAGCGCGATCTCCTCGTCCGCCGACAGCAGCGCCACCTTGCCGATCTCCTTGAGGTACATGCGCACAGGGTCGTCGGTCGAGAAGCTGTCGACCAGCTCGTTCGGGTCGACCAGCTCCTCCTCCTCGATCTCGGCGATCTCCTCCATCGGCGGCTCGATATCGTCGATGCTGCTGTCGATCGACTCGGCGGCGCCGAGATCCACCCCCAGCGTCTCGAGCGAATCGTAGATCTGGTCGAGCTGCTCGCTCTCAAGGTTCATCTCGTCGAGCGTCTCCATCACGTCGCCGGAGTCCAGCTTGCCCCTGGCCTTGCCCTTGGCGAAAAGCTCCATGAGCTTTTCATTGCTCTGCAGCAGCGCCGCCGCGGGCAGCGAAGCGACCAGCTTTTCATCCAGCGGCGGGAATTTCTCCGCCGGCTTTTCCGCCTGTGCCGCGTCCTCGGCCTTTTTGGCGGCGGCCTTCTTCGCCTTCTTCGGCAGCTCTATCTCCTCAAAGTCCGCCTCGGCAAGCAGCGCGTTGGCCTGCTCCTCGAGCTCTCTGCTGGTCAGTTCCTTATCCATGTTGCTTTCCTCCGTTACCCTTGTATTTGTTTTTTTCCATCGCGGCGGTCAGGGGGTCTTCGTTGACCGCCGCGCGCCTGTGTGCTTCCTCCAATATGATGCCGCTGTAGTCCCGCAGCGCCTGCGCGCCGTTTTTCAGCGACTCTGGCTTTTGCAGGATGCCGGTCAGATGGTTGATCTCTCCGGCGGTGAAATCGCCCGCGAGCGCTCCGATGCTGATGCGCCCGCTCTGTGCGAGCTGCGCGCGCAGAGCGGTGAAGAACCGCCCCAGCAGCGGCGAGGAGAAGTCCTCCTCCCGCAGCGCTGTGTCCGCAAAGAGCGAATCGTCCAGTGCCAGCAGCCGCAGCACGCCCTCCTCGGCGAGCGCGGAGCGCAGATCTGTATAGCGGATGTCGCGCTCACGCGGCTGGGCGGACGCCGCGGGATTGAGGTCGCGCCGCTCCTGCTCGCGCCTTTCCTTATAGTGCACGCGCTTTCGCGCGCGCTCGACCTCGAGCTTCATCGCATCCGCCGTGATGCCGGCGGCCTCGGACGCACGCACGGTGTAGATCTCGCGTTCCACGGCGTTCGGCACGGACGCGAGCAGCGCGGCGGCGGCCTCGGCGTAGCCGATGCGCCCCTCGTCGCTCTTGAGGTCGAATTTCCCCGCGACCTGCGCCATGCGGAAGTCCATCCCGCTCTCGCTGCCGGAGAGCAGATGCTCAAAGGCGTCCTTCCCCTGAAATTTGATGAAATCGTCCGCGTCCTGCTTGACGTACTGTCCGTCGACGAGCCGCTTCGGAAGCTCGAGCACCTTGACCTGAAAATCGGTGCCGCTTAAAAGCGACAGCGCCTTCTGCGTTGCGACCTTGCCTGCATCGTCGTTGTCGTAGCAGAGCACGAGCTCCTTTGTGCAGCGGCTGAGCAGCTGGATCTGCTCGCTCGTCAGGGCTGTGCCCATCGAGGCGCAGGCATTGTCGAAGCCCGCCTGATGGAGCATGACGACGTCGATATTGCCCTCGACCAGAATGATGCTGCCGCGCTTGCTCTTTTTGGCGAGATTCAGCCCGTAGAGGACGCGCCGCTTGCTGTAAACGACGGTCTCGGGCGTGTTCATGTACTTTGCGCCCGGATCGTCCTTGCTGATGATGCGCCCGCCGAAGCCGAGCACGTCGCCGCGCACGTCGATGATGGGAAAGATGAGCCGCTTGCGGAACTTGTCGTACAGCCCGCCGTTTTTGCCGCGGATCGAAAGGCCAGAGGCCAGCAGCTCGCCGTCGCCATAGCCCTTTGCGCGCATCGCGTCGGTCAGCGCCGTCCACTCGTCCGGCGCGGCGCCGAGACCGAAGTTCGTCGCGTTGCGCCGCGTGATGCGGCGGCCTTTCATGTATTCGAGCACCGGCGCGCCGCGCGGGGAATAGAGCAACTCGTAATAAAAGCGCGCCGCGTCGCGGTTGAGCGCGAGGATGCGCGAGCGGAGACGGCTCTCGTCGCTGTGCGTCTCCTCCGGCACGGGCATGTTCACGCGCCGCGCGAGAAAGCGCACCGCGTCGGGAAAGGTGAGGTGCTCCTCCTCCATAATGAAGTTGATGACGCCGCCGCCCTTTTTGCAGCCGAAGCAGTAGCAGATCTGCTTGTCGGGCGAGACGGAGAACGAGCCGGTCTTTTCGTTGTGGAACGGGCAGAGCCCGAAGTAGTTCGCACCCTTCTTCGTCAGCGAGACATAGCTGCTCACGACGTCGACGATGTCGTTGCGGGCGATCAGCTCGTCCAGAAAGCTCTGGTCAAAGGGCATGGCGCATCCTCCTTTCCGCCGCACTGCGGCCACGCTCGTACAGGCTTGTCGATTATAGGTATACGCCAAAAAAGCGGGTTTCCCTCTTTTTTGCCGAAATTTTTTTGAAAAAGTTTTTTGCGCGCGCATCTGTTTGACAGATAGTGGCAAATACGTTATAATGACCACAAGATATTGTGGCGGAAGGAGCGGCAGGGCCATGGATATTCACCTATATGCGATCCGTCTGGAACGTCCCCTGTGCGAATCCGAGGTCGCGTCGCTCATGCGCGTGCTCCCGCCGGAGCGGCTGTCGCGGCTCGAGCGGCTGTCGCGTCCCGAGCTTGGGCACGAGCCGCTGTGCGCCTATGCGGCGCTTTTGTCCGCGCTCCATGAGCTTTACGGCTGGCGCGCGCTGCCGGAGATGGCGTATAACCGCTATGGAAAGCCGGAGTTCCCCGCGCATCCCGAGGTCTGCTTCAATCTCAGCCACACGCGCGGCGCGGTGCTCGTCGGCGTACACGATCATCCGCTCGGCGTGGACATCGAGAAGGTGCGCCCCGTGAGCGAGCGCACGATGCGCCGCATCGCCGGCGTAATGACCGAGCGTGAGTTTTTTGAAAGCTGGGTCCGGCGAGAGAGCCGCAGCAAGTGGAGCGGGACGGGGCTTGCCGCGATGCGCGAGGAAAACGCGCCCGCAATGCATGGCGAGCGCTTCGTCTTTCCCGAGGTGTTCGAGGGCTATGCCGCCTGCGTCTGCACGCACAGCGAGGCCGCGCTGGCGCCGGTGCGCCGCCTTTACCTGCAATAGCGCGGCGTCAGATTGAAAAAGAGGGGACTTTTGCGCAAAAGGGCCTCTCTTTTTTGCCGCATTTTGGCGGCTTTCACCTATTGACAAGCGGATGGCGCAAGCTTATAATCTCAATCTCGAAATGAGATATCCATGTTTTTGATCGAGGAAAAAAGTATGCAGACCAAACGTTTTCGGGCGTTTTTCCAGCCTGTGGAGCTGACGCAGGGCGAGTGCTGGCGCACCATACTTGCCTTTGCCTTTCCCATCATCGTTTCCTATCTGCTCCAGCAGGTCTATACCATCAGCGACGCGGCCATCGCCGGCCAGACGCTCACGGCGCAGGAGGTCGCGGGCGTGAACGACACGACCTCGCTTATCTTCATCTTCCTGCAATTCGCCTTCGGTGTGAGCGCGGGCTTCTGCGTCGTGACGGCGTGCAATGTCGGCGCGCACGATCCCGCGGGCGTGCGCCGCTCGCTCACGACGCAGATCGTCCTCTCCGCAGCGCTGACGGTGCTGCTGACGGCGCTGGCGCTCGCGCTGCTCGACTCCATGCTCGCGTGGATCAACGTCACGCCGAGCGACCCGGAGGTCTACCGCGCCGCCTATACGTATTGCGCCATCATCTTCGCCGGCATCGGCGCGCAGCTTTTCTATAATTTCATCTGCTCGTTCCTCCGCAGCCTTGGCGACTCGGCGACGCCGCTGGCGTTCCTGCTGTTTTCCACGGTGCTGAACGTGGGGCTCGACCTGCTCTTTATCATCGCGTTCCGCTGGGGCGTTGCCGGCGCGGCGATCGCTACCGTGGCCGCCCAGCTCATCAGCACCGTCGGCTGCTTTCTCTACGCGTTCCGGCGGTACCCCGAGCTGCGCCTTACGCGCGAGGACTGGCGGATCACCGGCCGCGACGTTGCGCGCCATGTCATTCAGGGCGTGCCGCTGGGCCTGCAGTTCTCCGTGCTTGCCGTCGGCATCATCGTGGTGCAGAGCGTCGTCGTCCAGTTTGATATGCTGGACGGCGCTATGGTCTCCTCCGCCGCGCAGAACGGCTTCGGCGCGGCCAACAAGCTCAATAACCTCCTGATGACGCCGCTCAACGGCCTCGGCTCGGCGATGACGAGCTTTGTTGCGCAGAATCTCGGCGCGAGCGACACCGCCCGCATCCGCAGGGGCACGCTCCAGGCTCTCCTCATCATGCTCGTCATGGCGGCGGTCTCCATCGCCGTTGGGATGCTGCTCACTATCGACGGTGCGTATCTCCACATCTTCCTCTCGGCCGACAAGGTGACGGCGGAGACCATCCGCTTTGGCAACAGCTATCTCCATGTGGATCTCGCGCTCTATCCGTTCCTCGGCTTCATCTTTGTCGCGCGCAACTGCGTGCAGGGCATCGGCAAGCCGCAGTTCGTGCTCGGCGCGGGCGCGGCGGAGCTGGTGGCGCGCGTGGCGGTGTGTCTGCTGCTGCCCGCGGCGCTTGCGGGCGGCGCGGTCAGCGCCGCGGCTCCTCAGGCGGCGGTCTACGGCCTCTGCACCGCCGACCCCTGCGCGTGGATGGCGGCGGACGCCGCGCTGCTTTATCCCTTCGTACACAACATTCTGAAGCAGAAGTATGACTATCTCTACGCCGGAGACCGGCGGGAGACGGCCGGCGGCCGGTGAGCGGGCCGCGCTGATGAAAACGAAAAATACGCATGGCAAAAGGCCCGTCCGCCCTTTTGAAAAGGGGGAGACGGGCCTTTGTCTTCTTGAGAGGCGTTTCATGAGGAATGAAACCGTTCGGATATCCTGCGGGCAATGACGAACCGTGTTCCTGCGCCGCGCTATGTCGCGCAGCGGATCAGACGGAAAATGTTTTCCAGCGTCGCGCGGTAATTATCCGCCGCGCGATCCTTCGCAGCCTGATAATCCTCGGCCCTCCTGTTGATGCTGAAGACCGCGCAGGCGCCCATGTCGTACAGCTGGGGCATTTCCTCGCGCACTGTACCGGCGAGTATGACGACGGGAACATTGGCGCTGTGCGCCTGCTGCAGAACGCCGGAGACGACCTTGCCGCGCAGGCTCTGCTCGTCGAGACAGCCCTCTCCGGTGATGACCAGACCGCAGCCTTGCAGGAGACGGGGGAACTGCACGGCTTCCAGAACGGTATCGATCCCGCTTTGCAGCGCTGCGCCGAAAAATGCGATCGCGCCGGCTCCGAATCCGCCGGCAGCGCCCGCGCCGGGAACATCCGCCGTGCAGACGGACAGGCTGCGCCGTATCGCGCGGTCCAGATTCCGGAGTCCATCGTCCAACAGCCTGACGGCTTCAGGGTCCGCGCCCTTTTGCGGCCCGAAGACGCAGGCCGCCCCCGTTTCGCCAAAGAGCGGATTGTCCACGTCGCACATGACCGTTATGCGCGTTTTGCCGAGAAACGCCCTTACGGCGTCCGTCTGTATGGATTCGATCCGGCCGAGCGTACCGCCGGTCGGAACAAAGGAATGGCCGCGGCGATCCTTGAAGACTGCGCCGAGCGCAGCGGCCGCGCCGCAGCCACCGTCGTTGGTGCAGCTTCCGCCAAGCCCTAATATGATCCGGCCTGCACCGCGGCTCACCGCGTCGCGGATCAGCTCGCCGACGCCGAAGGTCGTTGCGCGCAGCGGATCATACCGCCCTTCAACAAGCGGCAGACCTGCGCAGGATGCCGTTTCGATCACGGCTGTGCCATCCGGCAGGAGCGCGTAATCGGCCGGCACGGGCTCGCCGAACGGGCCGGAAACACGGGCCTGGCATCGCTTGCCCGCGCAGGCGCGGATAAAACAGTCCACCGTACCTTCGCCGCCGTCGGCAACGGGCAGCGCGATCAACTCCGTTTTGGGGAGGAGCCTCTCCGCACATGCTTCGGCGATGCGGCAGATCTCAAGACTTGAGAGCGTGCCCTTGAAGGAGTCGGAGATCACGATACATCTTTTCATCGCCTTACCGGTTTACCACATTGACCGGCGCGCCCGCGAGGAAGGCTTCGATGTTGCTCACGGTGCAGTCCATGATGCGCCGGCGGCTTTCCTTCGGCGCCCAGGAGATGTGCGGCGTGATGATGCAGTTCTTCGCTTTCAGCAGCGGGTTATCCGCGCGGATCGGCTCGGTGTAGACCACGTCCAATCCCGCCGCGGCTATCTTGCCGCAGTTGAGCGCGTCGGCAACATCCTGCTCGTCGATGAGCTGGCCGCGGGCGTTGTTGATGAGAATGACGCCGTCTTTCATTTTGGCAATGCTGTCTTTGTTGATCATGCCGGTGTTTTCCGGCGTGAGGTTGCAGTGCAGCGTGATGACGTCGGCGCGGGCGTACAGCTCGTCCAGAGCGACGTATTCCGCGATCGCGCGGCCGGCGTCGCTTTGGTGGAGGTCATAGACCAGCACGTTCATGCCGAGCGCCTTGGCGATGCGCCCCTCCGCCTGACCGATGCGGCCAAAGCCGATGATGCCGATCGTCTTGCCCTCCAGTTCGATAAGGGGATAGTCCCAGTAGCACCAGTCGGCGTTGTTCGCCCAGCAGCCGGCGTGTACGCTCTCGCTGTGGTGGCCGATGTGGTGGCAGATCTCCAGCAGCAGCGCGATGGAGAACTGGCTGACCGACGCCGTGCCGTAGGTCGGCACGTTCACGACGGGGATGCCCCTTTCGCGGGCGTAGTTGTGATCGACCACGTTGTAGCCCGTTGCCAGAACGGCGATGAGCTTGATGTTCGGGCATTTGTCGATCGTCTCGCGCGAGATGGGCGTCTTGTTCATCACCACGATCTCCGCGTCGCCGATGCGTTCGGCGATCAGCGGGGACTCCGCATAGGCCGTGCGGTCGTAGACCGTCACCTCGCCGAGCTTTTCCAGCTCGCTCCAGCTCAGATCGCCGGGGTTTTCCGTATAACCGTCCAACACAACGATTTTCATAGATATCCTCCTGTGTATCGATATTTTCGGCCCTGTGCCATTCACAGGGATAGGTATAACGCTTTGCAGCGAAGATGCGGCGCAAAGCGACCCGACGCTGCTGCATTTTTCCGGCGCATGAGGACGGGACGCGGCGAGCGGGCGAAAAAACGGCGGGGCAGGACTGACAGCAATGTCAGCCCTGTCCCGCCGCGTTGCTTTTTCGTGGGACGGCATCCCTTCAGAGCCGGACGGACATTTAGAGCCGGAGAGAAGACGGGCGGGATCGCATATGCGCCGCTTTTCTTACAGATGCAGCACGCGCTCCCTGATCTCCTGCGTGCGGCCCTGATTCCAGAACTGGGTGCCGATGTAGCCGCAGGTGCGGCGGGCGACGTTCATCTTGTCCTGATCGGTGTTGCCGCACTTCGGGCAGCGCCAGATGAGCTTGCCGCCATCCTCGACGATCTCGATCTCACCGTCCCAGCCGCAGACCTGGCAGTAGTCGCTCTTGGTGTTCAGCTCGGCGTAGATGATGTTCTCGTAGATGAACTTCATCACCTGCAGAACGGCCTCAAGGTTCTGCTGCATGTTGGGGACCTCGACATAGCTGATCGCGCCGCCGGGGGAGAGATGCTGGAACTGCGCCTCAAACTTGAGCTTGGTGAACGCGTCGATCTGCTCGGTGACGTGGACGTGGTAGGAGTTCGTGATATAGCCCTTGTCCGTCACGCCCTCGATGATGCCGAAGCGCTTTTGCAGGCACTTGGCGAACTTGTAGGTCGTGGACTCGAGCGGCGTGCCATAGAGGGAATAGTCGATGTTCTCAAGCTTTTTCCACTCGGCGCATTTGTCGTTCATCTTCTGCATGATCGAGAGCGCGAACGGCGTTGCGGCGGGATCGGTGTGGCTCTTGCCGGTCATGTACTTCACGCACTCATAAAGCCCCGCGTAGCCGAGGGAAATGGTGGAGTAGCCGTCGTAGAGCAGCCGGTCGATCGGCTCGCCCTTTTTGAGCCTTGCGCACGCGCCGTACTGCCAGAGAATGGGCGCGGCGTCGGACAGCGTGCCCTTGAGGCGGTCGTGGCGGCAGCGCAGCGCGCGGTGGCACAGCTCGAGCCGCTCTTCAAAGATCGACCAGAAGCGCTCGATGTTGCCGCCGGAGGAAAGCGCGACGTCCGGCAGGTTGATCGTCACCACGCCCTGATTGAAGCGGCCGTAGTACTTGTGCTTGCCCGGCTCGTAGTTGCCGGCGTTGGCGATGTTGCCGATGCCAGCGTCGGTGAAGCGGTCGGGCGTCAGGAAGCTGCGGCAGCCCATGCAGGGGTACACGTCGCCCTTGAGCTCGAGCATCTTCTTCTCGCTGATATAGTCGGGCACCATGCGCCGCGCCGTGCACTTGGCGGCAAGGCGCGTGAGATAATAGTAGGGCGAATCGTCGTGGATGTTGTCCTCCTCGAGCACGTAGATGAGCTTGGGGAAGGCGGGCGTGACCCACACGCCCTGCTCGTTCTTCACGCCCTGATAGCGCTGCTCGAGCATCTCCTCGATGATGACGGCAAGATCGTGCTTTTCCTGCTCGCTCCGCGCTTCGTTGAGGTACATGAACACCGTGATGAACGGCGCCTGACCGTTGGTGGTGAGCAGCGTCACGACCTGATACTGGATGGTCTGCACGCCGCGGCGGATCTCCTCGCGCAGACGCTTTTCCACGATCTCCGCAAGCTTTTCCTCGTTCTGCGCCACGCCCAGCGCCTCCATCTCGGCGATGACCTGCCTGCGGATCTTCTGGCGCGAGACGTCGACAAAGGGGGCGAGGTGCGTCAGCGAGATCGACTGCCCGCCGTACTGGTTCGAGGCGACCTGCGCGACGATCTGCGTTGCGATGTTGCAGGCGGTGGCGAACGAGTGCGGACGCTCGATAAGCGTTCCCGTGATGACGGTGCCGTTTTGCAGCATATCCTCCAGATTCACAAGGTCGCAGTTGTGCATGTGCTGGGCATAGTAATCCGTGTCGTGGAAGTGGATGATGCCCTCCTCATGCGCCTTGACGATATCCTCGGGCAGCAGGATGCGGTTCGTCAGGTCGCGGCTGACCTCGCCGGCCATATAGTCGCGCTGCGTGGAGTTGACGACGGGGTTCTTGTTGGAATTTTCCTGCTTGGCCTCCTCGTTGTTGCACTCGATCAGCGTGAGGATCTTGTCGTCGGTCGTGTTGCTCCGGCGCACGAGCGAGCGGGTATAGCGATAGGTGATGTAGCGCTTGGCGACCTCGAACGCGCCGTGCGCCATGATCTGGTGCTCGACAAAGTCCTGGATCTCCTCGACCGTGGGCGCGCGGCCAAGGCTCTGGCAGGCAAGCTCCACGCTCTCGGCGATGCGCTGGATCTGAACGGGCGTCATGCGCGCGTCCTCCTCGGTCGCGTCGTTCGCCTTCGTGACCGCGGCGATGATCTTGATGATGTCGAATTCGACCTCCGCGCCGTTGCGCTTGATGACTCTCATGATTTCTCCCCTTTTCCTTTGTATCGTAAAACACACAATATCTTGTGGTCGTTTTTGACTCAGCAAACCAATTATGGCACACCAGCCCTGCGATTGCAAGACTAACTTCTCAAAAATAGCCACAAGATATATGCCCCGCATTTGGTCACAATAACAATATATGCTGAAATGGCGCAAAAACGGTGCTATTCGGCGCATAGCTGCCCGCGCGGACGCAAAAATGCCGCGTGAGGCGGAAAAAATCGGGCAGACTACAGACAAGTGCACGGAAGATGAACGATTTGTAAAGCTTGCCGCCGGACTACGCAAAAGCGCGGGAATGCACATGGAATCCGCCCGTCCGCCGTGCTATAAAGAAGATGTGAAGAATAAGATCTATTGAAAGAAAATGAAAATAGAAATTCGATTTACAGATTAATTGACATATTGATTTATTTATAGATGTTTGCTATAATGCGAAAAACGGCCGGAGGCCGCGGTGAGAGGTGATACGAAAATGGCAATGGAAGAGCTGCTTGCCGTGCAGGAGCTGGAACGGCGGCTGGACGCGGACTATGCCGCCGCACAGGCGGAGGCGAAGCGCCGCATCGCCGTGGAGCAGCGCGCCTGCGCGCGATCGTTGGAGGATAACCTGCGCAACGGCGAGGTCGAGGCGCGCCGGAAAATGGCGGAGGCCGAGCGGCGCGCGGGAGAGCAGACGGCGCAGACCCTTGCGCGCTCGCGCGCCGAATGCGAACAAATGCAGGCGTCCGCACGGGAAAGGCTCGATCGCGCGGCGCGGTGGATCATGAAAGAGGTTGTGAACGGCGAATGGCGATCGTAACGATGAAGCATCTCCGTCTTGTGGGGCTCGAGGGCGAGCGGGAAGCGCTGCTGCGCGCCCTGCAGGACATGGGCTGCGTGGAGGTCACGGGCGTCGACGGGGCGGAGGACGCCCTGCGCGCGGGCTTTGCGCGGCCGGATGAGGGCGCGCTGTCAGCGGCACAGGAGCGCGAGCGCGCCTGCCGCGCGGCGCTCGACACGCTTGCGCGCTTCTCGCCCGAGAAAAAGGGGCTGTTCCGCGTCCGCGCGGAGATCCCGCGCGAGACGTTTTTCAGCGCGGAGGATGAGCGGGCCGCGCGCGAGACGGCGGAGGAGCTGAACGCCTGTCAGCGCCGTCTGGGCGAGCTGGAAAACGAGCGGGCGAAGGATGCGTCGCTGCGCGCTTCGCTTGCGCCGTGGCTCGCGCTCGACGCGCCGCTCGGCGGCACGGAGGAGGGCACGCTGCGCACGATGCTCGGCACCGTGGGCACCGCCGTGACGGACGGGCAGCTCGACGCGCTGTGCGGCGGGCTGGAGGGTCTGCTCCTCTGGCGGCAGGTCTCGGCCGACCGCTCGCAGCGCTATCTGTTCCTCGCCTGCCACGAAAGCGTGCTGGACGGCGCGCTCGAGGGGCTGCGTGCGCTGGGCTTTTCCGCCGTCACGTTCCGCGGCATGAGCGGCACGGCGAAGGAAAACGACGTGCTGGCGGAAAACCGCCTTGCCGCGCTCGCCCGCGAGGAGCAGACGATCGAAGCGCGCATCGCGGGAATGGCCGGCAGACGCGGGCAGCTGCTGCGCGCGAGCGACCGCGCCGCCATCGATCTGCGGCGCGAGGAGGCGAAGGCAAGGCTCATCGGGACGGATAAGGCATTTCTGCTCGAGGGCTGGCTGCCCGCCGAGCGGGTCGGTGCGCTCGAAAAAACGCTCGCGCCGTTTACCTGCGCGTTTGAGACGCGAGAGCCGGCGGAGGAGGAGTATCCGCGCGTGCCGGTGCAGCTGAAAAACAATGCGCTGACGCGCCCGCTCAACACGGTGACGGAGATGTATTCGCTCCCCGCCTACGGCACGCTCGATCCCAACCCGCTCATGGCGCCGTTTTTCATCCTGTTCTACGGCATCATGATGGCGGATATGGGCTACGGGCTTTTGATGGTGCTCGCCTCGGTCGTCATCGGAAGGAAATACCGCCTGAAGGGCACGAGCGGGCAGCTGTTCAGCCTGCTGGGCCTCTGCGGCGTGAGCACCTTCATCATGGGCGCGCTGACCGGCGGCTTTTTCGGCGACTTTCTCACCCAGCTCGTCGCGCTCGTCAGCCCGGGCACGGTCTTTGCGCTGCCGAAGCTCTTTGACCCCGTGGACGATATCATGGCCATTCTGGTCGGCTCGCTGGCGCTGGGCCTCGTGCAGATCGTTACGGGTATGGCCATCAGCCTGATCGAAAAGTGCAGGCGCGGGAAATTCCTCGACGCGCTTTTCGAGGAGGTGACGTGGTGGATCGTGTTTGCCGGCATCGCGCTTCTGGCGCTCAGCAGGGGAACGGCTGTGCTGTATCTCGGCTGTGTGCTGGTGGTGCTCGGCCCCGTTGTGCAAGGAACGGGCTGGGGCAAGCTCACAGGCGTGATCGCCTCGGTCTACAACCACGTGACCGGCTACTTCGGCGATATCCTCTCCTATTCGCGCCTGATGGCGCTGATGCTCGCCGGCAGCGTGATCGCGCAGGTGTTCAATATGCTCGCGGCGATGCCGGGCAGCGTGGTCGTGTTCCTCGTCATCTCGATGCTCGGCAACGCGCTCAACTTCGGGCTCAACCTGCTGGGCTGCTATGTGCACGACCTGAGATTGCAGTGCCTTGAATTTTTCAACAAGTTCTACGTCGACGGCGGAAGGCCCTTCCGTCCTATGACGCTGGACACGGAATATGTCGATCTACAGTAATTACAGAGAACCGTAAGGAGGACGGACAAATGGGTATTTTTCAACTGACGACGGGCGCCGCCATCGGAATGCTGGGCGCGGGGCTTGCGGTATGTCTCGCCGGCGCAGGCAGCGCGCGCGGCACGGGCCTTGCCGGCGAGGCCGGCACGGGTCTCATCTGCGAGGATCCCAGCAAATTCGGTAAGGTAATGATCCTGCAGGTCATCCCCGGCACGCAGGGCCTGTACGGGCTGGTCATCGGCTTTGTGTGCCTGATGCGCATGGGCGTGTTCAACGGCACGTATGTCGATATGTCGCTGCAGGAGGGCCTTCGTTACTTTGCCGCCTGTATGCCCATCGCCATCGGCGGCGGCATCTCGGCGGTCGCGCAGGGCCGCGTGGCGGCGGGGTCGATCAACATTCTGGCGCGCCAGCCCGAGCACTGGACAAAGGGCATGGTGCTGTGCGTCGTGGTCGAATTCTACGCGATCCTTTCGCTGCTGGCGTCGATCATGATGCTGCTCAACATCGGCTGACACACGCTGACGGAAAGGCGGAAGCACAATGAACGGAATGGAAAACATCACCGCGCGCATGGAGGCGGACGCGCAGCGCGCGTCGGATGAGCTGCGCGAGCGGACGGAGCGCCAGCTTGCGGCCATGCGGCGGGAGAGCGAAAAACGCGCCGAGCAGGAGCGGCTCGCCCTCTCCGCGCGCGCCGATCAGGCTGCGCAGGAGCGCTATGAGCGCCTTTGCTCGGCTGCGGAGATGGAGTGCAGAAAGCTCGCCCTTGCCGCGCGGCGCGAGGTGCTGGACGAGGCCTACGCGCTTGCGCTCGAAGGGCTTTGCTCCATGCCGCGCGAGGAGTATCTTGCGCTGCTGCTGAAGCTTCTGCGGGGCGTCGCCTCCGGCGGCGAGACGCTCCGGCTCTCGCGCGCCGACCGCGCCGCGATCGGTGAGGAGCTGGCCGCGCGGGCAGAGAGCGAGCTTGGACTTTCGCTCGCGCTCTCGCAGGAGGACGCGCCCATCCGCGCGGGCTTTCTGCTTGAGAGCGGCAGCTGCAGCGTCAACTGCTCGATGGAAACGCTGCTCGCGCTCTCGCGCGAGCGCACGGAGCGCGGCACGGCGGATATCCTCTTCGGCGCATCGGAGGAGCGGCCATGAGCGCGCCGTACCGCAGCGAGGACTACATCCGCCTGTCGGCGGCGCTGCACGCGCGCGAGACGCGGCTGCTGACGGCCGCGCTGCTTGAGCGGCTGCTGGACGCACCGACGCCGGAGGAGGCGTGGAAGCTGCTCTCTGGCTGCGGCTATCCGCCGCTGGAGCGCTGCACGATGGAGGAGATGGAGCGCGCGCTCGCCTCGCAGCGCGCGGCGCTCTACCGCGAGATCGGCGCGATGGCGCCGGATAAGCGCGTGGTGGAGCTGTTCCAGCTCAGGTATGATTATCACAACGCAAAGCTCGCGCTGAAGGCGCGGCGGCTCGGCACGGACCTTTCGTATCTTGCGATCGACTGCGGGCGCTATCGCGCGCAGGAGGTGCTGCGCGGCGACTACAGCGCCATGTCCGCGGTCATGCGCCGCGCGATGGCGCTTGCGGAAAAGGACGCGTCGGGCGGGGATCTCCGCGCCGCCGAGCTGACGCTCGACCGCGCGTGCTTTGAGGAACTGAGCGCCCTTGCGCGCGAAACGGGCAGCGCGTTTTTGCAGGACTATGCCGCCCTCTGGATCGACGGGGTCAACCTGCGCACGCTCGTGCGCGTTTCACGGATGCACGGGGACGGCGAGCTTCTGCGCGCCTCCCTGCTGCGCGGCGGACACATCGGCGTGCAGGCGCTGCTCTCCGCGCGCGGCGGCGCGCTCGCCGAGCTGACGCGCACGGGCGCGCTGCGTCGGGCCGGAGAGCTGGCTGTGCCGCTGCTCGACGGCGGCGGGAGCCTTACGGCATTTGAAAGAGCCTGCGACGACGCGCTCATGATCTATTTGCAGCGCGCGCGCCGCACGCCGTTCGGCATCGAGGTCGTCGTCGGCTATCTTGGCGCAAAGGAAGCGGAATTCACCGCTGTGCGCACGGTCATGTCCGGTAAGCTCGCGGGGCTTGACGCGGAGGATATCCGTGCGCGGCTGCGCATGAGCTATTTATAAGGGGGGAGCGGTATGCAGAAAATAGCGGTCATCGGCGGGCGCGACAGCGTGCTCGGCTTCCGCGCGCTGGGGCTTGAGACCTGCATCGCCGAGACCGGCGAGCAGGCGAGAGCCGCCCTCCGCCGCATGGCGAAGGAGGACTACGCCATCGTCTATATCACCGAGCATCTCGCCGCGCAGATCCCTGCGGAGATCGCGCGGCGGCGCGAGGACATATCGCCCGCCGTCATCCTCATCCCCGGCAGGGTGGGAAGCCTCGGCATCGGCATGGCGGGCGTCCGCACGGCGGCGGAAAAGGCCGTCGGCGCGGATATTCTGTAAAAAAGGAGCGAAAGCCTTATGGGAAAGATCGTAAAGGTCTCCGGCCCGCTGGTCGTGGCGTCGGGACTTTCGGAAGCGAATATGGCGGATGTCGTCCGCGTGGGCGAGCAGCGCCTGATCGGCGAGATATTGACGATGAGCGGCGATTCCGCCGCCATCCAGGTCTATGAGGAGACCTCGGGCCTCGGCCCGGGGGCAGAGGTCGTGACGACCGGCGCGCCGCTGTCGGTCGAGCTCGGCCCGGGTTTGATCGAGAACATTTACGACGGCATCCAGCGCCCGCTGGAGGTCATCCGCCGGAAGACCGGCGGCAACTTCCTGCCGCGCGGCGAGGAGGTCCCCGCGCTCGACCGCGAGAAGAAGTGGGACTTCACCGCCGCCGCCAGGGCCGGCGATCATCTGATCGGCGGCGACGTGCTCGGCACCGTACAGGAAACACCGTCCATTCTCCACAAGATCATGCTGCCGCCAAACATGAGCGGCACTGTGAAGGAGATCAAGTCCGGCAGCTTCACCGTGGCCGATACCGTCGCCGTCATCGAGACCGACAGGGGCGAGACGAAGGAGCTCACGATGATGCAGAGGTGGCCCGTGCGCGTGGGCAGACCCTATACGAAGAAGTACCCGCCCGTCACGCCGCTCCAGTCCGGCCAGCGCATCGTGGATACGTTTTTCCCCGTGGCCAAGGGCGGCACGGCGGCCATTCCAGGCCCCTTCGGCAGCGGCAAGACCGTCATGCAGCACGCGCTTGCCAAGTGGGCGGACGTGGATCTCGTCGTTTACATCGGCTGCGGCGAGCGCGGCAACGAGATGACCGACGTGCTGCGCGAGTTCCCCGAGCTCATCGACCCGCGCACGGGCGAGAGCCTGATGAAGCGCACGGTGCTGATCGCCAACACCTCGGATATGCCGGTCGCGGCGCGCGAGGCGAGCATCTACACCGGCATCACCATCGCCGAATACTTCCGCGACATGGGCTACGCCGTCGCGGTCATCGCGGACTCGACCTCCCGCTGGGCGGAGGCTCTGCGCGAGATGTCGGGCCGTCTTGAGGAGATGCCGGGCGAGGAGGGCTATCCCGCGTACCTTTCCTCCCGCCTTGCGCAGTTTTACGAGCGCGCGGGCGTGGTCGAATGCCTCGGCAGCGGCGAGCGGCAGGGAAGCCTCACCGCCGTCGGCGCGGTCTCGCCCCCGGGCGGCGACCTCTCCGAGCCTGTTTCGCAGGCGACGATGCGCATTGTCAAGGTCTTCTGGGCGCTGGATTCGTCGCTGGCCTACCGCCGCCACTTTCCCGCCATCAACTGGCTCAACTCGTATTCGCTTTATCTCGATTCCCTGCGCCCGTGGTACAGCGAGCACTTGGGGCACGAATTTCTGGAGAACCGCGAGTGGGCGATGGCGATGCTGCAGGAGGAGTCGAGCCTCAACGAGATCGTGCAGCTCGTCGGCAAGGATTCGCTCAGCGCGAAGGATCAGATCACACTCGAGGTCGCGCGCATGATCCGCGAGGACTTCCTGCAGCAGAACTCGTTCGCCGACAACGACGCTTATTCCGAATACGACCGGCAGGCGCGTATGCTCGCGCTCATCCGGCAGTACGATACCCAGTGCCGCAGCGCGGCGGAGCGCGGCGGCAGCCTTGCGGAGATGTTCGCCATCCCCGCGCGCGAGAAGATCGGCCGCGCCAAGGGCGTGCCCGCCGACCAGTACAAGGACGCCTACGCGAACCTGCTCGTCGAGATGGAGGAGCAGCTTGCCGCGGTCGCCGAGAAAGGAGCGCAGGAGTAATGATCCGTGAATATAAGACCATTCGGGAGATCTCCGGCCCCTTGATGATCGTGGATCATGTGCAGGGCGTCACCTACGACGAGCTTGCGGAGATCGTGCTCTCCGACGGCTCCACGCGCCGCTGCCGTGTGCTCGAGGTCAACGGCGAGCGCGCGGTCGTGCAGCTGTTTGAAGCGTCGGCGGGCATCAACCTCGCCGGCTCGCGCATCCGCTTTCTGGGCCACCCGCTCCAGCTTGCGGTGTCGCGCGATATGCTCGGCCGCGTCTTCAACGGCATGGGACAGCCCATCGACGGCGGCCCCGCCATCATCGCCGACGAGCGCCGCGACATCAACGGCCTTGCGATGAACCCCGCGGCGCGCAATTATCCCAACGAATTCATCCAGACCGGCATTTCCACGATCGACGGGCTGAATACCCTCGTGCGCGGGCAGAAGCTGCCGATCTTCTCCGGCTCGGGCCTTCCGCACGCGCAGCTTGCCGCGCAGATCGCGCGGCAGGCGAGGGTGCTTGGCGGCGAGAGCAATTTTGCCGTCGTCTTCGCGGCCATCGGCATCACGTTTGAAGAATCCGAGTACTTTGTCAACGAGTTCAGGCGCACCGGCGCCATCGACCGCACGGTGCTCTTTACGAACCTTGCCAACGACCCCGCCGTCGAGCGCATCGCAACGCCGCGCATGGCGCTCACCGCCGCGGAATACCTTGCCTTTGACTGCGGGATGCACGTGCTCGTCATCCTGACGGATATCACGAACTACGCCGAGGCCCTGCGCGAGATCAGCGCGGCGAAGAAGGAGGTCCCCGGCCGCCGCGGCTATCCCGGCTACCTCTACACCGACCTTGCGACGATGTACGAGCGCGCGGGCCGTCAGGTGGGCAAGGACGGCTCGATCACGATGATCCCCATCCTGACGATGCCCGAGGACGACAAGACCCACCCCATCCCCGACCTCACGGGCTATATCACCGAGGGGCAGATCATCCTCTCGCGCGAGCTGTACCGGCGCGGCATCAACCCGCCGGTGGACGTGCTGCCGAGCCTGTCGCGCCTGAAGGACAAGGGCATCGGCGCGGGCAGGACGCGCGAGGATCACTCCGGCACGATGAACCAGCTCTTTGCGGCCTATGCCACCGGCAAGGAGAACAAGGAGCTTATGTCGATCCTCGGCGAATCGGCGCTCAGCCCGACGGATCTGCTGTATGCCAAATTTGCCGACGAGTTTGAAAAGCGCTACGTCGCGCAGGGCGCGGACGAAAACCGCTCCATCGAGCAGACGCTCGACCTCGGGTGGGAGCTCCTTTCCATCCTGCCGCGCAGCGAGCTCAAGCGCATCAAGCCCGAGTATATCGACAAATATCTCAAAAAAGACGAGTAAGGGGGCTGACACATGCCTGCAACCACTGTCAATCCCACCAGAATGGAGCTCACGCGCCTCAAGGCGCGGCTGCGCACCGCCCAGCGCGGACACAAGCTTTTGAAGGACAAGCGCGACGAGCTGATGAAGCAGTTCATGGAGGTCGTGCGCGAGGATCAGGCGCTGCGGCAGAGGGTAGAGCAGGCGCTCATGCGCGCCTACGGCTCGTTCACCGTGGCGAGCGCGCTGATGTCGCCGGAGATGCTCGAGCAGGCGCTGCTGTGCCCGCGCCGGAGCGTTTCGCTGGAGCAGTCGTTTGAAAACGTGATGAGCGTCGAGGTGCCGCGCTATCAGTTCCGCCTTGCGGGCGGGGACGGCGCGGATGTCTGCCCCTACGGCTTCGCTCAGACGAGCGGCGAGCTGGACGACGCCGTGCGCGAGCTCGGCGATATCCTGCCCGACCTGCTGCGTCTTGCGGAGGCCGAGAAGGCGACGCAGCTGCTCGCCGCCGAGATCGAGCGCACGCGGCGGCGCGTCAACGCGCTCGAATACGTCAAGATCCCGCAGATGCAGCAGAGCATCAAGTATATCACGATGAAGCTCGACGAGAACGAGCGCGCCAACACCATCCGGCTGATGAAAGTGAAGGATATGCTCTTGAAAGAGAGCATCGAGGAGCGGCGCGCCGAGGATCTGGAGGCCCTTGAAGCGTTCGGCGCAGCGGGCGGTCAGAGCGGCGCATAACGGGAAATGAAAACGGAGCCATCTTCAGATGGCTCCGTTTTGCTGCTGTATGGGCCCGCTTTGCGCCGCGTCCGGCGCGTTCCGCTGGCGCATCGTCTGCACGATCAGCAGCAGGAGGAAGGGAAAGAGCACCATGCCGGCGAGACCGAAGCTGCAAAAGCCGAGATACATCGCCGCGAGCGACGCCACCGGCGGCAGTCCCGCCTGCGCGGAGATGAGCTTGGGCTCGAGCACGTTGCGCGTGATAAGCGTGCAGAGGTAGAGCGCGAGCAGCACGACGGCCTTGGGCGGGAAGCCGAACAGCAGCGTAAAGACCGCCCATGGCACAAGCGCTGTGCCCGTGCCGAAGACCGGCAGCGCGTCGAGCAGCGTGATGAGCAGCGCGAGCAGCAGCGCATAGCGCTGGCGCATGAGGAGAAAGCCGCCGAGCAGCTCAAGGAATGTGACGCACGAGAGCGTGAGCTGCGCGCGCAGCCAGCGGGAGACGGAGTGCGTCACGCCGCTGCGGAAGATGCGCAGCGAGCGCAGCGCGCCGCCGGAAAGGCGGCGCTTGACCGCCGCGCAGATCGCGGGATACGACGCGGAGGTGAAAAAGACCGCCAGCACGCAGGTGGCGACGGCGAGCGCCCCGCCCGGGAGCGCGGCGGCCGCCGAGGTGAGCGCGGAGACCGCGCGCGAGGAAAGCGCGCGCAGAAGACTGTCGACATCGCTGAGCGTTTTGGCGAGCTGCTCGTGCAGATAGGCGCGCAGCCAGTCGGGGCAGGCGGCGCTGTAGCGCTCGGCGCGCGTGAGCAGATCCTCGACGGCGCTTGGCACGGCGTCGAAAAACGCGGGCGCGGCGGCGAGCAGCGCGCTGGTCTGGCCGAGGAGGGTCGTCCACAAAAGCGAGAGCAGCCCGCCGAGCAGAAAGAGCAGCAGGAGCGTCAGCAGCAGGGCGGAAAAGCCCCGCCGGAAGCCCAGCCGCCGCTGCATCCGCAGCACGAGCGGCTCAAAGCGCGCGGCGATGAAAAACGCCAGCAGGAACGGCAGACACCACGGCAGAAGATAGCGCAGCAGCAGGTAAAAAAGCCCTGCCGCGGCCGCCGCGGCAGCGGTGAGCAGCAGAAAACGCCGGAGACGCGCTTCGTCCAAAAAAGCTTCCTCCTCCCATGAAAAAGTGGTTGCATTACGCGCGGCAGTGTGATAAACTATCGCCAATTAAAAGACAAATGACCGTGAAAGGAGAACACACTATGACAACGGCGACAAGATTCTACCTCGTCTCGGCAGACGCGCTGCCCGAGATCTTCCTCAAGGTGGCGGAGGCCAAGCGCATGCTTCAGTCCGGCGAGGTGCGCACGGCGGGCGACGCCGCCCGCGCCGTCGGCATCAGCCGCAGCGCATTTTATAAGTACCGCGACGCGGTGCGCCCGTTCAACGACATGAAGACGGGGCGCATCATCACGTTCTACACCATGCTCAAGAACAATCCGGGCGTGCTTTCCAACGTCCTCTCTATTTTTGCCAATTCCGGCGCGAATATACTGACGATCAACCAGAGCATCCCGACCAACGGCTGCGCGGCGGTGACGATTTCGGCGGAAACGTCGGAGATGCAGGAGTCGATCGAGGAGCTGATGGCGCAGGCGCTGGCGCTGGACGACGTGGTGCGCTTTGAGATCCTGGCCGCGTGACGGCGCGGCACCCCGGCAAGACGTGCGGCATACGATGGATTGGCGGCTGCTGTAGAGCGGCGCGCCGATCCATCTTTTTTTGTTGGAAGTGGTTCCTATGAGCCTTTTGGTGCTGAAATTCGGCGGCAGCTCCGTGCGGGACGCCGAGCGCCTTGCACGAATGGCCCATATCGTGCGGGAAAGACACAGCGCGGGGGACGGCGTGGTCGTCGTGCTCTCCGCGCAGGGCGATACGACCGACAGGCTGCTGGAGAAGGCGGCGGAGGTGACGGAAAAGCCGTCGCCGCGCGAGCTTGACGCGCTGGTCTCGGCAGGCGAGCAGATGAGCGCGGCGCTGGGCGCGATGGCGCTGCAGCGCCTCGGCGTGGATGCGGTGTCGCTGTGCGCGTGGCAGCTGCCGCTGCACACCGACGATGTGCATACGAACGCGAACGTGAAGGAGGTAGGCACGCAGCGCATCCGGCGGGAGCTGGAGGCGGGGCGCGTGGTCGTGGCCGCGGGCTTTCAGGGCGTGGACGCCGCGGGCGACATCACGACGCTCGGGCGCGGCGGCTCGGATACGAGCGCGGTGGCGCTCGCCGCAGCGCTGCACGCCGACGGGCTGATCATCTACACCGACGTGGACGGGATATTCTCCTCCGACCCGCGCGTCTGCCCCGACGCGGTGCGCAGAGAGCGCATCTCGTATGACGATATGCTGCTGCTCGCGCGCAAGGGCGCGCAGGTGCTGCACGACCGCAGCGTGGCGCTCGCGCAGAAAAGCGGCGTTGCGGTCACGGTGCGCTCGTGCGGGGAGGAGAGCGCGGGCAGCGTCGTCAGCGGCGAGGGAGAGGACGTCCCAGTCGTCGGCGTGACGCAGAAAAAGAGCGCGAACAGCGCGCTCGCGGCGATCACGGCGGTGGGCGGCGCGCTGCCGGACATCGCGCTGGAGCGAGCGGCCATCGAGGCGCTGGAGCGCGCTGGGCTGTGCGTATACGCCATCGCGGAGGGAGAGCGGTACATGAGCCTCTTCGTGCTGCGCGCGGACGCGGAGGACGCGCTGCGGCTCGTGCACGGCGCACTGATCGGGTAAAGGGGAAACGCGGAAAGGGGGAAGCCCCCTTTCCGCGTTTTTTCGTTGCAAAGCGCGCGCCGCTGTGGTAAACTGGGCCAAAGAGAAGCGAGGAGGGGTGCGCATGGAAGAAAACGGCGCAAGGATACTTGCCGTTGCGGGCAAGGGGGGCGTCGGCAAGACCTCCATCTCCGCGGCGATGGTGCGCCTTTTGTGCGAGCGCTATCCGGACAAGCGGATCCTTGCCATCGACGCGGATCCCGCCGTGGGGCTTTCCACGGCGCTCGGCATCGATGTGGGCGAGACGCTGGACGATATCCGCCGCGAGGTCGCCGGCGAGGTGACGGAGCGGCAGGGCGGCGGCGTGGGCGATATCCTGCAAAGCGTGCGCGGCCGGCTGCTCGCGGCGATGGAGCACCGCGCGGGATACGACTTTTTCGCCGTCGGCCGGCCGGAGACGGCGGGCTGCTACTGCGCGGTGAACACCTATCTGCGTCAGGTCATCAGCCTGCTGATCGGCGACTATGACTATGTCGTCATCGACAGCGAGGCGGGCATCGAGCAGATCAACCGCCGCGTGCTCGAGCGCGTGACGCAGCTGCTGCTCGTCTCCGACGCGAGCCGCAAGGGGCTGCAGGTCATCCGCACGGTGCGCCAGGTGGCGCAGGAGCTTGTGATGTACGAGCAGTGCGGCGCGGTCATCAACCGCGTGCCGGACGGCGTTGCGCGCGAGGAGCTCGACACGGGCGATATCCCCGTGCTCGCCGTCATCGGCGAGGACGCGGCGCAGACGGAGTTTGACATCATGGGAAAGACGGTCTTCGATCTGCCGGAGGATTCCGGCGTGCTGGCAGGAACGCGGCAGGCGCTCAGAGCGCTTGCCATCATTTGAGAGGAGAAGAAACGATGGAGCATACCCACGAGCATGAGCACACGCACGACGGCGTGACGCACACCCATCCGCACACGCATGAGCATCCGCACGACCACGATCACGCGCCCGAGGGCGCGGCGCGCACGAAGGCGCTGCTCGCCTATATGATCGACCACAACGAGCACCACTGCGAGGAGCTGGCCGCGCTGCTCGGCAGCGTGGACGGACAGGCGAAGAAAAAGCTGAACGAGGCCATCGGCAGCTTCGAGGTCGCAAACGTGCAGCTGCGCGAGGTGCTCGCGCTTTTGGAGGAGTAAGAAGATGTGCCTTTCCACGGTATACAAAAACGAACAGAAAAAGGAAAATCTGCTCTGCACCGACGTGACCACCATTGAGAGCGACGGCCGCACCGTTACGCTGACCGACCTCTTTGGCCGTCAGGTGAGCGTTACGGGCTTTGTCCGCCGCGCCGACCTGACCGGCGGCACTGTGGTGCTGGAGGTAACGGAATAAAAAGCGCGCGCTACGCAGCGGCGCGGGAACAAAAGAGAAAACGCCGGAGCAGATAACTGCTCCGGCGTTTTTTGGCGTGTGTGGGTCTGCGGACGGTCATTTATCCGCGCGGTGGTCGCCGCGGTTCGCGCTGCGCAGACCGATCTCCGTGCCGCGGCGGATGCGCACGAGATTCATGCGGTGCTTGTAGATGATGACAAGCGAGGCGAGCGAGAGCAGCAGCGCGGCGACATAGCTGCCCGTGAGCGCGCTGTAGAGCGGGAAGCTGACGACCGTTGCCATCGTGCCGAGGACGATGTAGTCCGTCACGAGCGTGATGACGATGACCGCCAGCAGAATGACGAGCGCGGCGCGCCAGTTGAGCGCAAACGCCATGCCGAGGTAGGACGCGAAGCCCTTGCCGCCGCGGAAGCGGAGGTAGAACGGGAACATATGGCCCAGCACGCAGGCGACGCCCGCGGCCGCTCCGGCGAGCGGCAGGGCAGGAAAGAGCCATTCGCACAGCAGCACGGCGGCTGCGGCCTTGCCGATATCGTGCAGGCCGACGAGGATGCCGGCCTTCCAGCCCATGAGGATCATCGCGTTGGACGCGCCGGGGTTGCCGCTGCCGCCGGCGCGCAGGTCGACGCCCTTGAGCGCCGCGAGATACACCGCCATATTCGAGCAGCCGATGAGGTAGCTCAGCAGCGCAATAAAAACGTACTGCAAGGAAAGGCCTCCCTTCTGTCGTCACTCCTCCGCGTAGCGGAGGCGCGCCTTGTCGATCTTTTTCTGATAACGGTCCTCCTCGGAGAAGATGCAGCCGCAGTATTTCTGCATATAGAGCCCAAGCTCGCGCGCCTTGGCCTGCCCCTCGCGGAAGCCCGGGCGGAAGTCGCGGTAGTAAAACGCCACGCCGTACTTTTTGCCCATCGTTTCGCCCACGGCCTTCAAAAGCTCATGGTCCTGATACGGGGAGATGAGCAGCGACGAGGTGAAGGCGTCGAAGCCGTGGCCGGCGGCGTATTTCGCCGCCGTGCCGAGGCGGATCGCATAGCAGTGCGCGCAGCGGTGATCGATGTCCGCACTGACGGCGCGGACAAAATCGCGCAGGCCGTAGTCCTCCAGAATGCGCACCTCGAGCTTTTCGAGCTCTCCGTATTGCAGCAGCGTGCTGCGGCGCATATCGTATTCCGTCCACGGGTGGATATTGGGGTTGAACCACAGCGACACCGGCTCGATCCCCTCGCCGCGCAGCGTATCGACGCAGTAGACCGAGCAGGGCGCGCAGCAGGAGTGCAGCAGCAGCTTTTCCATGGTGGGTCGCCAGCTTTCTTAACAGGGTTTTAACCAGTATAGCACAGCCGCGCCGCGCTGTCCACGGTGAAAATATTTGCAGACCGGATCTGCGCGGCGGGCGCGGGGAATTTACGATTTGTTCATTGACTACCGCCGCGCGGGTGTAGTATAATACATTGATTATTATGTATTACTATGCCCATGCGGCGGAGGAGACAGCGCTATGTGGATCGCGGACGGATGGAAGGACTATGAATTGCTCGACTGCGGCGGCGGGGAGAAGCTTGAGCGCTGGGGCCGGCAGATCCTTGTGCGGCCGGACCCGCAGGCGATCTGGGAAACGCCGCACACGAACCGCGGGTGGAAAAGCGCGCAGGGGCGCTATCACCGCTCGTCCTCCGGCGGCGGACACTGGGACAAGGAAAAGCTGCCGGAATCGTGGCAGGTGCGGTATAAGGACCTGACATTCCAGATAAAGCCCATGAACTTCAAGCACACGGGACTGTTTCCCGAGCAGGCCGTGAACTGGGACTTTGCGCGCGAAAAGATCGAGAACGCAGGGCGGCCCATCCGCGTGCTGAACCTCTTTGCCTACACCGGCGGGGCGACGGTCGCGTGCGCCGCGGGCGGCGCGCAGGTCTGCCACGTGGACGCGGCGAAGGGCATGGTGAGCTGGGCGCGCGAGAACGCGCGCGTCAGCGGCCTTGCCGACGCGCCGGTGCGATGGATCATCGACGACTGCGCAAAGTTTGTTGAGCGCGAGATCCGACGCGGCAAGACCTACGACGCCATCATCATGGACCCGCCGAGCTACGGCCGCGGCCCGGGCGGCGAGGTGTGGAAGCTGGAGGACGATCTATTCCCGTTCGTGAAGCTCTGCGCGCAGGTGCTCTCGGACAAGCCGCTGTTCGTCATCATCAATTCGTATACCACGGGGCTTGCGCCGTCCGTGCTCGGCTATATGCTGCATCTGCTCGTCGCGGAAAAGTACGGCGGCAAGGTGACATGGGACGAGCTGGGGCTTCCCGTGACGGAGACGGGCCTCGCGCTGCCCTGCGGCGCGACGGGCCGCTGGTTCAGCGAATAAGCAAGAGGAAATTCACCGATTATGGAAATGATAAGGACCAAAGACCTGACCTTCGCCTATCCCAGCGCGGAGGGCGAGGGCAACACCCGTGCGCTGCGCGGCGTGGACGTAACGATCGAGCGCGGGAGCTTCGTCGTGGTGCTGGGGCACAACGGCAGCGGCAAGTCGACGCTCGCGAAGACGTTCAACGCCGTGCTGCTGCCGAGCGGCGGCGCGGTATATGTCGAGGGGATGGATACCGCGGATGAGGCGCTGCTGCTGGAGATCCGGCGGCGCGTCGGCATGGTGTTCCAGAATCCCGACAACCAGATCGTGGCGAACGTTGTCGAGGAGGACGTCGCCTTTGCGCCGGAAAACCTGGGCGTGCCGAGCGACGAGATCCGGCGGCGCGTGGACGGCGCGCTCGAGGCCGTCGGCATGTCGCAGTACGTCAGGCACGCGCCGCACCTGCTCTCGGGCGGGCAGAAGCAGCGCATCGCCATTGCGGGCGTGCTTGCGATGGAGCCGGAGTGCATCGTGCTCGACGAGGCGACCGCCATGCTCGACCCCGTGGGACGGCGCGAGGTGCTTGCCGCCATCGAAAGGCTCAACCGTGAACAGGGCATCACCGTGGTGCTCATCACCCACCACATGAACGAGGCCGAGCACGCCGACCGCGTGATCGTGATGAACGACGGCCTTGTCGTCATGGACGGCACGCCGCGCGCGGTCTTTGCGCGCAAGAGCGAGCTGGAGGCCATCGGCCTTTCCGTGCCCGATACGGTCTCGCTGCTCTTTTCGCTGCGCGAGGCGGGACTGGACGTGCCGGCTGACGCCATTACCGTGGACGAGTGCGCCGACGCCATCATCAAAAACTTCACCTAAGAGGATAAGACCTTGGAAGAGATCATTCGAGTAGAAAACCTGACGCACACCTACGGCGAGGGCACGCCCTTCCGCCGCAGCGCGGTGCAGGATATGTCGCTTTCGATCTATCGCGGCGAGTTTCTTGGCATCATCGGGCACACGGGCAGCGGCAAATCGACACTCATCCAGCACCTCAACGGCCTTTTGAAGCCGACGGCCGGCCGCATTTGTCTCGGCGGCACGGATATCTGGGAGGATCCCAAAAAGATCCGCGATGTGCGCTTCCGCGTGGGACTGGTGTTCCAGTATCCCGAGTATCAGCTCTTTGAGGAGACCGTTTACCGCGACATCGCCTTCGGCCCGACGAACATGGGCTTATCGAAGGACGAGATCGACCGCCGCGTGCACGACGCGGCGCGCTTTGCCGGCGTTTCGGAGGAGCTGCTGGAAAAGTCGCCCTTTGCTCTCTCGGGCGGACAGAAGCGCCGCGTGGCCATCGCGGGCGTCATCGCCATGGAGCCGGAGGTGCTCGTGCTCGACGAGCCGAGCGCGGGGCTTGACCCGCAGGGGCGCGAGGAGCTGCTTGCGAACATCCGCGCCTATCACCGCGCGCGCGGCACGACCGTTGTGCTCGTGAGCCACAGCATGGAGGAGATCGCAAAGAACGTCGACCGCATCATCGTGCTGTCGGACAGCCGTGTGCTCATGAGCGGTACGCCGCGCGAGGTCTTCGCACGCGGCGAGGAGCTGGTGGCGGCGGGGCTCGACGTGCCGCAGGTCACGCGCATCGCCATGGCGCTC
Source organism: uncultured Oscillospiraceae bacterium (assembly GCA_934572465.1). Lineage (GTDB taxonomy): Bacteria > Bacillota > Clostridia > Oscillospirales > Oscillospiraceae > Hominicoprocola. Next base: position 59,537 of record CAKTLG010000009.1, read on the forward strand.
CGCGCGCGCGGCCTTGCCATCGATCCTGCTGTGTACACGGTGGACGAGCTGAGCGCGGCGCTCGTCGCGCTCAAGAGAGGGGGCGGGGCGAAATGCTGAAGGACATCACCCTTGGCCAGTATTTCCCGGGAGATACGCTGGCGCATAAGCTCGACCCGCGCACAAAGCTCCTTGTCACGCTGCTCTACATCGTGGCGCTGTTCACAGCGAGGAGTTATATCGCCTACGGGCTGCTGATCCTGACGCTCATCGCCGCAGTGCGCATCTCGCGCGTTGGCGCGAAGGCGCTCTTTAAGGGCCTCAAGCCCGTGCTCTTCATCATCGCGTTCACGGCGCTGCTGAACCTTTTCTACACGCCGGGCACGGAGCTGTGCCGGTTCTGGATTTTCCGCATCACGGCTGAGGGCGTGCGCGCCGCCGTTACGATGCTGCTGCGCATCACGCTGCTCATCATGGGCACATTCCTGCTCACGTACACGACCTCGCCCATCCGGCTGACGGACGGCATGGAGAGCCTGCTGAACCCGCTCAAGAAGCTCAAGGCCCCCGTGCATGAGCTGGCGATGATGATGTCGATCGCGCTGCGCTTCATCCCCACGCTCATCGAGGAGACGGACAAGATCATGTCCGCGCAGAAGGCGCGCGGCGCCGACTTTGAGACCGGCAGCCTCATGCAGCGCGCCAAAGCGCTCGTGCCGCTGCTCGTGCCGCTCTTTGTCGGCGCGTTCCGCCGCGCCGACGAGCTGGCGACGGCCATGGAGTGCCGCTGCTATCACGGCGGCGAGGGGCGCACGAAGCTCCACGTGCTGCGCTATGAGACGCGCGACTATCTGGTGCTTGCCTACTATGCGGCGCTTGTGGCCGCGGTCATCGCGCTGCGCTGAACGGAAAAAGAAAGGACGCGCTTATGCGAAACATTGCCCTCAAGCTGATGTATAACGGCACAGCCTACCACGGCTGGCAGGTGCAGAAGACCGTTTCCAGCGTCTGCGAGACGATGGAAAGGGGACTCTCCAAGGTCTGCGGCGGGAGCGTCAAGCTCGTCGGCTGCGGGCGCACCGACGCGGGCGTCCACGCCGAGCGGTATATCGCCAATTTCCATACCGATTCGCGCATCCCTGTCGAGCGGCTGCCCTTCGCCGTCAACACGCACACGCCGGAGGACATCGTTGTGCGCGAGGCGCTCGAGGTCGCGGACGATTTCAACGCGATCCTCTCGTGCCGGAAAAAGGAATACACCTACCGCATCTATAACTCCCGCATCAAAAACCCATTTTATGTCAACAGGGCGTATTTTTACCCCAAGCATCTCGACGAGGACGTGATGGACCGCGCGGCGCGCGCCTTTGAGGGCACGCACGATTTTCGCGCCGTCCGGTCCGTCGGCACTGAGACGAAGACCACCGTGCGCACGGTGCACTACTGCCGCGTGTCGCGCGCGGGAGACCTTCTGGAGCTCAAGGTCTGCGCGGACGGGTTTCTGTATAACATGGTACGGGCCATCACAGGCACCGTGCTCTATGCGGCCGAGGGCAAGCTGACGCCGGAGGATATTCCGGAGATCCTTGCCTCCGGCGACCGCTCGCTGGCGGGGCCGACGGTGCCGCCGGGGGGACTGTACATGACGAGACTCTGGTATGAGGACGAACGGCTCAATGAATGATCGGGAACGGGACAATCTGACGCGCGAGGAATTCAAGCGCTCGCAGGCCGCGCCGCGCCGCGGCGGCGGACTGCGCCGCGCGCTGGGCGTTTTTCTTGTGCTGATCGCAGTGCTGGCGGTCGTGGCCGCCGCGGCATGGAAGGATATCCGCGGGCTTGACAGCGTCAAGCGCCTGTTTTCCTACAACAAGGTGACGCAGGACGAGCAGGGCAAGGCGGAGCTGTATGCCTTCAGCAACGACCGCAGCAATGTGTTCGCGCTGCTGGGCGAGCGGCTGATCGTCGCCTCGACGACGAGCGTGCAGGTGCTTGCGAGCGACGGCGAGGTCATCTATAACGAGAGCGTGAAGCTCACGACGCCCGCCATCGCCGTCGGCGGGCAGACCGCCGCGGTCTACGATATCGGCGCGCAGACGCTGCTCATTCTCTCCGAGGGCGGGCTGGTGCGCGACATGAGCGGCGAGTGCAGCGGCGCGATCTTGTCGGTCAGCGTCAATTCCTCGGATCATCTGGCGCTGAACACAGAAAAAAGCGGCTACAAATCCGCTGTGACGGTGTATGACGCCTCGGGCGAGCGGGTGTTCGCCTTCAACTCCTCGGAGCGGTACGTGATCGACGCGGCGGTGCTGCGCGATTGCAGGCATATGGCCGCCGTGACGCTCGGCGAGGCGGGCGGCGTGTTTGCCGATACGGTGAGCATCTATGCGCTCGGCAGCGAAAAGGCGGCGGCGGTCAATACGCTCACCGGCTCGCTGCTGCTTTCGACCGGCAGCGTCGCGGGCACGCTCGCGTGCCTGACGGACGAGAGCCTGACGCTCTTTGCCGCCGACGGCTCGCTTGCGGGCAGCTATCGCTTTGAATACCCCTATCTGCGCGGGCAGAGCATGAACGGCGACGGCTTTGCCGCGCTGCTGCTCAGCCGCTACCGCTCGGGCAGCGCGCTGAAGCTCGTGACTGTGGGCGCGGATGGGGAGGAGCTTGCGGCGATCGATGGGCGCAGCGAGGTGCTCTCGCTCTCGGCGGCGGGGAAATACGTCGCCGTGCTCTACAGCGACAGCCTGGTGCTCTATACGCCGCAGCTTGAGGAATACGCGCGGCTCGACGGCACGGAGTACGCCCGCGAGGTCATCATGCACGACGACGGCACGGCGGTGCTGATCGGCTCGTCGTCGGCGTGGCTCTATATCCCATAAATGTTACAAATTATGGCTTGAAAGGAGCGCGAAAAGCGTGAATAATGGGCTTATCATCGACGCGGTGTTCGCGCTCGTGCTGATACTGGGCGCCGTCCTCGGCGCAAAACGCGGACTTTTCCGCAGCCTGATGGGACTTGTGACCGTTGTGCTGGCGCTCATCGGCGCGACGCTGCTGGCCGATGCGCTTACGCAGCCCGTGACCGACGCGCTGATGCCGCGCGCGGAAAAGAGCGTGCAGGAATGGTTCGACACGGAAAAGCGGCAGGATGAAACCCTGCCGGTCGAAGCCGCGGAAGAAGAAGCCGCCGGAGACGGCGGCGCGGAGACGGCGGACGATACGCCGCTGGACGTGACGGGACTTTTGAAGCGGCTGCTGCGCTTTGACCTTGACGGCGCGGTGCGCGATTCGCTGCGCCGCTCGGCGCAGGACGCGGCGCTCGCCGCGGTGCGATCGCTCCTTGCGAGCGTGGTGCGCACGATCCTTTTCGTGATGGGCTTCCTTGCGCTGATGCTCGTGCTGCGGCTTTTGACGCGCGGGCTCGACAAGGTGTTCGACCTGCCCGTCCTGCACACGCTCAATTCCCTTGGCGGCGGCGCGCTGGGACTCATCGAGAGCGCGCTGCTGCTGTTCCTGATCTGTGATCTTGCGCCGAAGCTCGGCGTCACGGTGTTTGACGACTATGAGCACGGCACGTACCTGCTGACATTTTTCATGCAGCAAACCCCGCGCAGCGTTGCTGCCGCACTTTTACCCTGATGGAGGAGACCTTATGCAGCCACAACTTTGTTCCAGATGCAAGAAGAATATCGCCGTGGTGTTCATCACACGGCAGGAGAATGGAAAGAACGTCAACGAGGGCCTGTGCCTCAAGTGCGCGAAAAATCTCGGACTGCCTCAAGTGGACGAGATGATGCGCCGTATGGGCATCACGGACGAGGATCTTGACAACATCTCCAATGAGATGATGGGCGCCTTTGGCGGCGCGGAGAACCTCGAAGGACTGACTGACGCCGACGATCCCACGGGCGACGACGAGGAGGACGGCAAGACCGCGACCTTCCCGTTTTTGAGCCGCTTTTTCGGCAGCACGCCCGCATCGAACGACGCGCCCTCCGGCGACGCTGAGCAGCCCCAGAGCCCGCGCAGCGGCAAGAAGGCGGAAAAGGGGAGCAAGCACAAGTTCCTTGACTCCTACTGCATCAATCTCTCCCAGCGCGCCCGCGAGGGCAAGCTGGACGCGGTCGTCGGCCGCGAGGAGGAGATCGAGCGCGTCATCCAGATCCTGAACCGCCGCCAGAAGAACAATCCCTGCCTCATCGGTGAGCCGGGCGTCGGCAAGACGGCCATCGCCGAGGGGCTTGCCCAGCGCATCGCCGCGGGCGACGTGCCCTTCAAGCTCAAGAGCAAGGAGGTCTACCTGCTCGACCTGACCGCGCTCGTCGCGGGTACGCAGTTCCGCGGCCAGTTTGAAAGCCGCATGAAGGGCCTTATCGAGGAGATCCGCAAGATGGGCAACGTCATCCTCGTCATCGACGAAGTGCACAACATCGTCGGCGCGGGCGACGCCGAGGGCAGCATGAACGCCGCCAACATCTTAAAGCCCGCGCTCTCCCGCGGCGAGATCCAGGTGATCGGCGCGACGACCTTCACCGAGTACCGCAAGCACATCGAAAAGGACACCGCGCTCGAGCGCCGTTTCCAGCCCGTTACGGTCAACGAGCCGAACGTGGAGGATACGCTCAAGATCCTCAAGGGCATCGCCCACTACTATGAGCAGTACCACGGCGTTAAGATCCCCGAGGGCATTCTGCGTCAGGCCGTGCTGCTCTCCGAGCGCTATATCACCGACCGCTTCCTGCCCGATAAGGCCATCGACCTCATCGACGAGGCGTGCTCGGATCTCAACCTGCACGATAAGAACATCAACCGCCGCATGGAGCTGCGCCGCGAGATCGAGGACTACGAGAAGGAGCGCGAGCTTTTACAGGGCGCGGAGGAGCCTGACTTTGAGCGCCTTGCCGAGCTCAAGAGCCTTGAGATGAAGGCGCAGAATGAGCTTGACGCGCTCTGCGCGCAGGGCGATCCGCAGCTTACGATGGACAATCTTGCCCGCGTGATCGAGCTGTGGACGAAGATCCCCGCCTCGCGCATCCGCGAGGACGAGTTCCGCCGCCTGAGCGAGCTTGACAAGCGTCTCAAGGCGCACATCGTCGGGCAGGACGAGGCCGTTGAGGCCGTCGCCGCCGCCATCCGCCGCAACCGCGTCGGCATCTCGCCCAAGCACAAGCCGGTGAGCTTTATCTTCGTCGGCCCCACGGGCGTCGGCAAGACGGAGCTCGTCAAGCAGCTGGCGCAGGATCTCTTCAACTCGCCCGACGCGCTTATCCGGCTCGATATGTCGGAGTTCATGGAAAAGCACTCCGTCTCGCGCATCGTCGGCTCGCCCCCGGGCTATGTCGGCTATGACGAGGCCGGTCAGCTCACCGAAAAGATCCGCCGCAAGCCCTACGCCGTCATTCTCTTTGACGAGATCGAAAAGGCGCATCCCGACGTGATGAACGTCCTGCTGCAAATTCTCGATGACGGCGAGATCACCGACTCCCACGGCCGCAAGGTGAACTTTGAAAATACCGTCATCGTGATGACGTCCAACGCGGGCTCTGAGCGCAAGGAGGGCACCGTGGGCTTTGGCCACACGCTCAACGAGCAGAACCGTGACCGCGCCATGAAGGCGCTCGGCGAGTTCCTGCGCCCCGAGTTCTTGAACCGCGTGGACGAGGTGATCTGCTTTAACCGGCTTGACGAGAAGAATTTTGCCGATATCGCGCGCATCATGCTCTCGGAGCTGCAGCAGAGCCTTGAGGATAAGGGCCTGCACTTTACCTGGGAGGAAGCCGTTGAGGACTATCTTGTCAAGAAGTCCTACTCCGCGGCCTACGGCGCGCGCAATCTGCGCCGCACCATCCAGAAGGAGCTGGAGGACGAGATGGCGGGTCAGATCATCGATTCCTACGAGCACCCCGTCACGCAGATCCATGCCGCGATGGAGGACGGCAGGCTCGTCGTCCGCAGCCTGTAACAAAGAAAGGGGAGAGACGATGTTCCGTCTGTTTCGCAAGGATATCGAAAAGCACTGCGCCTATTGTAAGAGCGGCAGCGTCATCAGCGACGGGCAGGTCGTCTGCTCCCGCCGCGGCATCGTCGACTCCGCCGACCACTGCCGCCACTTCAGCTACGACCCGCTCAAGCGTGTGCCGCCGCGTCCGGCCACGCTGAGCGGAAAGCACTCGGCGGAGGATTTTTCCCTGTGATGCACGGGCGGTGCCCTACTATACTATATAATTAAAGAAAGCGGAGGCGGCTACCATGAATATTTCTCAGGTCTATGCAGTCTATTTCAGCGCTACCGGCAACACCAGAAAAATGACCACGACCCTTGCCAACGCTCTTGCCGTCAGCTTTGACGTGCCGCTCGAGGTGCGCGATTTTACGCTGCCCGCTGCGCGCAAAGAGGAATATGCATTCACCGGAAGCGACCTTGTCGTTTTCGGCATGCCGACCTATGCGGGCAAGCTCCCGAACAAGCTGCTCGAGTTTGTGAAGTCCGGATTTCATGGGGGCGGCGCGCTCGCCGTGCCTATTGTTACGTTTGGCAACCGCAGCTTTGATAACTCGCTCGCGGAGCTGTGCGCCTGTCTTGAGGCGGATGGCTTTCATACCATCGGCGCGGGCGCGTTCGCCTGCCGCCACGCCTTTACCGACGCGCTGGCCGGCGGCCGGCCCGACCATGAGGATATGGCCGAGCTTGCAAAGCTTGGCTCGGCAGTTGTGGGCCGCATCGTGAAGATGACGCGGATCCCCGCACCCGTCACGGTCGACGGCGACGCCGACGCGCCGTATTACCGCCCGCTGGGTCTCGACGGCGAGCCGAAGGTGTTTTTGAAGGCGAAGCCCAGGACGGATATGGACAAGTGTATCCGCTGCGGCGTGTGCGCCTCGCTCTGCCCGATGGGCTCGATCGATCCTGACGACGTCAGCGAGGTCGCGGGCGTCTGCATCAAGTGCCATTCCTGCGTGCGCAGCTGCCCAGTGGGCGCGAAGTACTTCGACGATCCCGCGTTTTTATCGCACCGTGCGATGCTCGAGCGCGATTATGTGCGGCGGGCGGCGGATAAGATCTTTACGGAATAGCAAAAAAACGCCGGCATTTCAAGGGAAAAAGGCTGCCACGGAAAAAAGTTTGAGAGAAAAGGAAAAAAGGTGTTGACAAAGTAGGGAAGGGGTGGTAAGATAACGACTGTTCCGCGG
>CAKTLG010000010.1 GCA_934572465.1 uncultured Oscillospiraceae bacterium
CGGAGTGACCTTTCCTTTGGCATTTTTCTCATTGCCATAGACGATGCCGATGTCAACGGAGCATTCACGGATCATCAACTCATTGAAAATGATGTTCTCCATGATATGCGTCATTTCCTGCTGACGGAAGCCGATACGGGCATTTCTCAGTCCAGTGTCCTCACAGTAGTATTTGTTGGGATAGTCAAAATAGCTCTTGCCCTTAACATCCCAGCGTTTGCATTCAGTGAAAAGGAAGGAATCCGATAAGTGATCCATATAGGCTTTCACGGTGTTCAGGGCAACGACATTCTCACCGCTGCGCTTCTGCACGGTATTGATAGTGGCGGCAACCTTTGTCGGATTGGTCAGAGAGCCGATAGACGAACACAGCAGATCAAGAATCGCAGACAGCACATCCTCGCGCTTGATCTTCTTCCGTTCTACAATGTCCTTCAGATAAACCTCGGAAAACAGCGATTTCAGATAAGCCATCTTCGCGGTGTCTGTGGGACGGGACAGGATCAGCGGCATACCGCCGTAGAAAGCAAACTCGTCAAAAGCGTCCTGCTTATCTCCGCCAACAGCCGAGTAGTATTCGGCAAAGGAAAGCGGATGCACACGGATCTCATCGCTCCGTCCTCGGAACTCAGTCAGTATGTCAGAGGACAGCATTTTGGAGTTGCTGCCGGTCACATAAATGTCCAAGTTGGACAAGGACTTCAAATCGTTGAGCGCGTCATAGAAGGTGATCTTCTTGCCGTCCGGATTGTAAGGATTCGGAACTTCATCCGACATCTGAATCTCGTCTACAAAGAGATAATATTGGTCTGCACTGTGTTCTACGATTTCCCGGACATGAGAGGCAAGCTCCAACGGATTGCGATAGCGAATATCACGGGTCAAGTCTAATTCAAAGGACAGGATGTGATCTTCGGCAATACCCTCGCCGAGAAGGTAGTTCTTAAACAAATTGCAAAGTAGATAGGACTTGCCGCATCTGCGAATACCGGTGATCACCTTTACCTGACCATCCCACATAAAGGAGATGATTTTCTTCAAATAGCAATCTCGTTTTATTTCCATAGCCCAGCCTCCATTGAAAACTTGATGGCATTATCATGCTACTTTTCAATGGATATTATACTCCAACACGAAAGAGGAATCAACGCTCTTGTTAAAAGGTTTCCTTAAAAATCCAACAACATTTCAATAGCATAAAAAGTAACGAGGTACACGGACATCCGCCTTATTTCAGATAGGCAAGTATATTTTGAAATAAGACAGCCTATTTACCAGTCTTATTTCAAAATGATTCCTTTCATAACAGAGGTATGGTGTTGTTTTCACCGCTCCGGCTGCGGTTTTTTCTTTTGCACAGCAGGCTGCTCCTTGCTTCGCTCCGGCCGTGCCAGACACTCCATCGCCTCGTTGACAATGCAGGAGTGCGTATCCACGGCGTAGTCGCTTGTGCGATTGCCCGCCCGCTCCAAATGTCTCTTGAATTTTGCCGCTGCCTCTCGCGCTGGCAAGTAGAACCGCTCATCGCCGGTACGCTGCTGCATAGTGCAGGCCAACACAAACATACAGCGTTCTTTGCCAAAGTCCGTTTCCCATTTTTGCAGGAAAGCGGGAAAGGTCTGGTCATGGTAGGCAGCTCCGCCTTCCTTTTGGAATACCCTCGCACACTCCATACTGCGCCGATGGTCTGCTCCCCATTCTGCCAGTTCATCACAGGCGTAGGCTTCCTGACGCGATTTCCCGTACATGGGCTGGGCAGGATCACTATACTTTTTCTCCGCACGGTCGCGCAAAATATTATCGGCACAATTTTCCATGCAGCCGCGGATCGCATCCAGTTCTTCACTGTCCTGCTTTAACCAGCCAGCATACATTTCCGCACAGGGGCTTTGCATCTCCAGCAAGACTTGCAGCCGCTTTCCTGTCAAACCAGTGGAGCTATCAAAGAGGTAAAGCAGGTTCTCACGCCACGCGATCTCATAGGCGTTGGAAATGATCTCATCTACTGGTTTTGTCTTGATTTCGGCAAGATACGCATCATGTTCCACCTTTACTTTTTCATAGAGCTGCTGCTCCAACTGCTCCTGCAAAGCATTGTCCATTTTGATCACACTCCTATCTCACCAATCCCGCCCGCATTCGGTGGGCGTAATTGGCCACGCTGTATCGCTTCATGTAGTCATTTTCACTTGGGGCCGGACTGTCTAAGTCCAGTCCCTCCATGCGGGGATCGTCCGCGCCGTTCAGCACCTCCTCCACCGGAATGACGCGGAGCCTGCCGGAGCATTTCAGTTCGCCGCCAAATACACCTGCGGCACAATGGAAGCTGCGGTCGCCGCACACCCACAGCAGCTTCTTCCCAGCGGGAATATCGCCAAAGGGCTGCTTCAAAACAATGACGGAGCGCGGCTCCGCACCGGCTACCTCATAGTAGCCGGACTGCTCCGCCTTTTCATAAGCGCGGATCAGCTTTTCAAATTTGCGCTGCGGCTCAATATAGAGCCAGCTTTCTTGGTATCCCATAAAAACCTCCTCATAAAAATTATCGTTCCATCTGTGCCGCTGGGCGTTCCCGTGGGCGCGGGGCTTCGTCCGGCTCGGCATCTGCAATCTCCGATTCCTTATGATCCAAATTCAGCAGCGTGTTCAACTCCTCCAACCGCGCTGTTTTGGTTTTCAGTTCTTCCTCACGAGGGAATGGTTTTTCTACCTCCACCTTTGCAGTCTCTAACTGCGTTTGGAAATTGGAAAGCTGCTCCCGACAGGTCTGCTCTTTCACCGGCAGAGCCTCCAGCGCATTGTCCATGCGCTGTAAATTGCCAAACACATCGGTTCCCAGCGTGACCGTGTGGCGGAGCTGCCCGATCATGGTCAGCCGGTATTCCCGTGCGAAAGTGTCAAACCCCAATTCCAGCGTCAGGCCGCGATAGCTGCCGATCTGCGTTGCCTCCGGGGAGAGCATATTCTGGCATATCGTCAGCAGCGCCGCGCCTGCTTCTTTCTTGTCGGTGTGGGAAACACCCATCAGCGTGAGCGGAGAGAAACCGTCCGCGTTGGGGTGCGTGCTATCCTTGACCGTGGCTATATCGGCCCCATAACCGGAAATGCGTTCCTTTGCTGCGGCAATCTCCACGGGAAAGCTCTTGCTGATAGCGTCCTCCAGCGCATACCGCTGGCTCAGATGGTTGGCTTTCAGCAACTTCAGCTTGGATACCTCAATGTCGAGATCCATCTTTTCCTTTATCATGGGATTCCCGCTGGCCAGCGCCTTGATCTCGGCATAAGAAAGCGCCTGCTCGTCTACATCTTCGGCAGAACGGACAGGCGATTTGCTGGTCATGATCTGGCTGATAAATTTCTGCTTGCTCTCCACGAGCTGGTAAAGGTAGGCGTCAAAAGTACCTTCCGTGACATAGCTGTAAATGTCTACCTCTTGGTTTTCATTGCCCTGCCGGATAATGCGCCCCTCGCGCTGCTGAAGGTCGGATGGTCGCCACGGGCAATCCAGATGGTGCAGGGCAATGAGCTTCTGCTGACAGTTCGTTCCCGCGCCCATGCGCTGGGTACTGCCCAGCAGGACGCGCACCTGACCGCTGCGGACTTTACCGAACAAGTCTTTCTTCTGTACCTCGCTCTTTGCGTTGTGAATGAAAGCGATCTCGTTATCAGGAACACCCAGCTCGATCAATTTCGTCCGAATATCCTCATAGACATTTTGGAACGGAGCCATGCCATAGCTGCCATCTTCCTTTTGCACCATCTCAACAGGTCGCTCCTTGCTGGGGGTGGACAGGTCGCAGAAGATCATCTGCGTGGAGCGTTGGTCTGCCGTGCGTTTCCATATCTCAAATACATTTTCCGCACATTTCGCGGCCTTGCTGTTCGGATCGCTGGGGAGCATGGGATTGACCAGCCGCTGATCCAACGCCAGCTTGCGCCCATCGTTGGTGATGAGCAGCATATTGTCCACGCTGCTGTCCACCTCCCGGTTGCGGACTTTTTCAGCACGCTCCGCCAGCGACGCCACGATCTCTTTCTGATACTCAGAGGGCTTCAAGGCAATATTGTGGTAATTTGCCTTCGGCACGGGCAGGTTGAGCATATCCGCGGTCTGAATATCCGCCACATTTTTGAAAAGGCTCATCAGCTCCGGCAGGTTATAAAACTTGGCAAACCGCGTTTTGGCACGGTAGCCGGTTCCCTCCGGAGATAGCTCGATGGCGGTGACGGTTTCACCGTAGTTCGCCGCCCATGCGTCAAAGTGCTGTAGGCCCTGCTCCTCCAGCGCCGACATCTGCAAATACCGCTGAATGGTGTAAAGCTCCACCATGCTGTTGCTGATGGGGGTGCCGGTGGCAAAGACAATGCCGCGCCCTCCGGTGATCTCGTCGAGGTAGCGGCACTTCATAAATAAGTCGCTGGATTTCTGCGCTTCGGTCTGTGCGATGCCGCCCACATTCCGCATCTTCGTGTAAAGAAAGAGGTTTTTATAGTAGTGGGCCTCGTCAATGAAGATACGGTCAACGCCCAGCTCCTCAAAGGTGACCACATCGTCCTTGCGGCTCTGGTCATTCAGCTTGTCGATCTTACCTTGCAGGCCCTTCTTCGTTTTCTCCATCTGTTTGATGGTGAAATTCTCCGCTTTTTCTCGCTTGGCTTCTGAGATGCCCAACATAATTTCATCAATCTGCTGCTCCAGAATGGCCTTTTGCCGTTCCGCACTCATGGGGATCTTCTCAAACTGGCTGTGGCCGATGATGATGGCGTCATAGTCACCGGTGGCGATGCGCCCGCAGAATTTTTTGCGGTTCTTGGTTTCAAAGTCCTTTTTCGTGGCAACAAGGATATTTGCCGCAGGGTAGAGCTGCAAAAAGTCGCTTGCCCACTGCTCTGTCAGGTGGTTGGGGACGACAATTAGGGATTTTTGGCATAAGCCCAGCCGCTTGCTTTCCATCGCAGCCGCTACCATCTCATAGGTCTTGCCTGCCCCCACCACATGGGCCAGCAGGGTATTTCCACCGTAGAGGATATGGGCGATGGCATTGACTTGGTGCTTGCGGAGCGTGATTTCCGGATTCATGCCGTTGAAATTGATATGGCTGCCATCGTACTCACGGGGCCGGTTGCTGTTGAACAGGATATTGTAGGTCTTGCAGATGGCGTCGCGCCGGTCAATGTCTTTCCAAATCCATTCAGCAAAGGCTTCTTTAATGAGTTCCTGCTTGCCCTGTGCGATAGCAGTCTCTTTCTTATTCAGAACGGCAACTCTGCGTCCTTCTTCATCGTAGTGGTAGTCAAAAATGCGGACATCTTTCAGGTTCAGGCTCTCCTCGATGATCTCATAGGCATTGATGCGTTTGGTTCCGTAGGTGCTGATGGCCTTTACATTGCCGCGGTCCTGATTCTTGCCCTCAATGCGCCACTCGCCGGTGATATTGGAGTAGTGGACTTTCATTTTGAAACGGGCGCTGCGGGGTGTATTCAGAGTATCAAAGATAAATTGGCGGACATATTCCGTGTCCAGCCATGTTGCCCCCAGCCGGACAGAGATCTCGCTGGCGGTAAGGTCTACCGGCTGCACAGCCTCTAAAGCCTGAACATTTACGGTATAATCCTCTGGATACAGCTTTGCGCTGCGTTTTGCCCATTCCAGCTTCTCTCTGACATTGCCGGAAAGGTATTCATCTGCGGGGAGGTATTTTTCCTGCCCGTCATTTTCGCTGGTATGAGCGGGGTTCAGGAACACCACGCCCTTGAGGTCAGAAAACAAAGTTTCCTCGTCCTTGCCGGTGAGCTTGCTCATGTACTCCATGTCCACGCGGGCCTTTTCCCCGATGGACAGCGCCAACGCCTCCACCGCCGTATCTACCTTTTCGGCGGGCTTGTGGCTGCGGATGGTGCGCTTGGTGAACAGGTCGGCCTTGCGCTTCAGATTTTTCTCCTCGTCCAATATTTCCAATGAACAGAGCAGGAAGTAGGAACTGTCCTGATCGAACGCGATGGCGTTGCCGCGAGAATTGATGAGCCCGTATTTACGGGTAAAGGCGTCATAGAGAACATTTAGCTTGGCCTGCTGGTCTTTGATTTCTTTTTCGGGATAGTCCTCAGTCTGGTACTCCAGCAGCGTCCGCACACAGTCCCGCAGCTCGATCATGCCGCGGATTCTGCTTTCGGCGGTCTTGGACACCTCCACGGGGTTCATGCGGCTGTTTTCGCGGTAGTAGATTTGTCCGTTCACCACGGTGTAGGAAAAATTGCGGACAGCAGGGTCGGCTTCGATGGAATGATCCTCACCCTCCAATTCCTCCTCGCGGTCATAGGCGGTGATCTCACCGTGGATATTTTGGATCGCCTCTGCCAAAAGTTCCTCTAAGGATTGATCCGAATAGGGCGCACAGGTGGGCGTGGGGCCGAACGGCCCGGACACCATTTTCATCTCACCCAGCACCATGTCGGGGTGGTCGAGGAAGTAGCGGTTCATCTGGATACCGTCTGCGTTGGCCGGAATGTGTACCCACTCCGGTTCAATATCCACCATGCGCTCACGCTTTTGGAGAAACAAAATGTCTGACACGACCTCCGTACCTGCCGCAGCCTTGAACGCATTGTTGGGCAGACGGATCGCGCCCAGCAGCTCCGCCCGCTGCGCGATGTACTTGCGGGCTGAAGCCGTTTGCTTGTCCATCGTGAAGCTGGAGGTCACAACAGCGATGACGCCGCCCGGTCTGACCTCATCAAGAGCCTTAGCGATGAAATATTCGTGGATGGGGAAATTCAACCGGTCATAGCGTTTATCTGCCACATGAAACTGACCGAAGGGGACATTGCCGATGGCAACATCAAAGAAATTATCCGGAAAGGCGGTTTTTTCGAAGCCCTGCACCGCAATACTGCTGCGCTGGTAGAGCTGGCGGGCGATGCGGCCGGAGAGATCGTCCAGTTCCACGCCGTACAGCTTGCTGCCGCTCATGCTTTCGGGCAGCATACCGAGAAAATTGCCAATACCGCAGGAGGGTTCCAGAATGTTGCCCTGCGTGAAACCCATCTGCCTCAGCGCGGCGTAGATGCTGCGAATGACCACAGGCGGTGTGTAGAACGCCGTGAGCGTGGATTCACGGGCTGCGGCATACTCGGCGTCGGTGAGCAGGTCTTTCAGTTCAGCGTAACGAGAGTTCTTCTCGTCAAAAAAGCCCGCCAGACCGCCCCAGCCGACATACTGCGCCAGCACCGCTTGTTCTTCTGCGGTGGCGCTGCGGTTCTCCGCCTCCACCGCTTTCAGGGTACGGATCGCGTCCAAATTATGCTGAAAACGCTCCAGCGGCGCGCCCTCTCCGATGTGGTCATCGGTAATGCGATAGTTCCGGCCATCTGCGTCCAGCGGGTAGGCAAGCGTGTTCCGCTTTTTCTTTTTCGGCGGGGTGAGTACCGCAGGCGGCTTGTCCGCCTGCGGTGCTGCGGTTTCCTGCACGATGTCCGGCTGCTCCATGTGAGCGCGGACATAGTCGATGGATTCCTTTCGGAAGATGGGAAATCCTGTCCCGCCTTCAAAGGTCATATCCCGCAGCGATACATTTTGTGTATGATCGTCTACGCTGTCCACTTCAAACTGCCGCCCATCTATGGTCAGGCGTGTGCCGATGGCGAGCGGTTCGGGGGCTTCCGGTTCCACGGGCAGTACGGGCTCCGATGGCGTTGGCACGGTTTCCTCGGAGGGTGCCGTGACTTCCTGCACCAACGCCGTTGCCGGAGCATCGGGTGAGTTCGATGGCATTTGCCCATCATGCCGGTGGTTGAACAGGCTGAAGGTTCCATCTAAATAGGCAAAAAGCTGATATTTGGCCTCACGAACAAACTTGTAATTATGGTCATCTTTCTGCATTTCGCCCAAACAGGCATTCAATGCGTCCATGAGCCACATTGCAGTAGATCTATTCTGTAATTCTTCTTCAATCAGCGGTACTGCCTTGTAGTAATCCATGCTCATGTAATAGGGGCGCGGCACACTATCCGGGGCATTGGACAAGCTGGAGTAAATGGCCCGCGCCACCTGTCTCCGCTCATACTCTGGGATCTTTGCGATAGCGTCCTCGCCGGGATACCGCTTCTGCGCGATCAGGTGCTCGTACTCCTTGACAACATTGGGAATGGTCAGATGGACGGTATCATATTTCCTAAAATTATAGTCGCGCTCATAGTCCAACCCCTTGTGCGTCTTGGTGTGATTATATCCGGCACGAGCGCCACCGCTGTACTCTCCAAAGCAGGATTTGATGAATTTCTGATGCTCCTCCGATGTGTGGGGATAGCAGAAGTGGGAATATACGGTCAGTCGGCTATCCAGATGGTCGCAGAGGAAAAACCTGTCGATTTCGTCCTGCGTGATGAACATTTTGCATTGCCGCAGGAAGTTCGGCTGCACGGTAAAGTGCCGCTCCGAGTATGGCAGACCGTTGAGGATGATGCCGATGCGGTGGGTGTTATATTCCGAAAGGCGGTAGCACAGGATGTCCGGATCTTCATAATAAGAATACAGAAAAGCGTGGTATTCCTGTGCCAGAGTTTGCAGTCCACCCTCCGCCTTTGCAAACGCGACCATATCCTCGTCCAGTTCCGGATAGCTCTTGTGCTGGTCATGGATCGCCAATGTCTGCGGGAAAAGGCCCCGTGCGCGTCCTTCTTTGCTCAGGTCACGGGCTGTCATCAGGAGCGCGTCCATCGCTTCATGCAGCACCTTATCCGGAGCCTGCTCCAGCTCAGATGCGGAGAGATAAGTCCCAGCCTCCAGCAGTTCCAGAATACGGGCCGATGCCTGCTCCCACGTGACCACGGTCTTGCTGTATCCGGTGCGAATACTGTCCCCTTGGGCGAGGTGGATACCGTCCTCCATGAACCACACGGAATACTTGCGGCCCTCATATTCAATGCCGCGCCCGTTTTCCGTACCAAATTCTCGGCACAGAAACTCTATATTTTCCTGCTCTGGACGCTCCCGCATATAGAACACCGCGATGCGTTCTGCGCTATTGGGCTCGTTTCCGCCTGTGTAAAGTGCCTGGTCAATGACTGCCTGCGGCACCGTGCGGGCTGGGGCCAGAATACCGGAGGGAGCGTCTGCCGGAGCTTCATATACCGGCGTGTTGCCGCCCATATCGAATAGGGCAAGCTGCTCTGCGACAATGGGGGCGTTTTGCAGGCCCAGCTTGATCTTGTACTCGCCGCGCTCGATCAGGCCCTCGGTCATTTCGGTGATGACCGGCCATGAAAAAACG
Source organism: uncultured Oscillospiraceae bacterium (assembly GCA_934572465.1). Classification (GTDB taxonomy): domain Bacteria; phylum Bacillota; class Clostridia; order Oscillospirales; family Oscillospiraceae; genus Hominicoprocola. The sequence goes on from CAKTLG010000010.1 coordinate 9,270, forward strand.
GACTCCGAGGTACGGGAGAGGTAGCTGCCCTCCCACATCTTGAGTCCGTCTTTCTCGGCGTGGTAGCCTGTCCGAACACCGTCGGTCAGGACTTCCACCCATATATCGTTGTAGCTGGTTTTCAGAAATCCCGTGCGTTCTGCAAGGCTCTTGTGGCTTTGGAAATACTCAAAAATCTCCTGCCGCTTATGTTTGCGCCCGCCATCGTCCAGCAAATTGGCTTCAATAAGGTGCATATCCAGAAAAGCAGGAAGCTCCGTGCCGTTGGGGGGTATGGTGCCATACTCCAGCGCAAAAGCTGCTGCCTGTTGCTGTGCCATTTTGTCGGGATAGTTTCCGTAAACGCGGAGGCATTGGCGTGTTTCGGCGCTATATACGGCAGCACCATCGTATGCAAAGCCATCTTCCTCCATCGTGCCGGCAACATAGCCCTGTGCCGCAGTCTCCGCTTCTTTCAGCGTCTGATAGTCCAGCTTCTCGTCAAAGCCGTTTTCATAATGGTGATAGACAACGACCTGATAAGGCTTAAACGGACTGTGGTCTGCTGCATTTGCCAGCTTCGGATAAGTTTCCTCTAAAAGCTCCTGATGCAGCCGGTTATGGAAGACTGGCATATCAAAATAGAGCTTTGCAAGCTGCAAATCGCCGCTTTCGTTGACAATGCGCCGGATTGCGTCCGCCCCTTCCATAAGGGCATTTTCACGATCTGAATTGCGGCAGGCATTGACAAATGCCGTGTCGTTTACCAATGCAGCAGCAACCGTTTGCTTGTACTGCTCGAATAGTTCTTTTATGGTTGGTTGTGCCGCACCTATAACAGCAGGGGCAGGAAGTTCATCACTTCCTGCCTCTGTGGGTTCTTCGGTTGTCAGGCGTAGATCAGATCGTTCAACACCAGCTCTTCCGCGCTGTGCCGGAGATTGTTCATCAGACCCGTCCAGCGCAGCGAATCGGTTGCTTTCAGTTCCTCCGTCACGCCCTCGTTCTGTGCCATCTGCGCCACGGTCTGTTCCACCATCTTCTGCGCGCTCTGCTCGATCTCTGCCAGATGCTCCGTCAGCTTCCCGCTGGTCTTGAGGTTGGTATAAAGCACTCTGCGGCGCTTCATCAGGTACTGCCGACGCAGCTCCGCGTACTTGCCCAGATGCACCTCCGGCGTTTGCGGCATCAGCAGATTCGGCACCTGATAGCCGTTCTGCATCCTGTAAGTGACCTCCATGCTGTTCGCTCCTTTCATGGGGTGTTTCGTGTTGTTCTGTGCGGCCATCATAACCGCTTTTTTCACGGTTTGCAAAAAATTGATCTTTCTGCGCCTGTATGACCGTTCGGCTGATCTCCCGCAGGCCCATCTCCGCGATGTCGCTGGTAGCAATGCCGAGGGCGTTGATGGTGCGGGGCGTGTTAAATTCGTAGACATGGGCAAACTCGTCGGCGGTGAAATAATCGTCTGCCCGCAGGCCGAGGCGCGTGAGCAGCATATACGCCACGCTGACCTCCAGCGCGTCCCGATAGAACACCTCCAGATTGAGGTCATCCAGTTCCTCCAGCAGACTGTCCTCGCGGCAGTCGCGGAGATCTTGCAGGTAGTCTGTGATGTTATCTGCCACGGCATTGTGGCAGGCGGAACGCACAGCGTCTACAAGATTTTCTTTTTCGGCAAGGTCGCCAAAGGTGGCTTCTAAAGTTTCGATGACCTCCGGCTCAAATGTCTGCTGCATTGTCCAGATAGGCAGCGGACGGGCAAAACGGGACGCATGAGTATCGGATACATCAAAATAGAGCTTCAGGCAGTTTTGACCGTCATCGCTGAAAACAACGATGCTCTTGGCCCCGCGATTTACCCAGCGGCCAAACCGATTGTTCCACCGTTCCATTTCGAGGACTGCGGTGGCGTCCGGGCGCTGGGCGTAAATTAAAATTTGTTCGTCAAAGGTGCATTTGTAGTTATAGCAGGCAGCGCGGAGAAAGCCTGTCCAGCTTTGATAGCTGCCGGTGACGCTCTGCACAGTCTGGTCATATAGCTCTGTGATAAGCTGAAATTTAGTAGGCAAGTTGGCACCTCCTATCTCTCCGGCTCCGCCCGCTTTTTTGCTGCAAGCCGGTCATTCTTTTGCTGTTCCTTTTGCGCCTTTTCAAACGGTTTCCGCTGGTAGCAATAAATATAAAACTGGTAGTCCCCTTTGATCGGCGTACAGCGGAGCATATACACATACTGTTTGGTTTTTACCATGAAGCCGCAGGAGGGAAGCAACGCGCCCTTGATGGCGCAGATCTGCTCATACCGGTTGCAGTAGCGGTTCATGCTGTCAAAGTCCCGCAGCGGGGAGTCCGGCTGTTCCCGCAGCCAGTTTATGGTACGGTCAATATCAGCCTTAAACTCCGGCGTGTTCAGCGTGTCATGCTGGTGGGGCCACCATGTTGTGTAGAACTGCTTGCCGCTGCCAAAATCACCCCGGAGATGTCCCACACAGCCCGCAGACTTGTCCTGTTCCTCGCTGCGGGAGAAATAGAGAGCGTGCAGCGCAGGCTCATTGACGCTGTAAAAGTCAATGACATCCTTATCGCTGGCGGGATATTTCTCCTGAAATTCCGCAAGGGTGCGGCATCCGCCATCCTGAAAGGAAAGGCTGTCATTCTCCATTGGAATCCACCCATCAATGGGAAGCTGGAACGGCTCGCGGGTGAGGACGGTGCCATAGAAATTGACCATGAGACTCCTTGACAATTCTATCGGCTCACCCCAATCCTCATCCCCATGGCGCAGTTCGTAGCGATATACGCCCTCCGGCACGGTGGCTCGGTCAATGCGGCATTCCGTAAACAATGCCGGTCGGTCAAAAATCGTGACCTCCTGATAGGTCACCTTCTGCGCGTCATAGCTCATCTGGCTTCACCTCGTTCTTTGTGTTTCTTTTGCACTCTCTGTTGTGCTAAAAACTCCGGGACCTCCTTGAAACCGATGGTATCTGCGTAGTAGGCGGTTTTCTTTCCACCTTGCGTCAGTACCACGATGTCGCTTACGGACATAGAACGCATTCGACGGGCAAAGGGGCGGGAATCTCTATTGTGCTTTGCCCACAGATTCTCCAGCGAATTTTCCTTTGCGAACATACCGGCGTAAGAACGCTGATAATCAGCGTTCTGGAGTTTTCCCTTTGCCTCTGCATAAGGCCGGAAACAGTAGTCTACATCAGCGATTGCAGGGATTTGGTAGATTTCATAGGTGCCGATCTCGCCGCTGATTTTCGGCGTTCTGGGAACATAGGTATTGCCGCTGCGTTCCTGCATTTCCGCGAACTCGCAAATATGATAGGCGGAACCGCCAATGCAGATGTGGTAATCGTCAATATAGGTGCAGGGCAGGATCAGCTTTTCGCCATCAAAGCGGGTGATGGCGATGCTTTCCCCGTCCTTGATGGTAAAGAGCGTGTGGTATTCGCTGTCAATGAAGCGGATCACGCGCTCATCCTTGTTAGGGTTCGGAAAGGCGATAACGCCCATGATATTTACGGGTTCTCGGTCTGTCATCTGGCTTCACCTCTATCTTTTTTCGGCTCAGTACGCTTTTTTTCATATTCTCTCAGCTTTTCTTTCGCCCAATCCGGTATCTTTTCTGGATTGGCTACGCCAAGGATGTCGGAAGCGTCCCAACGGCAACGCTCACCGGAATACAGCTCCTGAAAGAAAACCGCACGTCCACGGGAACCAGGCGTACAGCCGAAGCCACTTATTGCAAAACCGAGTTGGCAGTCTGCGGTGCGGTATTCCGGGGCAAGACTGCTGGAGCGGACAACGATCAGCTTGCCTTGAAAGGATTCCTCTGATTGGGGAAGGCAGTCCTCTGCGCCCAAAACCACCTGCGGAATATTGCGGGCCGCACGGAACTCTTTTACCTTTTCCAACTGCATCTGCAAGCGTTCTATAAAAGTATTCGCAATCTCAAGATAGTCCTTGCTGGCAACTGCTTCTGGATATATCGTTTCTCCAAGGAAATTGTACTGTTCATAGCAGGTCATATAGGTTTCGTCCATCGGATGAAAACCCATGAGCAAAACACGCCCACCCATGCGGATCTCCTGCATGATCTCGTAATCACCGACTTTGCGTTGTTTTGGTGTCTTTTGTTCTCTGTATCCAAGCTGTTCTGCTTTGTCCCGCAAGATAAGTTCTTTGAGATACGCACCCTTTTCGGGCTGTCGTTCAAACCAATCGCGGACTTCTCCGTCACCAAGGGAAAGCTGGAAAGTAAATCTCATGATTTTGCTGCGATATTCGTCATTCTTTTCTTTACGCTTCTGATAGTTCGTCATCTGGCCTCACCTTGTCCTTTCTTCAGGGCGGTGTGCTGGTGTTCTTGCTGCGCCATATAATCTCTCTGCTTTTTGTATTCATTTCCGACCCGTTCACAGAAATCCTCGATGCAGGAAGAACGGTCAGAGCGGTAATGCCCCCAAAAGAAATTGGGTGAGCCGTCCCCGTCGTTTTTGCAGTTGCGCTGCCATGTGACAAAGGGGGACGGGGCTTTTTCACATTCGCCCATGACAAACTCGGCACTGCCGACGCGGACGCGGGCGGTGATGTGGTATTCCTGATTGACCATTTCCCCCACTACATAGCAGCCGCGCTCCAACTGGACGGTGCAGCTCCCGTTTTGTGCAAAGGTCGCTGTCACCGGCATGACCGGCACTCCACGCACCAGATCCGGCAGCATGATGAACTGCGACCTTTGGCTCATCAGCTCTTGCGGCAGTTTGTCCATGGGCAGGTAAAAGTGCTGCTTGCCCATGATCTCATAGCGCAGCAGGAAACTGCTGATGGGATAGTACACGCTCATGATTGGGTCTTTGATATGGCCTTGGACGATGTTGGAATTCACATATCTTGCGTTGTCCAAATACCATTGCGGGTTTGCGCCTGGTGTATTCCAGCCGAATATGGAGCCTGCCAGCATTGCCGCTACCTGAATATCCGTAATGCCGCGCCGCACATTATGGTTGCTGGCGATCTCGCGGTTTTCCTCGCGGTTTCCGGTGTCCCACTCAGAGGGATAATAGCCGCGCTCACCGCACCGGATGATAATAAGCTGCCCGCTGGACGGCAGAATGGAAAAACAGGTTTCCGGCAGCTCGTTCCTGCGCATCGGTTCGTTCCTCATCGCGCCTGCTCCTGCTGGCGCTTGCGGTGCCAGCCCTCCAGCAGCTTGATGATGACATCCTCCATCTGCTTCGGGGTGTAGCTGGCGGGAAAGTATTTTTGCAGGCGGTCGTTGCGGATGGTGACCTTGCGCTCCAGTGGCTTTTCCTCCCGCATGATGAGGTCGATGATGTTATTTTCCAGCTTGCCTTCGCCGCTGAGCTGCTTGAGCCGTTGGGCCTGTCCCAGCGACGGGGATACCTCATCGCGCTCCATGACCAGCAGGAGGTAGGTCTGTTCTTTTTCGGACAGGTGGGAGAGAAAATCCGCCGCGGGAACGAACTTGAGCGTGCCCGTATCCACCGCGTCCAACAGTGGGGGAATCAGCTTATTCAGGCGCACATAGCGTTGGATTGCCGTTGCGTTGTCAGCTACTTGGTCGGCAAGAATTTTAACCGATGCTCGTCTATCAAAATTATCTCCAACTTGGAGATAATTTTTAGAAGGCCGTCCAGCCTGCCGTTTCATGGCGTCCAGCTTCAGCTTGTAGGCTTTGGCTTTCTCGCTGGGCAGCAAGTCCTCGCGGTTGATGTTGTAGTCCACAACAAGGATGTCCGCTTCTTCGTCACTGTAATTGCGGACGAGGACGGGGCGGGTGTCCAGCCCCACAGCCTTCGCGCAGTAATCGCGCCGGTGGCCGGAAATGATCTCATATCCGCCAGCATCACGGGGGCGGACAATTAACGGATCGGCAATCCCAATATGCTCAATGCTGTCCATGAGGCGCACCAAGTCAGGCGTGGGGCGGTCAATGGTGTACGGCTGGCGGGAGTATGGGAAAATCTCTGCTGCGGGGACGATCTGAATCCGCTCCTGCCGGTCGGCCTCACGCTCCGCGTCCGTTTTGAACAGGTCATCGTACCGGGTCAGTTCGATGCCGCTTAATTTGCTTGCCAAGGCTCAACACCTCCCTCGTCAGATTTTCATACGCCAGCGCCGCCTTGCCACTGCGGTCATGGTCGTAAATGCTTTTGTTTTCCACACTAATCTCTGCCGCCTTGATGGAACGGGGGATCTCGCTTGCGAACACATGACCGCCATAGGTCTTGCGGACAAGCGCGTTGATCTCCCGCGCCAGCGTGGTGCGGCTGTCCACCATCGTCAGCACAATGCCGTCCACCTCCAGCTTTGGGTTGAGCTGCCGCTTGACGCGGGTGATGGTTCGCAAAAGCTGCTCCAGTCCTTTGGCTGGAAGATACTGCGCCTGCACGGGGATAATCACGCTGTCCGCCGCAGTCAGGGCGTTGATCGTCAGCATACCCAGCGAGGGCATACAGTCGATGAGCGCGTAATCGTAACGGTCGGCCACGGTGGACAGGTATTGCCGCAGCACCGTTTCACGGCTCATGGTGTTGACCAGCGTGACCTCCAACGCCGACAGTTCAATATTGGCGGGTACAAGATGGACACCGGACGAATGGGACAGGATTCCCTCGCCGGGGGCGATGGACTGCTCCGCGATGATCTTTTCCATCAGCGTGGAGAGCGTGGGGGATAATTCGTCAGGCTGCGACCAGCCTAACATCTGCGTGAGATTGCCTTGTGCATCAGCGTCGATCAGCAGGACTTTTTTACCTTGCCGAGAAAGACCAATGCCGAGGCTGGCGGCTGTGGTGGTTTTGCCGACACCGCCTTTCTGATTTGCCAGTGCTATCGTTTTCAACGGGACACCTCCTCCAACAAAAAAGGAGCCTTGCGGCTCCTGTTCTAACAAAGCTGTATCTTCTCACAGTTATTTCTTTTTCGGGTAGTATTCTTTCTATTCTCAGTCTTGCTATATCTCAGTCTTATTAGCCGCTGAAAAACAGAATTCAAGACATCGGCTTTTCGGATTTCAAGACTTCCGAAATACAGAAGTCTTGACTTCTGACAAAATTCCTGTAGTTATTCCTTATCGCAAAACTGCTTCACATAAATGATAGTAGGTTTCCCTTGCCCTCGCTTTACTCGTTCAATTAAACCGATTCCCTTTTCACTATCCAATTCGGCCAATAGCTTTACAGCTTTCTCATGTCCGCATTGCAGCAGGTCTTGAATTTCGTCTAATACAAAGTAAATATAAACTCTCCCCAAATCATCTATCCACTCGTTCTTCATAGATAAACTCATTCGATCAAGCATCAGACCATATAACAGCTTTGCGTCAATAGAGATATTACGAAAGCGTGGATCACTTATAAGCGTTTTCGGAATACGATAGAAGGCGTATTGCTCGGCTTCATGTCCGTAAAAGTACGGTAACTTCAATTTGCCCATGCTATCTATCACCACCAATCTAATCTGCAATTTCTATATAAAAACAGTCACCCGTTTTGTGACAGGTGACTGTTAGAATTTCGTTTTGTTCTGTTTTCGCTGTTATTTGCTTTGCGTCATTGGCATCTCTATCGGGCAAATTCCACGCTGTTTTTTTACGCTTAGTTTGCCTTTCAGCGAGGGATCAACCTCAATCAGAATTTCGTTGATCTTCTCAGTAAGTTCAATGACCTTGCTCAAATCAAATGGGGCGTGATTATACTCAAATTTCACACACGCCGTAATTTCGTTACTTTTCATTTCCTAAACCCTCACAAATGCACCACTTTTGCATTGTTTGAGCCGTAGAGTAGAGGGTATTGCTCACACATGGGCGAGGATACCGAGCGTGAGCTTCTTCATGGCGCGTCTCCTTTCCGGGGCGATCTTTCATGCCGCGCTGGCGGCAATTACTGCTATTATACCCGCGCGGCGGGGAAATTGCAAGAACAGCGGAGGGGCGGCGCTGATGGGAAAGAAAAGCCCCCGTTTGGAGGATCCAAACGGGAGCTTTTTGATCTGTGCTTTCGTCAGGTCAAATGCGCGAGCGTCGTTCCGAGGGGCGCATCGAAGCCGAGCGCGCGATACAGCGCCTCGTCGCACGGCGCGCAGGTGACGGTGAGACTGGCGAGCCGGTTTGCTCCGCCGTATTCCTGCGCGGCGGCAGCAAGCTTTCGCGCGATGCCGCGTCCGCGAAACGCGGGCTCGACGAAAAAGTCCTCAAACGAGCCGACATCTGCGCAGGCAAAGGTCGAGAACACGCGGCTCACGCTGCACATCCCGACCATGCGGGTCTTGCGGTACGCGGCAAAGAAGGTGATCCTGCCGTCCCGGACCGCTTGCAGGAGCCGTGCCTGTTTGCGCTCGTCGAGCGGCGTTTCGCCGATCTCGGCAAGGTAGCCGCTTTCGAGCCTGAAAAGCTGCGGGTCGTCCGTATCGGGGGCAAATTGGCGCACCGTAACGGGAACGTTCTTCTCCGGCGGGCGCAGCATCAGTTGTTCGCCCCGCTCGCCGCGCCCGTTCGGCAGGAAGCCGAGCCGGCCCCAGAAGCGCTCGCGCGGCGCTGTGTCGCAGCTGAGCTCGAAATATTCCGCGCCTTGTCCGCGCGCCCATGCGAGCAGCGCCTCGCCGCAGGCGCGGCCCGTGCCGCCGCCGCGAAACGCGGGATAGACGCAGAATTCCAGAATAAAGCACTTGCCGTCCTCCGTCTCGTAGATGACGGGCATGGCAAAGCCGAGCTCCTGTCCGCCGCGCACAAAGAAGAGACAGTGCAGGCGGTCGTTTTTGCGCGCCCGCAGCGCCCTGAGCCGCGAGAGATATGCCTCGCCGAGAAAATAGGCGAGATCTCCGGCCTGCTCCGGCGCGGGAAAGATGTCGCGCTCGTGATAGGCGTGCAGCTGCGCAAAAAAGCGCGCGCTGTCGCTGTCCGTGACGGCTTCACGGACGATGATGTGTTGTTCCATGGTTGTCCTCCAAGAAAAAAATCCGGAGGGTCAGGAAACGTGGACCCTCCTTACACGCTGCATCGTCATAAAAGATCAGTCCTTTCTTCCTGAATTTGCCGCCATGGCGGCTGCGATCAGCATATCACATTTTTCCGAAAAAGGGAAGCACAAGGGCCGCTGCGCGCATAAGCTGGGAGCGGAAAGCCTGATTTTGGGAGGGAACGATATGAGACCGGTGCATTTTTTCCTCGGCGCAAACAGCGGCGAGGGCTTCTATTCGCTTTATGACCAGCTGCTTGGCGGGCGGCTCAACGATCTGATGATCCTGAAGGGCGGGCCGGGCTGCGGCAAGTCGACCTTCATGCGCCGCGTGGGCGCGGAGGCGGAGCGCCGCGGCGAGCGGGTGATCTACATTCAGTGCTCGGGCGATCCCGACTCGCTCGACGCTGTGATCCTTCCGGACAGAAAGACCGCCGCCGTCGACGGCACCAGCCCGCACGTGCTGGAGCCGACCTACACTGCCGCGTGCGAGCGCTACGTCGACCTTACGCGCTTTTACGACGTGGCGGCGGCCAAGGCGCGCCGCGCGGAGATCGTGGCGCTGAGCGACGAATACCGCGCGCACTATCGCAGCGCCTACCGCATCCTGCGTGCGCTGGACGAGGTCACGCTCGAGCGCCGCGTGGCGCTGCATGCGCAGATGGATTTTTCCAAGCTCCGCCGCCGCATGAACGGTATTCTCGCGCGTGAGCTGCGCGGCGAGGGGACGGGAACCGGCCGCGTCGACCGCGCCTTTCTCGGCGGAGTGACGCACAGGGGCGATATCTGCCGCTTTGACACGGTGGAGACGCTCTGCCCGCGCGTTTACGAGCTGGACGACAGCGCGGGCCTTGGCGCGGAGGTGCTGGAGAGCATTGTGCAAACGGCGCGGGAAAAGCAGTTTGACGTCGTCGCCTGTCCGGACCCCGACCGTCCGCGGGAGCTGCAGCACGTGCTTATCCCCGAAAGGGGGCTTGCGTTCGTCACGGCGAACGCGCGCATCCCGTATGAGGGAAGACCCTACCGCCGCCTGCGGCTTGACGCAATGGCGGAGGATAAGCTCACGCGCGCGCAGAAGGCGAAGCTGCGCTTTGCCCGCCGCGTGGAAGCGTCGCTTCTGGACGAGGCGGTCGCGGCGCTTGCAAGCGCCAAGCGCGCCCACGACGCGCTCGAGAGCGCGTATCATCCCTGTGTGGACTTCGCGGGCGTCACTGCGCTTGCAGACGAGGAGATCGAGAGGAGCTTAAAGCAATAATGCTTTACGGCATTGCGGCGCTCAGCGCGGCGCGCGGAAATAGACCGTTCGATCCGGCAGGGACAAAATCAGCGTGTATTCGCTGCTTTTTTCGCCCGAGCCGTCGACATATTCCGTGACGCCGACGAGCGCCGTGCCGCTCTCGCCGTCCAGCGTGAGATCGTATATGATGTCATCCGCATCGCGCTGGGCGAGCGTGTAGGCGCCGCTTTGCACGCTGCCGTCCGCATTTGCGACCGTCAGCGCGCCGTCCTGCGCGGTGCAGGTGAGGGCGGGGAGGTCGAGCGGCTGCCCCGCGCTGTCGATGGCGCGTGCGTATGTCCAGCCGCGGCCCTCAATGGACATGCCATCGTCCGTTTTGCCGCAGCCGGCGAGCAGGAAGATGAGCAGCAGCGGCAGTAAAACCTTAATTCTTCTTGTCATGTATTTCCCCTTTTCGCGTCTTGATCGTCAGTCCCACCAGAATACCGATGCCGACGGTAAAGAATACGAGTGCGGCTAAAAGCAGCCAGGCGGGGAATTTGCCGGTGACGTAGATACCTGTTAAGGTGTCAGCGTAGCCGATGATTGCGTCGCAGTCAACAGCCGGTCCGGTGCCAAGATTCATTCCCTCCGGAATGGGCGGCCCTGCACTGAAATACTGTACCGCGCACCAGATCAGCGTCGGCACGCTGACGGCCAGCAGCACCCATGCGCCGATACGCAGCGTCTTTGCGCGGATGCGGCGCTGCTTTTCCGATATGGCCGCTGTATCCGATGGGGGAGTCGCGCCCTCCGGCGTGCCGGTCAGTTCCGCGAGCGGAACGCCGAAAAAGCCTGAGAGCGCGAAAAGATTCGCCGTGCTCGGCAGCGACGAGCCGTCCTCCCATTTTGTCACGGCCTGCCGCGAGACCTCGAGCGTCTGCGCCAGCGCCTCCTGGGATAGTCCGCGCTCCTTGCGCAGCGCGCGGATGCGCGCGCCGAGTTCGTTTTGCATAGCGTGCCTCCTTTGCTTTGATAGGGCTATCGTAGCAGCTTTTTGCGCAAAAGTCCATCAAGTATCCCGCTACTATCGGTAGCGAAGACAAAAGGCCGCCCATACGGGCGGCCTTGCCGATTAGTTTGCCGACTGTTTTTTGCATTCCTTCGTGATCTCCTGCCGGAGCGCGCGCAGCGGCGCGCTGTCCAGCTCGCGCGGATAGGGCTGGGGCAGCTCGAATTCGCGGATGCTGCTGTCGGGATGCATGACGAGGATCCGCTGCCCGAGCAGCAGCGCCTCTTCAAGCTGATGCGTCACGAGCACGATGGTGCGCGGCATGCGCCGCTGGATGCCGAGCAGCTGCGATTGCAGCTCGCCGCGCGTGAGGAAGTCGAGCGAGGCGAACGGCTCGTCCATCAGCAGCAGCTCCGCCTGACTTGCCAGCACCCGCGCAAGGCCGAGACGCTGCTTCATGCCCGTGGAAAGCTCCATGGGCGTAAGGTCGGCATAGTCCTCAAGCCCCACAAGGCGCACGAAGTCCCGCGCCCGCTCGAAGCGCTCCTCCGGCGTTTTGCCGACGCCGCAGGCCATGGCGACGTTGCGCTGCACGTTCGTCCACGTGATGACGTACGGCTCGGGGCTGAGCATGGCGCTGCGCCAGCCCTCGGGCATCAGGATCTCGCCCGCGTCGGGCGATTCCTTTCCGGCGAGCAGCTTCAAAAGCGTGCTCTTGCCGCAGCCGCTGCGCCCGACGATCACCGTGAGCTGCCCGATGGGGAAGCTCACGCTCAGATCCCTGAGCACCCGGCGGGTGCGGCTCTCGCGCGCCTGTCCGGTGAGCACGACCTCGGTGCTGTAGGAGGTATAGGATTTGTCGATATGCCGCAGGAGGATGCTGTCCATGCGTGTTCCTCGATTCGTTTGAGTTGGCCGCCGGTGCGGCGGGCTTTCAGATGCGGATGCCGCCGTCCGCGGGGCGGGCCTGCGCAAGAAGCGGCGCGCACTCATCAAGAAAGCGCTCCACCTGCTGCGCGCAGCGGCCGGTGTAGAGCGACGGCTCCATCACGCGGTCAAGCTCGGCGCGCGTCATGCCGAAGGCGGGATCGCCCGCGAGACGGTCTAAAAGGTCGCACGGCTCGCCCTCCTTCATGCGCGCGGTCGCGGCCATGGAGTGCCGGCGGAGCTTTTCGTGCAGCGCCTGACGGTCGCCGCCGCGCTTGACGGCCTCCATCATGATGTTCTCGGTCGCAAGGAACGGCAGATATTCGCGCAGCGCGCGGTCTACGATCTTCTCGTTCACGTGCAGGCCGTTCGTCACGCTCTGGCACAGGCGCAGCACCGCGTCGGCGCAGAGGAAGCCCTCGGGCAGCGAGATGCGGCGGTTTGCGGAGTCGTCGAGCGTGCGCTCGAGCCACTGGGTCGAGGCTGTCATCGGCGCGTTGGCCGCGTCGGCCATCAGGTAGCGGCTGAGCGAGCAGATGCGCTCGCAGCGCATGGGGTTGCGCTTGTAGGGCATGGCGGACGAGCCGATCTGATTCGCCTCAAACGGCTCCTCGACCTGCCGGTCGTGCTGCAGAAGACGGATGTCGTTGGCCATGCGGTACGCGCTCTGCGCGATGGACGAGAGCACGTTCAGGATGCGGCTGTCGGTCTTGCGCGGGTAGGTCTGCCCGCAGACGGAAAAGCACCGGTCGAAGCCGAATTCCGCCGCGATGCGGCGGTTCATCTCGTCGATCTTCTCCCCGTCGCCGCCGAAGAGCTCCATAAAGCTCGCCTCCGTGCCGGTCGTGCCGCGGCAGCCGAGAAAGCGCAGCGAGCCAATGACGAAATCGAGCTCTTCAAGGTCGGAGCGGAAGTCCTGCATCCACAGCGCCGCACGCTTGCCGACGGTCACGGGCTGCGCGGGCTGGTAGTGCGTGTAGCCGAGCGTCGGCAGCGCGGCATAGCGGCGCGCAAAGACGGCGAGATTCGCCATCACGCCCAGCAGCTCGCCGCGCAGGTACAAAAGCGCGTCGCGGTAGAGAATGAGGTCTGCGTTGTCGGTGACATAGCAGCTCGTCGCGCCGAGGTGGATGACGCCCGCGGCCGAGGGCGCGGCCTTGCCGTAGGCATAAACGTGCGCCATCACATCGTGGCGCACCTCGCGCTCGCGCTGCTCGGCCGTTTCGTAGTCGATATCGGTGATGTGCGCGGCCAGCTCGTCCACCTGCTCCTGCGTGACGGGCAGCCCGAGCGCGTGCTCGGCGCGGGCGAGCGCCGTCCACAGCCGGCGCCACGTCTGAAAGCGCATATCGGGCGAGAACAGGTGCAGCATATGGTCGGACGCGTAGCGCGACGCGAGGGGGGAGCTGTAGCGGTCCTTGGTCATAAAAACGCCTCTTTTCAATGGATCATAGTCAGTGTAACGGAAAACGGGGGGCTTGTCTACCCCCTTGCAGGGAAAAAGGGAGGATCGTGATCCTCCCTTTGGTTCTTTTGGCATCGTCTCAGCGCAGGATCAGGCTCTCGCGCTCCGCGCCGACGGAGACGAAGCCGATGTGGCAGCCGATGGCCCTTTCGACGTATTCAACATAATCGCGCGCCGCCTCGGGCAGCTCCTCCCATTTGCGCGCGCCGGAAATGTCGCACTGCCAGCCGGGAAGATATTCGACCACGGGCTTTGCCTCCTGCAGCAGCACGGGGAACGGGAACTCGTCCGTTTCTTTGCCGTCCAGCTCGTAGCGCACGCACACGGGGATGCGGTCCATGTAGCTGAGAATGTCGAGCTTGGTGAGCGCGATGCTCGTTGCGCCCTGCGTCTCCACGCCGTAACGCGTGGCGACAAGGTCGATCGGTCCCACGCGGCGGGGGCGGCCCGTCTTTGCGCCATACTCCGAGCCCTCGTCGCGCAGCCGGTCAGCCTCCTCGCCGAACCACTCACAGACGAACGGCCCTTCGCCGACGCAGGAGGAATACGCCTTCACAACGCCGACGACCTCGTCGAGCTTCGCCGTGGGAAGGCCGGAGCCGACGGGCGCGTAGGCCGCCACAGCGTTGGAGGAGGTGGTGTAGGGGTAGATGCCGTAATCAAGGTCGCGCAGCGCGCCGAGCTGGGCTTCAAAGAGGATGGCCTTGCCCTCGTTCTGCGCGTTTCTGAGGAAGCGCCCCGTGTCGGCGATATAGGGCTTGATCGCGCCGCCATAGGTCTCGACCCAATCCATCAGCTCGTCCATCGTGTAGCCCTTTGCGCCGTAAACGCGCGTGAGGATCAGGTTTTTCCACTCGAGCAGGTCGGCAAGGTGCTCTTTCAGGTGTGCGGGATGCAGCAGCTCGCCTGCCTGCACGGTCTTTTTCTGGTATTTGTCGCCGTAGAACGGCGCAATGCCCTGCTTGGTCGAGCCGTACTTCTTATCCTTCAGGCGCGCTTCCTCCAGCGCGTCCAGCTCGCGGTGCCAGGGCAGCAGCAGCGACGCGCGGTCGCTGACCATCAGGTTCTCCGGTGTGATGGAAACGCCTGCGGCGCGCAGCGTTTCGATTTCGTGGAGCAGGTTCTCGCAGTCGAGCGCTACGCCGTTGCCGAGGATGTTCACAACGCCCGCGCGGAAGATGCCGCTCGGCAGCAGATGCAGCGCGAATTTGCCGAGGTCGTTTACTACGGTATGTCCCGCGTTGCCGCCGCCCTGATAGCGGACGACCACGTCATAGTGATTCGTCAGGTAATCGACCATGCGGCCCTTTCCCTCGTCGCCCCAGTTGATGCCTACGATCGCGCAATTTGCCATAATGCTTATCCTTTCCTATCTTCGGCGGCAGCGCCGCTGACGTTCTTCGACCGCGTTATTATAAGGTGGTTTCAACCATAAGAAAAGTATCAATTTTGAATATCTGACATTAGCTGCGCTTATGTTAAAGCGGGGGAATATGCCTTGCCTTTCCGCGCGCTATCCGATACAATGAGAAGGAAAGAGCGGCCGCGGAGAGGATCGTGCGCGGCCGGAAGGAGAGATAGGAGAGCTTACCATGAACACGGCTGTTTATCAGGCATATGTCGACATTCTGCACGAGGAGCTCGTGCCCGCGATGGGCTGCACCGAGCCAATCGCCGTCGCCTATGCGGGCGCGCTCGCGCGCAAAACGCTCGGCACGCTGCCGGAGCGCATCGAGCTGACCGTCAGCGGCAACATCATCAAAAACGTCAAGAGCGTCATCGTGCCGCATACGGGCGGGCGCAAGGGACTGGCCGCCGCGGTGGCGGCGGGCGTGCGCGTCGGCGACGCGGACGCACAGCTCGAGGTGCTGGCGCACGTAACGGACGCGCAGCTCCCGCTGCTGGACGAGTACCTTTTATCGGCGGAGATCACGGTGGCGAAGTCTCCGCTGCGCTGCCCGTTCGATATTCAGGTGCGCGCCTTTGCGGGCGCGGATACGGCCTTTGTCCGGATCGTCGGCAGCCATACGAACGTTGTGCGCATAGAGAAAAACGGCGCGGCGCTCATGGACAGGCCCTCTTCCGAGGAGGCGGCCCAGCCGCCCGAGAACCGGAAGCTCCTGACGGTCGAGGACATCATCGCCTTTGCCGACGCGGTCGACATTGAGGAGGTGCGCGCGCCCATCGCGCGCCAGATCGAATACAACACCGCCATTGCCGAGGCGGGGCTGACGGGCCGATACGGCGCGGCCATCGGGAAGATCCTGCTCGATTCCTACGGCGGCAGCGTGCAGAACAGGGCGAAGGCATGGGCGGCCGCGGGTTCGGATGCGCGCATGAACGGCTGTGAAAAGCCGGTCGTCATCAACTCCGGCAGCGGCAACCAGGGCATGACGGCCTCGCTGCCCGTCATCGTCTACGCCCGCGAGCTGGGAGCGAGCGAGGAGCAGCTCTGCCGCGCGCTCGTTGTGTCGAATCTCATCACCATTCATCTGAAGACAGGCATCGGCAGCTTATCCGCCTATTGCGGCGCGACCAGCGCGGGCGCGGGCGCCGGTGCGGGCGTCTGCTATCTCTACGGCGGGCGCTGCGATGAGATATCCCACACGGTGGTCAACGCGCTGGCAATCAACTCCGGTATGCTCTGCGACGGCGCGAAGGCCTCCTGCGCGGCGAAGATCGCCTCGGCGGTCGAGGCGGGGCTGCTCGGGATGCAGATGTACCGGCACGACAGCCAGTTCTACGGCGGCGACGGCATCGTCGTCAAGGGCGTGGAGAACACGATCCGCGCCGTGAGCGATATCGCGCGCGAGGGAATGCGCGAAACGGACAACGAGATCATCCGATTGATGATCGGGGAGGATGCGCAAAGATGAAGATACTTGTCACGGGCTTCACGCCGTTCGGCGGCGAGGCGGTCAACCCCTCGTGGGAGGCGGTGAAGAGCCTGCCCGACCGCATCGGCGAAGCGGCGCTTTTCAAGCGCGAGATCCCGACGGAGTTTGACGCCTCCGTCACCGCGCTGCGTGCGGCGATCGCGGAGCTGCGGCCTGACGCGGTGCTCTGCGTCGGGCAGTACGGCGGCGCAAGCTGCATCCGCGTTGAGCGCGTGGCGGTGAATCTGCGCGATGCGCGCATCGCCGACAATGCGGGAGGAAAACCGGAGGACGAGGCTGTTGTCCCTGGCGCGCCGGACGCGTACTTTGCGACGGTCCCCACACGCCGGATCGTCGAGACTCTGCGCGAAAACGATATCCCCGCCCAGCTTTCGTATTCGGCGGGGACGTTCGTGTGCAACAACCTTTTTTACGCCGCCCTGCACGAGAGCGCGCAGAGCTGCCCCGCCATGCGCTGCGGCTTTCTCCATGTGCCGTTCCTGCCCGGGCAGGCAAGGGACGGCGGCGCCCCGAGCATGAGTCTTGCGCTGACGGTGCAGGCGCTGACGCTTGCGGTCGAGATCCTTGCGGCGGGCGGGGAGGAGCGATGAGCGAGAACGTGTCGAAGCGGCGGCAGGAGATGCTGCTGCACAGGCTCGACCGTCTCCGCGCGTTTGTCGCCGCGGCGCCGCGGGATGAGCGTACAGCTGGGCTGCTGGACGATCTTTCCGCGCTGGAGCAGGCGGTGAGGGGATGGAAATACGGCCTTGTGTTCGAGGAGTACAGCGAGCAGCTCGACGAGGTGCTCGCGTCGCGCGTTCCCGTGCTGACGGAGGAAACGGCGCTGGCAGCCGGACACGGCGGGGCGGAGAACCTTCTCATCGAGGGGGACAATCTCGCCGCGCTGCGGCTGCTGGAGACAACGCATCGGGGGCGGGTCGACCTCATTTACATCGACCCGCCGTACAATCGCGGCAAGGCCGACTTTGTCTACGGCGACGATTACACCGGAGAGGGAGACGACTTCCCGCACAGCCGCTGGCTGTCGTTTATGAAGCCGCGCCTGATGTGCGCGCGGCGGCTGCTGTCCGATCGGGGGCTGATCTTTCTCTCCATCGACGACAACGAGCTGGCCGCGCTGCGGCTGCTGTGCGACGAGATCTTCGGCGCGGAGCGCTTTATCAACCTCTTTGTCTGGCAGCGCAATTCGAGCGCGAAGACCGAGAAGGGCAAGTTTGCCGTCAACACGGAGTATGTGCTGCTGTACGCAAAGAGCGGCGCATATGAGCTCCATCCGGCCTATAAGCCGCTTTCCACCGCCTCGCGCAAGCTCTTCCGCTTTGACGACGGCGACGGACGCGGGCGGTATCAGACCGTCAGCCTGCAAAAGCCGCGCGACCCCGGCCCTGAGACGAGCTACGACTACGTGGACAATACGGGCAGGGTGTGGCCGTGCCCGCCCAAGGGCTGGAGAATGAAATATGAAAAGCTCAAGGCGCTGGAAAACGACGGACGGCTCGTCTTGACCGGAAAGCGCCTGCGCGTCAAGGACTACTGGAACGAGCGGGCAAACGAGGGGCGGCGGATCGACACGCTATGGAACGATCTGCCGCAGAACACCGCGGGCAGCAGCGAGCTGGAGGCGGTCATGGGGAGGCCGCACACATTCGACAATCCCAAGCCGACGGAGCTGATCGAGCGCTGCCTTGCGATCGGCGCGCCGGACGCGCTCTGCCTTGATTTTTTTGCGGGCAGCGGTACGACGGGGCACGCCGTGATGAAGCTGAACGCGCAGGACGGCGGCTCCCGCCGCTTCATCCTCTGCACGAACAATGAAAACGGCATCTGCCGCGAGGTGGCGTATGAGCGTCTGCGGCGGGTGATCGACAGGGAGAACTACGCCGCGCGCCTCAGATATTACAGAGTGGAATACGTGCCGCGCGGCGCGCTGCGCGGAATTGTGCGGGATGGCTCTTGTAATGTGCGCGAAAAGCGGGTAGAATAAACAGACCATACATCGCAAAGGAGACATTGACCCCATGCTGAGCTTTCGCCCCGTGCAGCAGCGCGATATGACACATCTGCGCCGCTACTATAAAAGCTGTGATTACCGCCTGTGCGAGTATTCCGCGCTCGTCAAGCTGATGTGGCGCGGACACCTGCACCCGCAGTATGCCGAGGCGGGTGGCTGCCTGATCGTGATGAACTGCATCGACGGCAAGCCCTGCTTCGATTATCCCGTCCCCGGGCCGGATGGTGACGAGGACGCCGCGCTCTGCGCCATTGAGGACTACTGCGTGGAAAAGGGCATCGCGCTGGAGATCTCCGTCGTTCCGCGCGAGAAGGCGCCGAAGCTGCTGCTGCGCTATCCGCACTTCCACCTTGACAATCCGCGCGCCTGGCGCGACTATCTCTACGAGGCGAACGATCTGCGCGAATTTCCCGGCCGCCACTACAGCGGCCAGCGCAACCACGTCAACAAGTTCCGCAAGCTTTATCCCGACGCGCGCTTCCGCCCGCTGGGAAGGGACGAGCTGCCGCTCATCGAGCGGTTCTGGCAGGACTACGGCGAGGTCTTCGGCAAGACCTCCGAGAGCGCGAAGCGCGAGCTGAAGCTCGCGCAGTCGATGCTGCGCCTGACGGGGAAGCCGTGGCTCTATGTCGGCGGCATGGAGCTGGACGGGCGGCTCATCTCGCTCGCCATGGCCGAGCGCTGCGGCGAAACGCTGCATATCCACATCGAAAAGGCGCTCTACGGCTACGAGGGCGTTTATCCGGCGACGGTGCAGGAGTTCGCCCGCTGCTACGCCGTCGACGGCGTGCGCTATATCAACCGCGAGGACGACGCGGGCGACCGCGGCCTGCGCACCTCCAAGCTCCAGTATCTTCCCTGTGAGCTGGCGGAGAAGTACTGCTTCGACGTAAAAAACGAGCTGGAGAGCCTGACGGAGATCCCGACGATCCAAAGCGAGCGGCTGACGCTCTCGCCTTTGACCGAGGAAGACCGTGCGGCCTACAACGCCCTCTGCCTTGACGATGAGCGCAACAAATGGTGGGGCTACGACTACCATGCGGACTGGAAGGGCGAGGATCTGGAAACGTACTTCCTTGACGTTGTGCGCGAGGACTTTGCGGCAAGGCGCGCCGTCAACTTTGCCGTGCGGCTGAACGGCAAATGCATCGGCGAGGCGCTGCTCTACCGCTTCGACGGCCGCGGCGGCGCGGAGGAGGGCTGCCGCATCGCGCCCGAGTACGCTGGGCACGGCTACGGCGCGGAGGCGTTCCGCGCGCTGGCCGAATGGGGCCTGTATGACCGCCATCTCAGCCATATTGTTGCCAAGTGCTATAAGGAAAACGACGCGTCGTACAAGATGCTGTCGGCCTGTATGCGCAGAAGCGGCGAGGACGAGACGTTTTATTATTTCAACAAAGAGGTTTGACGGCTGCCCCGCGCCGCGCGGGGCGCACGATAAAGGGGGCTGTTCTCTTTCTGCGAGAGAACGGCCCCTTTGCATACGCGAAGGAGTTTTTACTGTTTTTTCAATGGACGGTACGACCTGCCGCACAAAAACCGTACTTATATAGTGAAGGGCGCTTTCAACGAAAAGACAAAGGAGGGGACGGCGTGTGAACGACGAGCAGATCATCGCGCTGTACTGGGCGCGGCAGGAGGCCGCGATCGCGGAGACGGCCTTGAAATACGGCGGGCTCTGTACCCGCATTGCCGGCAATATCCTGCCGAGCCGCGAGGACAGCGAGGAGTGCGTGAACGATACGTACCTTGCCGTGTGGAATGCCATTCCGGAGCAGAGACCGCGGCTGTTTTCCGCGTTTATCGGCAGGATCACAAGAAATCTTGCGCTGAAGCGGTATGAGTACCTGTCTGCGGCGAAGCGCGCTCCGACCGCCGTTATGTCCTTTGAGGAGCTGGGCGAATGCATATCCGGCAGGGACAGCGCCGCATCCGATGCCGAGAGCAGACGGGTCGAAAACGCGATCAATGCCTTCCTGTGGCAGCAGGGGGAAGAGAAACGAAACCTCTTTATCCGGCGGTACTGGTATTTCGATTCGATCGAACACATCAGCGGCGATACCGGCTTTTCGCAGAGCAAGGTCAAGTCGATGCTGTACGAAATGCGGCGTAAGCTGCGCGCTTATCTGGAAAGAGAGGGGATCGAGGTATGAATGCAAAACAGCTTGCAGAGCGGATTGGGAACATAGACGACAGGCTTGTGGCACAGGCGGAGCAGACCCCCAATTACGCGGCGCTGGCGCGCAGGAAAAGGCTGCGGCGGCTTTTGGCGACCGCAGCGGTGCTTATCCTGATGGCTTCCAGCTTCGGCGCGGGGGCGCTCGCCTTTTCCGGAGCGGCGGTTGTGGAGGCACCCGCGGAGCCGGAGACGGTGACGCTGGCGGAGATCGGCGTGACGCTGCTCCTGCCGGACAGCTGGAAGGGGAAATACGAGGTGATCGAGGATACCTTTGCCCCCTACGGCTCCACGATGTGGGAGGTGTGCGTAAAGCAGATCTATGACGCCGAAACGCCGCTTGCGGGGGCGGAGGGGGCGTTCTACCGCGGGACGCTTTTCACCGTGTTTCAGTGCGCGGACCGCTCCATGTCGGCGGAGGAGTTCGAGCAGAGCGGTCTCGCGGGCATTGGCCGCTATCTGTTTGCCACGCAGGATGCGGCCTATGCGGTGCTCTATGCGTCCGATATCCAGTATGACCCGAACAGCGTGGAGCAGCGGGAGACATGGGCCTTCATGCAGCAGACCGTGGGCGAGATCCGCTTCGTGCTTTCCGATATGCTTGCAGAGCCGTGACCGCGCAGCCCCGCGGGCGGAAGCTCCGCCGCTTCGCGGCATATTTTCCCACCCTCCTGCCCATACTATGGCAGAAAAGCAAGCGGGAGGCGGCTATGGAGGTTTTATCGGCAAGCTATGAGGAAAATGTCCGCGCGCTGGACGGGCTGCTCGGCGTGGGACGGTGCTTCGACATGATCTCGCGCGATCTGGTGATCGGCGGAAAGCGTGCGCGGCTGTGGGTCGTGGACGGCTACGGCGACGACGCGGTCATCGAGCGGATGCTGAGCTTCTGGCTCGCGCTGCCCGATATCAGCGGCGTGCGCACGATGCAGGAATTCATCGACCGCTGCATCACCTTCAGCGAGGTGAACGCCGAGGGGAATGTCAGGAGCGCCGTGACGAGCGTTTTTCTCGGCAAGACGCTGCTGCTCGTCGAGGGCTACGGCGAATGCGCGCTCATCGACGCCAAGCAGTTTCCGTCGCGCAGCGTGGAGGAGCCCTCGTCGGGCAAGGTGCTGCGCGGCGCGCACGACGGCTTCATCGAAACGCTCGTAGCGAACGCGGCGCTGCTGCGCCGCCGCATCCGCGATCCGCAGCTCACGCTCGAGGGCCACAAGGTCACGGACCGCTCGCGCGCGGACGTGGTGCTTTGCTATCTTGAAAACAAGGTCGACCGCGCGCTGCTCGACGAGGTGCGGCAAAAGCTTGCCGCCATCGACGTGCGCT
Organism: uncultured Oscillospiraceae bacterium; assembly: GCA_934572465.1. Taxonomy (GTDB): domain Bacteria; phylum Bacillota; class Clostridia; order Oscillospirales; family Oscillospiraceae; genus Hominicoprocola. Next base: position 31,269 of record CAKTLG010000010.1, read on the forward strand.
CCATCTCCATGAGTCAGGAGAGCGTCGCCGAGGCGATGATGGGCAAGGGCCAATGGTGGAACCCGTTTCCCAAGGTTCGCTATACCGAGCGGCCCGACGCCGCGACCGCCTGTGTGATGGAGGGCGACATCATCGTGCTTGTGGACAATTCGCCTGCGGCGATGATCCTGCCGACGCACTTTTTCGACTTTGTGCAGGAGTCGAACGACTTCTACTTCCCGCCGCTGATCGGCACGTATCTCCGCGTGCTGCGCGTGGTGGTGTTCCTGCTCACCATGTTCATCACGCCCCTCTGGTATCTGCTCGTCAAGGACCCCGCGCGCACGCAGGCGGGACTTGAGTTCCTTGCCATCGACAGCGATTATTCCGTGCCGATCCTCGTGCAGCTGCTGCTGGCGGAGTTCATCGTCGATCTGCTGAAGCTCGCCTCGCTCAACACGCCGGACGTGTTCTCGAACTCGTTCAGTATGCTCGGCGCGCTCGTGCTCGGCGATTTCGCGGTGCAGGCGCACTGGCTGGTGCCGGAGGTGCTGGCGTATATGGCCTTTGTCGCCATTGCGAACTTCGCCCAGCCAAGCTATGAGCTGGGCTACGCCTTCAAGCTGCTGCGGCTGATGCTGCTGCTCTTGATCGGCGCGCTGGATTGGGCGGGGCTGGCGCTCGGCTGCGTCATCATCGTCGCGCTGCTGGCGGCAACGAAGCCCGTCGTGGGGAAGGGATATCTTTACCCGCTCTGCCCGTTCGATAAAAAGGTGCTGCTCGCGCTGATGATCCGCAAGCCCATCAGCCGCGGCAACACGTGATGATACGCATAAAAAATGCAGCACCCGTAAGGGTGCTGCATTTTTGTCGTGTAGGAATTTTCGATTAGAAAATGCCCTGAGCCATCATGGCGTCGGCGACCTTCTGGAAGCCGGCGATGTTGGCGCCAGCGACCAGGTTGTAGCCCAGGCCGTAACGCTCGGCAGCCTCAACGGAAGCATCGTAGATGTTCTTCATGATGGCTTCCATCTTGGCGTCGACTTCCTCAGCGGTCCAGTAGATGCGCTGAGCGTTCTGAGCCATTTCGAGCTCGGAGACGGAAACGCCGCAGGCGTTGACAGCCTTGGAAGGAGCGACGGTGAGGTGCTTCTGGCTCATCAGGAAGGCCAGAGCATCGTTGGTGGTGGGCATGTTGCCGACTTCGATGTAGTAGGGAACACCGGACTCAGCGATCTTCTTGGCCCACTCCATGTTGACATCGTTCTGGGTGGCGGCGGGCATGTAGACGTCGACGTCCTTGACGCCCCAGCACTTCTGACCCTCGACGAACTCAACGCCGAACTTGTCAGCATAGGGCTTGCAGTGCATCGGATCCTTGGCGCGCATCTCGAGGATGAAGTTGAGCTTCTCTTCGCCGCAGACGCCATCCGGGTCATGGATGTAGCCGTCGGGGCCGGCGAAGTAGGTGACCTTGCCGCCCAGCTCGTCGATCTTCTTCATGATGCCCCAGCCGACATTGCCGTAGCCGGACATAGCGACGCGCAGGCCCTCGATGCCCTTGCCGTCGTGCTTGAGGACTTCGCGCAGATAATAGACAGCGCCGAAGCCGGTAGCCTCGGGACGGAGGATGGAGCCGCCGGTGCAGACAGCCTTGCCGGACATGGCGCCGAACTCAGCGGCACCGACGATGCGGCGATACTGGCCGTACAGATAACCGACCTCGCGGCCGCCGACGCCAACGTCACCAGCGGGGCAGTCGATGTCCTGGCCGATGTGGCGATGGAACTCGGTCATGAAGGCCTGGCAGAAGCGCATGACTTCGCCGTCGCTGCGGCCGATGGGGGAGAAGTCGGAGCCGCCCTTGGCGCCGCCGATGGGCAGGCAGGTCAGAGCATCTTTGAAGGTCTGCTCGAAGCCGAGGAACTTGATGATGGAGAGGTTAACGTTGGAAGCGAAACGCAGGCCGCCCTTGTAGGGGCCGAGCGCCGCGTTGTACTGCACGCGGTAACCACGGTTGACATGATACTGGAGGTTGTCGTCCATCCAAACGACGCGGAACTCGATGGTGCGCTCGGGCTCGACCATGCGCTCAAGCAGGCAGGCCTTCTCGTACTCGGGGTGGGCGTCGATGACCGGCTCGAGGGAAGTCAGGACTTCTTCGACGGTCTGCAGGAATTCGGGCTCATTCGCGTTCTTGGCCTTGGTCTCGGCAAGAACTCTCTCAATGTAAGCATTCATGATAAGTAGCCTCCTCTAAAATTACCCTGAATAACAGGGCCTGATGGTTCAGCCATCTTGTTTATAAGTTTAGCACCGACGGGAAAAATTCTCAAGTAAAACGACACTGGCGCTGTGTAAGAAATTCCCTTTTCTTTTTTGTGCAAACAGCAGAAATGAGGATGGAAAAGTTTCGTTTTTTTGATAAAGCTTATTAAAACGGTGCAAGCGGTCTTTCATAAGAGCGGAAAAGCACGGGAGAATTGGGCGTAATCCTGCATTTTGATGGAATCCATTCCAAAAAGAGATGGGGGCCGCGAGGCCCCCATTCCGGTGCTTTTGCATCAATATGGCGCTTTGTGCGGATGCGCGCTCATGGCGCATCCGCTGTATCTCCGCCGTCCGCCGGCGCGGCCTGTTCGTCGTCAGCGGGCGGCGCGGCCTGTGCGGCGCTGTCCAGCACCTCGACGTCCGAGGCTATGATCCAGAATTCGCTGACGTAGCCGTCGCGGTAGTAGACGCACACATGGTCGCCCGCGTTCAGCAGCGGCGCATACGCGACCTCCGCCGCGCTCATGCGCACGGAGAAGGCGCTCTCGCCCTCAAAGCGCAGGAAGTAGACGCTGTTGCCGTCCACGACCGCCGTGCGGATCTCGGCGATCGTGCCCTCGACGCTCCTGTAGATGTCCGGCGTTGTGCCGACCTCACTCTGATCGTTGGAGATGAGGTTATTCTTGAGCAGCATCTGGCGGTAATTCATCTCGCAGTCGGCGACCGTCGCGCCGGTGGCGACGATCTGATACTGGTTGACATTGACCATCGCGTACATCTTGACGAGCTCGCTCGCGTCCTTGAGCGCCATGAAGTACGTCGGCTGATCGGCGATGTTCAAAAGCAGCGGGAACGTCGCCTTATAGCGCAGGTTCTGCACCTGACCCTCGGCGCTGTCCATGGCGCTGTACTCCGTCGCGCCCGCGCAGGGGTAGTACTTCGTCTCCTTTGTGCGCTGGTTGGAGAGCAGGAAGCCGATGTTGCTCTCGTCGCCGCCCACGCTCGTCACGCCCGTGTAGAGGTAGACGTCGTCGCCTTCGGCGAGGTAGTTGTAGCCGTCGGTCGTGACGGTGACGTCGCGCTGGCCGAAGATGGAGTTCCAGAAGCCGTTGTGGTACATGCCGTAGTAGTCGTACTGCTCGATGATGAGCTCGGCGGAGTAGACATGGTCGACCCATGCGGGCGGCTGCTCCATATACTCGCTCTCGCCCGTGACGGCGTTGACGAGCACTGCGCCGTGGTTGTCTGTGCCGCCGAAAAGACCGATCGTCTTTTCCTTTCTGGCGCAGACCCAGTAGGGCGTGCCGTCCTCGTTGATCTCGAAGACCGGCTCTTCAAACATATAGGTGGGATACTGGAAGCGCAGGTGACGGTAGAGGTTGCGGGAGAAATGCTCGGCGGTCGTGTATTTCATGCCCTCGTCCAGACGCACGACCTCGACGTTCTGCGTCACCATGTCGATGATGAGATAGGCGGGCAGACCCTCCGAGCGGTTGTTGAACCACTTGATGATGTCGCCGTAGCGCAGCGGCGTGACGCGCACGGGGCGGCCGTGGTAGTTGATCTGCGTGTAATCCGCGGCGACCTCGAACTGCGAGACCATGTCGGCCAGCTCGCCGAGCTTGCGGTCGCCGAGCTTCTGCGCGCTGTCGCGGTCGAGCATCGGGATGCGGTCATAGGAGACCTCCTCAATCTCGCTGGAAAAGCTGCCGCTGTCGATCGGCAGCAGCGCCTGATAGTCCTTTGCCCGCAGCACGACCCAGGACGTCACCGCGCCGATGAGCGCCGTGACGATGAGCGCCGCGACGATGAAAAACGGCACGGTGCACTGCTTTTTGACAAACGTAAAGTAGCCCTTCGCGCCCGTGCCCTGAAAGCCGGAGGTCAGAAGCGTGCACACGCAGTACGTGACGCACAGCAGCAGCACGAAGCCGTAGAACTCCTCGGCGTGCAGGTTGATGGGGGGCAGCTCGACATAGAAGAAGACCGCGCCGACGAGCAGCGTGACGAGCGTGTTGATGGCGATGCGCGCGCCCTTGCTGCCGATCGATTTGCGGGGCTTGCGCTCGCGCTTCGGCTTCGGCGCGGCGTTCGGATCGAACTGGAAGCCGTTCGCGTCCGAGCCGGAGAATTTGATATCCATGCTCAAGTTTCCTTTCTGCATCAAAATGTATCGTTTGTGCGCTGGACAACTATAGTATATCGCACCGGAGCCGTAAAAACAAGAGAGAGCCGCAAAAGTTGCGGGGCCGGCGCGATCTGCGCTCTTGCCCGCGCGGCGCGGCTGTGGTATATTGGGAAAAAAGCGGGGGAGGACGAAGAAGATGGAGACTTACCGTATCGCGGATATCGCGCGGGAGAGCGCGCTGAAGGAGCGTGCCGCCAGATGGTTCAGCGAAAAGTGGCGCGTGCCGCTGAGCGCCTATGAGGAGAGCATGGACGAGATGCTGCGCGGCGAGGCTCCCGTGCCGCGATGGTACGCGGCGCTCGAGGGCGAGCGCATCATCGGCGGCCTCGGCGTTATTGAGAACGACTTCCACGACCGGAAGGATCTTGCGCCGAACGTCTGCGCCGTGTATGTGGAGCCGGATCGCCGCTGCCGCGGCATCGCGGGCGCACTGCTCGCGCGCGTCTGCGCAGACATGGCCGCGCGCGGAGTCGACACGCTGTATCTGCTCACCGACCACACGGGGTTTTATGAACGCTATGGCTGGGAATATTACTGTATGGCGCAGGGCGAGGGCGACGAGCAGCCGTCGCGTATGTACGTTTTCCGGCAGAAGTGAAAAGAAAGAGGGACGGCAGACCGTCCCTCTTTTTTCAGCATTTCATGCTGTGCTTTTTCGTCATCGCGGCATAGAGCAGCGCGCAGAGGGGAAGCAGGAGCAGGAAAAGAAGCTTTTTCATCGTTGAGTCCTCCAATGTGTTATTTTTCGGCGGTCACGCGCGCTGCGTGCCGCTGACGATGCGGAAGTAGGCGTTCGAGGTTAGGCGGTACATCGCGCAGTAGAGCGCGGCGAAGATCAGCAGCGCCGCCGCCGTCACGCCGAGAAACAGCGTGAGGTTCTGGATGCCGAACAGCTGCAGGATCTGCCAGACCATCGGCTGGGCAAAGCCGAGGTGCAGCGCCGCCGCCGCGAGCGGCAGCAGAAAGATGAGCAGCATCTGCGCGTTCACGCTCTCGCGGATGTCGCGCTTCGTCATGCCCACGCGCTGCATGATGGCAAAGCGCGAGGCGTCCTCATAGCCCTCGACGACCTGCTTGTAGTAGAGCATCAGAAGCGTTGCGAACAGGAACAGCACGCTCAGAAGGATGCCGAGGAAGAAAAGGCTGCCGTAGAGCGAGAAAAACTCGGAACGGATCTCCGCCATGTCCTCGGGGAGCCAGTGGTTCTGAACGGAGAGGGTGTTGATCGCGTCCTCCGCGCCGAAGTACAGGCTCGCGGTGGACGCTACCATCACCAGCACCATCGTCGCGAGGATGCAGATGGAGGCAAGGCCCGCGCCGTTTCGCTTCATGCGGTAGGTCAGCGAGGAGAGAGAAACAAAGTTGCGCTTTTTATAGTAGAATTTTTCATCCTTCTGGAGCGTGCGGCAGAGCGTCACGCTGCCGGAGATAAAGAGCAGATACGTTGCAAGGATCACCATAACGACCGCAAGGAAGAAGAGCAGCATCGCCTGCACGGGATCGCTGATGGTCACGGCGATATAATATGCGCCGAGCAGCAGCGCAAGGCCCGGGAGCACGAGCAGCCACTGCGACTTCGGCGGCCTTTCGCCGACGCTCTCGCTCTTTAAGAGCGCCGCGCCCTGTGCGTGCCGCAGCGAGAGCACGCCGCGCACATAGAGCAGGGCAAAGATCGCGGCGAACGTGACGGCGCACTGCTTCACGGCGGCAAGGCTCACCGAAAACGCGGCGGCGGGAAGTCCCAGCAGCCGCAGCAGCGCGGTCTGCGATACAAGGCTCAGCAGCGCGCCGAGGGCGAGGCCCGCGATGAGCGTGAACGCCGCGGCCATCAGCGTTTCCCAGAAAAGAATGCTGCCGAGCGCGCCGCGGTCCATGCCGAGCACGCTGTAAAGGCCGAATTCCTTCCTGCGCCGGCGCAGGAGAAAGCTGTTGGTGTAAAAGAGGAACAGCGCCGCGAACACCGAGATGACGAATGAGCCGAGCTGCATCACCAGCTGAACGGTCGTTGTGCCGGAGCCGTTGGGCTTGCCGTTGACCACATAGAGCGACGGCGCCGCGGCGAGGGCGCTGATGACGTACAGCACCGCCGCCATGAACGCGCAGGAGAGCAGATACGGGACATAGAGCCTTGCGTTCTTCTTGAGCCCCATCCACGCAAGGCGGGGGTAAAACGCGGCGTTCATGCGCACTCGCCTCCCGTCTGCTGCCGCGTCAGCACGTCGGTGATGCGCTGGTAGAACCGCGCGTCCGTATCCGCGCCGCGCCTGAGCTCGAGCGAGACCTCGCCGTCGCGCAGGAACAGCACGCGCGAGGCGCAGCTCGCCGCGCGCACGGAATGCGTGACCATCACGACCGTCTGCCCCGCGCGGTTGATCTGCGCAAAGAGCCGCAGCAGCTCGTCGGTCGAGCGGGAATCGAGCGCGCCGGTCGGCTCGTCGGCCAGCAGGATCTGCGGGCGGGTGATGAGCGCGCGGGCGACGGCGGCGCGCTGCTTTTGCCCGCCGGAGACCTCATAGGGGTACTTTTTGAGAAGCTCCGTGATGCCGAGCTCATCGGCAAGCGGCGCGAGCCGGCCGCGCATCTCCGCGCGGGGCCTTCCCGCAAGCACAAGGGGCAGGCAGATGTTATCCTCGAGCGAGAAGGCGTCGAGCAGACTGAAATCCTGAAAGACGAAGCCGAGGTTGTCGCGGCGGAAGGCCGCGGCGGTCTCCTCGGGGATCTCGGAGAGGTTCTTGCCGCCGAGCAGCACCGTGCCGGCGGTCGACTTGTCAAGCGCGGCGAGGATGTTCAGGAGCGTCGTTTTGCCGCTGCCGCTCTCGCCCATGATGGCGACGTATTCGCCGGCCTCGACCGTGAAGTTCACATTTTTGAGCGCTTCGACCTTTGCGCCGCCAAAGCGCGTGCTGTAGATTTTTCTGAGGCCCTGTACGTCGAGAATGGTCATAAGAAAACTCCTTTCCAAAACGCTGCCGTAAGCTGAGCTTAGCAGCAGAAGGTTAACATAATTGCGGTATTTTGCTTAAGTTTTTCTGAAAAACGGGCGCAAAAAAGCAGCCGGAAAAGCGAGGGCCTTTCGCGGCTGCCTTTTCGATGATGCGTTACTCGAGATTCAGTTTTTTGGTGGTGAAGTACCACGTCACGGCGTAGCCCGCCGCGCAGAAGATGAGCTCGCCGAACATGCCCCACAGGAGCAGCAGCTCGAGACCCTTGGGCGCGGTGTAGGCGTCCAGCGCGTTCCAGAAGCCGGGGTTGGCATTGACGAACAGGCCGATCATGGCGATGGCGGTGAACTGCGCGATCTGGAAGAACACAAAGACGAGGAGAACCGTCCAGAGCTCCTTGTGCTTGTTGAAGCTGTAGCCGATGGAATAGGCCGCGTAGACCACGAGCGACGCGGCAGAGACCAGAAAGACGAAGTTGCCGAGCATCTCCAGCAGGAGGAGCAGCGCGTGGCCGCGCAGCGCGGCGTCCATTTTGAAAAAGGCGATGAAGGAATCGCCGAAGAATTTGGGCACATACTGCAGCTCGCTCCAGCCAGCCACGGCGACGATCAGCGCGAGAAGCCCGACAACGAACGCCGCGGCGTACCACACGGCGGCGACGATGAGCTTGGAGGCGAGCAGCTCATGCACGCTCACAGGGAGCGTCAGCGTGAGGTAGCCCTCGTCCTTGAGCACATGGTCGCGCCAGCGGCAGGCGGAGAGCACCAGCGGTGCAAACGCCAGCGCGAGGAGACCGAGCACAAAGCCAATGACCAGCAGTATGCCGACGAGCTGCAAAAGCCAGTGAACGCCGCCGTTGTTGAGCAGCGGCAGGGAAAGGCGCATCAGCACGGTCAGCGCCAGCATCCCGAAAAATACGGGCCACATGATGCGGCTCGTTGCACGAAATTCGTGCTTAATGAGCTTACTTAACATCTGAATACCTCCCGGAAGAGCTCATCAACGCTCTTGCCCTTTTCATCGCGGATGGTCTCCACGCTCTCGTGGAGCATCACGCGGCCATCGCGCAGGAACACGACCTCGTCGAGCACCTGCTCCACATCGGCGATCAGGTGCGTGGAGATAACGACCGCCGCGTCCTCGCTGTAGTTGCTGATGATCGTGCGCAGGATATAGTCGCGCGTCGCGGGATCGACGCCGCCGATCGGCTCGTCGAGCAGGTACAGCCTTGCCTGACGGCTCATCGTAAGGATGAGCTGCACCTTTTCGCGCATTCCCTTGGAGAGCGTCTTGACGCGCTGCGCGCGGTCAAGGCCGAGATTCAGCAGCATCGTCTCGGCAAGTCCGCGGCGAAAGTCCGCGTAGAAATCCTCGTAATAGTCGAGCGTCTGCGCGACCGTCATCCAGCCGGGCAGCGTGTTGCGGTCAGGCAGATACGAAACGATCGCCTTCGTTGCGCGGCAGGGCTTTTCGCCGTCGACGAGGATATCGCCCGCGGTCGGCGTCAGAAGTCCGTTGGCCAGCTTGATGAGCGTCGTTTTGCCGCTGCCGTTGGGGCCGAGCAGGCCCACGATGCGCCCGGGCTCGATCGTGAGATCGACCGTGTCGAGCGCCTGTTTTGCGCCGAAGCTCTTGCTCAGCGTCTTACACTCCAGAATACTCATTTTTCTTCCTCCTTTGCCTGTGCGATCAGGGAGATGACATCTTCCCTCCCGCAGCCAAGCGTTTTCATCGAGCGGAGGAATTCCTCCACCCGCTCGTCGGCCAGACGCAGTCTGGCGTTTACGATCATGTTTTCATTTTCCGTGACGAACCGCCCCGCGGTGCGCTGGGTGAATACCAGCCCGTCGCGCTCAAGGTCGGCCAGCGCGCGCTGCACTGTGTTGGGGTTGACACCCGCCTCCACCGCAAGCTCGCGGACGGACGGCAGCTTTTCGCCGGGGGCGTAGCTGCCCGAGACGATGGCCTCTGTGAGCCGCTGCGTGAGCTGGGAGTAGATCGGCAGGTCATTGCGGAAGTTCCATTCCATCGCGATCCTCCTTGTGTATCACTGTATTAGGTGATTAGTACAATAATACACGAGCAGGCATTTGTCAACCCCATTTTGCAAAAAAATTTGAAAAGCAGGCAAAAAATCTGAAACGGATGTTGCATTTTACGAAAAATGTGGTATCATGGATTCGAACACATGTTGGAAGGGGCGCAGCCAGATGAAAAAACTGTCCAGAATGCAGCAGCGCGTATACGATTACATTGTCGAGAGCATCGCCCGTCAGGGCTATGCGCCCTCCGTGCGCGAGATCGGTGAGGCGCTGGGGCTCAAGTCGCCCTCCACGGTGCACTTCCACATCAAGCATCTTGAGGAGCTGGGCCTCATCGAAAAGGGCGCGGGCAAGGGCCGCGCCATCGCGCTGAAGGACCCGCCGCAGGCGTCCGCCGCTCCGGTCTCCATTCCCGCGTCCTCGGTGCAGACGGAGGACGAGCCCGCTTCGCGCCGCCGCGTGCCCATCGTCGGCAATGTCGCCGCCGGAAGTCCGATTCTTGCGCAGGAGTGCATTGAGGATTACCTGACGTTCGATACCGGCGGGCGGGAGGATGAATATTTTGCCCTGCGCGTGCGCGGGGAGTCGATGCTCGGCGTCGGCATCCTGCCGGACGATCTGGTCGTCGTCCACCGCCAGAGCACGGCGCAGAACGGGCAGATCGTCGTCGCGCTGCTCGGCGACGAGGCGACGGTCAAGACGCTCAGCCGCAAGGGGAGCGAGGTCTGGCTGCTTCCCGCGAATCCGGACTATCAGCCCATCGACGGCCGCGAGAGCACGATCCTGGGCCGCGTCGTCGCCGTGGTGCGGCAGTATTAAAGAAAATAAGCAAAAGCTCCTCCGCTTCAAGCGGAGGAGCTTTTTTAGCCGTTACGGGCGGAAATATGCGGTTAGAGGGAGCGCTGCGATAAACGTGAACTTCTACACATCCGCCAGCTTGTAATAGATCTCATTATCCGTCCAGACCCCATTTTCCAGTATAAATTGTTTACGGATCCCTTCAAATTGAAATGCATTCTTTCTCACGACGGCTTTTGAAGCGGGGTTATCCAGATTGATATGAGCCTTTAACCGATGAAACTTCAGAATATGGAAGCCTATGCTGCAAATTGCGCTGACTACTTCTGTACCAATTCCACGACGCCAATAATTGTTGAAAACGGTATAGCCGATTTTGGCAAGCTGCAGATCCTCTCGAAAAAGCGTTGTAATATCGCAATAGCCGATGGAACTGCTGTTATCTTTGGAAAAGACATTGAACATATAAGAATAGTCGCATTCAGCTTCTGATTTTCTTCTGAGCAGCAGATCCGAGTACCATTTACGCGTCATAAATGCGGTATCGATCCGGCCTTCATCAAAGCGGTTCAAAGCTGGGAGACACTGCTGATAGCCTGCGACGAACCGTTCATAGTCTGATTCCTCAAGAAAACGGATGATGCATTGGGGTGTTTCAATAAGGATCTTATCCATAAACTGTGCCGTTCTCCTCTCATACAACTTCCGATCCGCTATGCCTGCTCATCCCTCGTCAAAGCGCACCGTCCAGCCCTCAAAGCCGTAGAACGGCGAGGAGACCGTGGGCGTGAGCCCGTCGACGAGCCCCTCGGGCGTGAGCAGCGAGAGCGACTTGAACGCGATGGGCGCGATCGGCGCATTCTGCCCGAGATAGCGGCACAGCGCGGCGGCGGTCTGCTCCGTTTCATCTGCGAGGAACGCGTCCAGCAGCGCATCGCATTGTTCGTCGGCGTAGCCGCCGTAGTTGAGCGCGCCGTCCGCGCGCACGAGCGCGGAGACGTCCCAGTCGGCCGTCAGGCGCACCTCGCCGAGATAGAGGTCGTAAATGCCGCTCTCGAGCGCCGTGAGATAGTCCGCCCACGGCAGGGCGCGCACTGTGACCGTCAGCGGCCCCTGCGTCAGCGTGCGGCTGAGGTAGTCCGCAATGGAGACCTTGAACGGATCGCCCTCGTGGACGAGCAGCGTCAGCGTGCGCGGGCGCTCAGCGGTGACGCCCGCCGTCTCCAGCGCGGCGGAAAGCTCCGGCGAAGCCAGCGTTGTATCCAGCTCCGCGGGATAGGCCGCGCTGCGCGGAGAAATGGGGAAGCGCGCGGCGTCGGCGTGGCCGGCGAGGTAGCCGGTGACGATCGTGGCGCGGTCGAAGCTGCCGGCGATCGCGCTGCGCAGCGCCGCGTCGGAAAGCGGCGTGCGCCGCGTGTTGAAGCCGAGATAGACCATGGCCGCGGAGGGATAGTCGGTCAGGAGCGTGTCGGCGGAGCGCAGCTCGCCGGCGCCGCCGGTGAGGTCGGCGGCGAGCAGATGCACCTCGCGCGAGGAGAAGAGATAGGACGCCGTGTCCGCGTCCTTGACGGCGCGCAGCTCGATGCGCTCGAGCGGCAGCGCCGTGCCGCGCCACCATTCATCGCTGCGCTGCAAATGCGCGCCGCCGCTGTCGGTGACATAGAGATACGGCCCCGTGCCGAGCGGCACGGCGTCCTTCTCCGAGCCGGACTTGACGATGGGAATGTCCAGCAGCGCGGGGAAGGCGCTGTCCGCGCGCGTGAGCGAGATGACGAGCGCGCCGTTTGAGACGCGCATGGAGGCGACATTGGCAAAGCGCGCGCCATAGCGCTCGCTCTCCGCGGCGCGTCGCAGCGCGGCGAGCACGTCGAGCGCCACCAGCGCGCTGCCGTCGGAAAAGCTCACGTTTTCGCGCAGATAGAAGGTGTAGCTCGTATAGGCGTCGTTGTGCTCATAGCGGCTGCACAGCACCGGCTGGGGCGCAAAGCTTTCGTCAAGAACGAACATCGCCTCATAGAGCAGCGCGCCCACCGTCTGCTGCATCCCGTCGGGGCAGGTGACGGGATCGAAGCTCACGCCCTGCAGATACGGCAGCGTAAAGGCGGTGATGGGCGTGACCGCGTCGGCGCTGTCTGCCTGACCGCCGGACGGCTCCTCCCAGAAATTGCCGCCGTCGTCCGGCTCCACATCCGCGCTCCAGCAGCCCGTGAGCGTGAGCGCCAGCAGCAGCGCGCCCAGCAGCGCGAAAAACCGGCGCGTCATCGCGCGCCCTCCGTCATGCAGATCACCGCCGCCATGCCGCCGCGCCTGTCGCCCATCGCACGGTGCGACCAGTAGCGCTCGGGATGGCATTTCGTACAGTCGGGATGCACGTCGACGCGCGCGGGGTCAATGCCTGCGCGCAGCAGCCACAGGCGGTTGATGTCCTTTAGGTCGATGTGGTATTTTTCTCCGCGCTTTTCGATGCGCTCGTCGATGGCGGGGTCGAGCAGCGCGAAGAACTGCTCGGCAACGTCGGGATCGACCTCGAAGCAGCACTTGCCGATGCTCGGGCCGATGGCGGCGCGCAGCGAATACGGCTCCGCACCGTAATAGCTCATCATCGACACCGCCGCCTTGAGCGCGATGCCGGCCGCCGTGCCGCGCCAGCCGGCGTGCACCGCGCCGATGCAGCGCGAGACGGGGTCGTAGAGCGTGATGACGCAGCAGTCCGTGCCGTAGACAAACAGCGGGAGATCCGTTTCGTTCGTGATGAGCGCGTCGGCGTCGTAGGGGCGGTCGTTCCACAGGATCCTGCCAGCGTCCTCCGCGCGCGCCGCGCGCACGAGGTCGGAGTGGATCTGGCGGCAGCCGACGGCGCGGCTCGCGTCAAAGCCCACGGCCACGCCGAGACGGCGGTAGTTTTCCAGCAGGTTTTCAGCCGTGTCGCCGCGGTTGTCGGCAAAGTTGAGCGAGTCGAACGGCGCGGGGCTGACGCCGCCGTGCCGCGTCGTGAAGGCGTGGACGATGCCGCCCGCCGCGGAGATCGCGTCGGACGTGTCAAAGATGAGACCGTTTACGTTGTGTTCGGTAAAAGACATCATGTGCCTCCTTACTTATTGGGGGATCGATCGTACTTTTTCAGCAGATCTTCAATGGCAATGTCGAGAAGCCGGGATTTGGGGATGCGCGTTTCCTTTGCCAGCGCGTTGAACGGCTCGACAAGCTCATTGGCGAGCGAAGAGGTAAATCTTGTGCGGTTGACCAGCAGGGGTTCAGCCATAATTTACACCACCTTATGCAATATAGTACATATTATACGAGCGGATTTGTGAAAAACAACTGGTTGCAAATAGTGCATATATAATATATATTATTGGCGAAGGAGGTGAGAAAATGCTGTCGATCATCAACGCGCTGTATTACAGCGGACATGAAAATGACTTGCAGCGCTTTTTGTCGCCGGACGAACTGGCTGACTATCAGAGCGCGTGCCGATACAGAGAAGAGGAGTTTGCAAAGCTCTCCGCCTGCCTGAATGCGGATGAGCGCGCGCTGCTGGAAAGGCTGGCGGACAATGAATTGGAAGCGGCGGGGCTGGATATGGACTGCGCGTTTCGCTACGGCCTTGCGATAGGGCTGAAATTGAGCGGATGGGCCGCGCTGCTGACATAATAGGAGACCTTCGTTTACCGCCGCAGAGCGGCAGCGGGCGGGGAGGATGGGGCAAATCGTTTCGCAGAGAAAAAAGCAGCTTGTGCATTCCGCAGGCGCGGCAGTATCGCGGAGGGAAAGACCGGCAATGTAATTTTTCTCTGGGAGGGTTTAAGGGAGGGATATCTCTTTTTGAAAAGAGATATCCCTCCCTTGGTTCGTTAAGCTGCTTCCAAGCAGTTTATTATCTGCCGCAGCACTGCTTGTATTTTTTGCCGCTGCCGCAGGGGCAGGGATCGTTGCGGCCGATCTTCTGCACCTTGCGCGGCTGCTTTTTCACGCTGCCGTCGCCCGCGGTGGTGGCGACCAGACCCTCGGCCACGCGCTCGCGCTTGACCTCCTTCTCGGTCTTGATGCGCGCGGAGAAGATGCGGCGCACCGTTTCGTTCTGGATCGCGGAGATCATGTCCTCGAACATCGTGAGCGATTCCTGCTTGTAGACGTCGATGGGCTTGTTGTTGCCGTAGGATTGCAGACGGATGGCCTGGCGCAGCTCGCTCATCGCGTCGATGTGGTCCATCCAGTATTCGTCGACCACGCGCAGCAGCACCACGCGCTCGAGCTCGCGCATGAGCGGGGAGGTGACGGCGCTCTCCTTGGCCTCGTAATACTGCTCTGCCGCATCGTAGAAGCGGTCGGTCAGCTCGTCGGGGGAAAGGCCGGCAAGCGTTCCGGCGTCGACCGCGCCGCGCGGGAAGTAGGTGCCCTCGCAGCTTCTCAGCGCGTCGGCGCGGCGCTCGTCCTCGCTCCTGCTCTGCTCGCTGAAGGCGAGAGAAACGTGGCTGCTGATGCTCTCGCGCAGCATGTTGAGAACGGTCTGCTTGATGTCGAGGCCGTCGAGCACCTGCTTGCGCTGGCCGTAGATGATCTCGCGCTGCTTGTTCATCACGTCGTCGTATTCGAGCGTGTTCTTGCGGTACTGGAAGTTGCGCGATTCCACGCTCGTCTGCGCGTTCTCGATGGCCTTGGTGAGCGTTTTGTTCTCGATGGGCGTGTCCTCGTCAAGATTGAAGCGCTCCATCAGGCTCGTGATGCGCTCGCCACCGAACAGGCGCAGCAGGTCGTCGTCGAGCGAGAGATAGAAGCGCGTCTCGCCCGGGTCGCCCTGACGGCCGGCACGGCCGCGCAGCTGGTTGTCGATACGGCGGGAGTCGTGGCGCTCGGTGCCGATGATGAAGAGGCCGCCCGCCGCGCGGACCTTATCGGCCTCGCCCGCGATCTCCTCGCGGTGCTTTTTGAGCGCCTGCGCGAACATCTCGCGCGCGTCGAGGATCTCCTGATTTGTCGTTTCGGCGTAGCCGGTCGCCTCGGCGATGAGCTCGTCGGAAAGGCCGGCCTTGCGCAGATCGTTTTTCGCCATGTATTCCGCGTTGCCGCCGAGCATGATATCGGTGCCGCGGCCCGCCATGTTCGTTGCGACCGTGACGGCGCCGAGCTTACCGGCCTGGGCGACGATCTCGGCCTCCTTTTCGTGGTTCTTCGCGTTCAGGAGGTTGTGCTTGATGCCCTCGCGGGAGAGCAGGTACGAAAGCTTTTCGTTCTTTTCGATCGACACCGTGCCGACGAGCACCGGCTGGCCCTTGGCGTGGCACTCCTTCACCTGCGCGATGACGGCGCGGTACTTTGCCGCCTCGGTCTTGTACACAACGTCGGGGTCGTCGATACGGGCGAGGGGGCGGTTCGTCGGCACCTCGATGATGTCGAGGTTGTAGATCGTGCCGAATTCCTCCTCCTCGGTCAGCGCCGTGCCGGTCATGCCGGAGAGCTTGCTGTAGAGACGGAAATAGTTCTGGAACGTGATGGTCGCAAGCGTCTTGCTCTCGCGCGCGACCTCCACGCGCTCCTTGGCCTCGATGGCCTGATGCAGTCCGTCGCTGTAGCGGCGGCCGAACATCAGTCGGCCCGTGAACTCGTCGACGATGACGACCTGACCGTCCTTGATGACGTAGTCGATGTCGCGCTTCATCGTGCCGTGGGCCTTGATGGCCTGATTGATGTGGTGCGCGATCGTGGAATTTTCGGGGTCGGAGAGGTTCTCAAGGCCGAAGAACTCCTCGGCCTTCTTTACGCCGCGCGCGGTGAGCGTCGCGGTCTTGGCCTTTTCGTCGACGATGTAGTCGGCGGTCTCGTTCACGTCCTCCTCTTCCTTGTCATCGCTCTCGGTGATGACCTTCTTGCGGAAGCCGCGCACAAGGCTCTCCGTGCGGGAGTACATCTCCGTGGACTTTTCGCCCATGCCGGAGATGATGAGCGGCGTGCGCGCCTCATCGATCAGGATGGAGTCGACCTCGTCGACGATCGCAAAGGCGTGGCCGCGCTGGACGAGCTCGTTTGCATAGATGGCCATGTTGTCGCGCAGATAGTCGAAGCCCATCTCGTTGTTCGTGCCGTAGGTGATGTCGGCGGCGTAGGCCTTGCGGCGCTCCTCGCTGGAAAGATCGTGGATGATGAGGCCGACGCTCAGGCCAAGGAAGCGGTGCACCTTGCCCATCCATTCGCTGTCGCGCTTGGCAAGGTAGTCGTTCACGGTGACGATGTGCACGCCGTTGCCGGTGAGCGCGTTGAGATAGGCGGGCAGCGTTGCGACGAGCGTTTTGCCCTCGCCGGTCTTCATCTCGGCGATGCGGCCCTGATGCAGCACGATGCCGCCGACGAGCTGCACGCGGTAGGGGTACAGCCCCAGCACGCGCCCCGCGGCCTCGCGCACGGTGGCGAACGCTTCGGGCAGGATATCGTCAAGCGTTTCGCCGCCGGCAAGGCGCTGCTTGAACTCCGGCGTTTTCGCCTGAAGCTCGGCGTCGCTCATGGCCTTGTATTCCTCCGCCATCGCCTCGATCCTGTCGACGATCGGATAGATGCTTTTCAGCTCGCGGTCGGAATACGTGCCGAACATTTTGGTAAAAAGACCCATATTGTAAAACTTCCTTTCGTGGGAGCATAATAACACGCCTACAAGTATACCATCCCGCCGCCTGATATGCAAAGGAAATTTGCCGATAACGATGAACGGAGTGTAAATATTTCCATTGTGCGCGCACGCCGCGGCTTGCGCTCCGCCCCGTTGCTGTGGTAAAATACCCGTTAAAGGAAAAGCGGCAAGCGATACGTCCTCCGCCGGCGGGGGATAACCATATTGGGAAGAAGTCTTTACTCATTTAAGGGAGGATAACGCATGAAACTGCATTTTTACGGGGCCGACCGCTGCGTGACCGGCTCCTGCCACGGCCTTGAGATCAACGGCAAAAAGATCCTTGTCGACTGCGGCTTGCAGCAGGGCCGCGACGAGCTCGACAACCGCTATCTCGCCTTTGCGCCCGGCAGCATCGACATCCTGCTCGTCACCCACGCGCACATCGACCACACGGGCCGTATCCCGATGCTGGTGAAAAACGGCTTTCACGGCCGCATCCTGACGACGCGCCTGACGGCGGACCTCATGAAGATCATGCTGCTCGACTCCGCCCACATTCAGGAGAGCGACGCCGAGTACGAAAACCGCAAGGGCGAGCGCGCGGGGCGCGACCCTGTCGAGCCGCTCTACACTGAGCAGGACGCGCTGGACGTTTTCAAATACGTCACGACCTGCGAATACGGCGAGATGGTCGAGCTCTGCGAGGGCGTGAGCGCGGTGTTCACCGACGCGGGCCATCTGCTGGGCTCCGCGTCCATCACGCTCGAACTGGAAGAAGCAGGCGTGCATAAAACGCTCGTCTTCTCCGGCGATATCGGCAACGTCGACCAGCCCATCATCCGCGACCCGCAGCTTTTGAAAAAGGCCGACTACGTCGTGATGGAGTCGACCTACGGCGACCGCAACCACACCGAGGTCTGGAGCTATACCGACGAGCTCGCCGAGATCATCGACGAGACGCTCGGCAGGGGCGGCAACGTCGTCATCCCGTCGTTTGCCGTGGGCCGCACGCAGGAGCTTTTGTACTTCATCCGCGAGATCAAGGATCAGAAGCTTGTCAAGTCCACGCCGAATTTCCCCGTCTACATCGACTCGCCTCTTGCCAAGGCGGCGACGACCGTGTTCTGCGGCGATCTGCACGGCTATCTCGACGAGGACGCGCTCGAGCTCGTGAAGGACGGCACGCATATGTTCACCTTCCCGAACCTCAACCTTGTCGAATCGAGCGAGGAATCCAAGATGCTCAACATGGACGCCACGCCCAAGGTCATCATCTCGGCCTCCGGCATGTGCGATGCGGGCCGCATCCGCCACCACCTCAAGCACAACCTCTGGCGCGCGAACAGCGCGGTCGTGTTCGTCGGCTTCCAGTCGCCCGGCACGCTGGGCCGCCGTCTGCTCGACGGCGCCGAGAAGGTCAAGCTCTTCGGCGAGGAGATCGCCGTCAAGGCGAAGATCGTCAACTTCCAGGGCCTTTCGTCCCATGCCGACCACGACCATCTGCTCCAGTGGATCAAGGCCTTCGACCCGAAGCCCGCGCACGTGTTCGTCGTCCATGGCGACGAGGACGTCGCGCCCGTGTTTGCCGAAGAGCTGAATTCCCTCGGCTTCCAGGCGCACGCGGCCAAGTTTACCGAGTGCTACGACCTCGCTGCGAACGAAATGGTCAGCGAGGGCTACATTTCCGAGCGCAAGCGCACGGCGCAGAAGTCCCGCGCCGACAACCTGTACGCCAAGCTCGTCTCGGCGGCGGAATCGCTGCTCGCGCTGGCCAAGCGCAGCAAGGGGATGCCGAACAAGGACATCACGTCCTTCACCGGTCAGATTGTGAGCCTGATCGAGCGCTTCCGCGACCAGTAAAACAGCTTGAAAGGACACTTCGCGCCGCAGCGGCGCGAAGTCCTTTTCTGAGAGGAGCCTTCTATGGAGCTTGCCAAAAATCAGGAGCATACCGTCACCATCGAGGGCTATGGCGAGGGGGGCATGGGCGTTGCGCGCATCGACGGGCGCGTTGTGTTTGTCCATGGCGCGCTGCGCGGCGAGAAGTGCCGCGTGCTCATCTTAAAGACGCTCAAGAGCGTCGCCTTCGCCAAGGTGCTCGCGGTGCTCGAGCCGTCGGATGCGCGCATCGAGTCGGACTGCCCGTACTTCCCGCGCTGCGGCGGCTGCACGTACCGGCACATCCGCTATGAAGAGGAGCTGCGGCTGAAAAAACAGCGCGTGCAGGACAATCTCAGCCGCATCGGCGGCAGCGATGTGACCGTTGAGGAGATCCTCGGCGCGGAGGATACGCTGCGCTACCGCAACAAGGCGCAGTACCCCGTGTCGAAGGACGGAGCGGTCGGCTTTTACCGCGCCCGTACGCACGAGGTCATCGAGTGCGAGCACTGCTTGCTCGTCAGGCCTGAGGCCGACGCTGCGGCGGAGGCGCTGCGCGCGTACATGCAGTTCTGCCATGTCGCGGGCTACGACGAAAAGACGGGCCGCGGCCTTGTCCGCCACCTCTACGTCCGCTCGAACGCGGCGGGGGAGAGCCTTGTCTGCGTGCTCGTGAACGGCGATAGGCTGCCAAAGGAGGATCGGCTCGTCGAACTGCTGCGCACCGCGTGCCCGCAATGCATCGGCATCGTGCTCGGCACGAACACGAAAAAGGGCAACGTCATCCTCGGCGACCGCTACCGCACGCTCTGGGGGAAAGACCGGCTCGAGGATACGCTCTGCGGCAGGACGTTCCGGCTCAGCGTGCCGTCATTCTATCAGGTCAACCGCGCGCAGGCCGAGCGGCTCTACGCGAAGGCCATCGAATTTGCGGGCCTGACGGGGCGGGAGACGGTGCTCGACCTCTACTGCGGCGCGGGCACGATCACGCTCGCGCTGGCAGGTCATGCAAAGCGCGTCCTCGGCGCGGAGATCGTACCCGAGGCCATCGACGACGCGCGCGAAAATGCTGCGCGCAACGGCGTTGAAAACGCGGAATTTTTCTGCGGCGACGCGTCCGACGTGGCGAAAAAGCTTGCGCATGAAGATCTGCGCCCCGACGTCATCACCGTCGACCCGCCGCGCAAGGGCCTGGCTGCCGACGTGGTGGAGAGCATCGCCGAGATGCAGCCGAAAAGGGTCGTGTACGTCTCGTGCGACAGCGCGACGATGGCACGCGACGTAAAACGCTTTGCAGAGCTGGGCTACATCGCCAGACGCGCCTGCGCGGTGGATATGTTCCCGCGCGCAGACCACGTCGAGACGGTGGTGCTGCTGGAAGGGAAAGAGGGCGATGGATAAGGCGTATCTTGAGGCGCTGGTGCAGGCGTTTGGCGAGGAAAACGGAGTGGATGTCCGGCTTTCGCTGGAAATGCCGTGCGGCTATGAGACGGCGAACGCCACATTCGACCCGGTGGTAAGAACGCTTTTTCTCAATTCGACCGTTCTGCAAAGCGCGCCGGAGTACGAAGCGATGTTCTACCTTACCCACGAGCTGCGGCACGCGGAGCAGTACCAGCATCCCGAGCGTTTTGATGCGTTGATCCGCGAGAGTCTTCCGTATGTGGTGCTCTACGATGGGACGTGCTTCCGTCTTCGCGGTGAGAAGTGGCAGGAGTGTCGCTTGGACGGCGGAGAAGCGAGGTTTCGCGACGCGTATCTGGGCCTTCCTTACGAGGTGGATGCCAATGAATTCGCAGCGCGGCAGGTAAAAGCGCTTTACGGCGATTCGCCCGCGCTGCGGCAGCTGCGGGACTGCTGGCGGCCAAGAAGGATCTGGTCGAACGCAGACTACCGGCGGCTTTTTCGGGAGATAGACGAAACGATAGAAACAAGCACGGGCTGAGCAGGGCAAGCGTTCGGCACTGTGCGCAGAATACGGGAGGAGACAGCAATGAAAAAACTAAATGTACTGATGCTCAACGGCAGCCCACGCGCCAACGGCAACACCGCCGTCGCGCTGCGGGAAATGGAGGAGGTCTTCCGCGCAAACGGCGTGGAGGTCGAGACGGTGCAGGTCGGGAATCGGGACGTGCGCGGCTGCGTGGCCTGCAACGGCTGCGCCAAGGCGGGCAAGTGCGTCTTTGACGACGTGGTCAACGAGCTGGCGCCGAAATTCGAGCAGGCGGACGGCCTCGTCGTGGCAGGTCCCGTTTACTACGCCTCGGCCAATGCGACGCTGATCGCGTGCCTTGACCGGCTCTTTTACAGTACGCCGTTCGACAAGACGATGAAGGTCGGCGCGAGCGTTGTCTGCGCGCGGCGCGGCGGCTGCTCGGCGACGTTCGACGAGCTGAACAAGTACTTTACCATCTCGGGGATGCCCGTCGCGTCCAGCCAGTACTGGAACAGCATCCATGGCCGCGCGCCCGGCGAGGCGGAGCAGGACGAGGAGGGCCGCCAGACGATGCGCACGCTTGCGCGCAACATGGCGTTTCTCATGAAGAGCATCGCGCTGGGACGCGAGCAGTTCGGCCTGCCAGAGACCGAGCCGCGCATCGCCACGCACTTCATCCGCTGAAACGGCGAGCGCGCCGTCACGGATGAAAACCATGTCTCGCTGCACAGGCCGCAGCCGTTCTGGCGGGGCATGGCCGGATCGTGAAAGCAGCAGAAATGAAAGAAAGCGTCTCTCCGTCGGAGAGACGCTTTTTTGCTGATATATGGATTTACTTGCGGCCAAACGGCGCGACGGCGCGCTCGTGCGCGGGAAGCTTTTTGACCGGCGGCATCACGCGGGAGGCCTCGGGATGGCGCAGATTGCGCGCGTTGATGAACTTGGGCGCGACCTGCGGGAACAGCGCCAGCGACAGCACATCCTCCTCGCTGCGGGCGAGATCCTTGAATTCCTCGCGGTACTTGGGAAGCTCGGGCTCCAGCAGGTCGGCGGGACGGCAGGTGATGACCTCCTCGGGCTTGATACCAGCCTTGGCGCGCACCTCGTCGTTGACCGTGCCGGGGAGCTTGCCGTATTCGCCGCGCAGCATCGCCTTGGACTCCTTGGGGACCATCTTGTAGCGCTCGCCGGTGATGATGTTCAGCACCGCCTGCGTGCCGACGATCTGGCTCGACGGCGTGACCAGCGGGGGATAGCCGAAGTCCTCGCGCACGCGCGGGATCTCGGCGAGCACGTCGTAATACTTGTCCTCCTTGCCCGCCTGCTTGAGCTGGGAGATCAGGTTGGAGAGCATACCGCCGGGGACCTGATAGAGCAGCGTATTCGTATCGACGTTGAGCACCTTCGGGTCAAGCGCGCCGCTTGCTTTCAGCCGCTCGGCGACCTTGCGGAAGTGGACGGCGGCGGTGCTCATCTTGTCAAGGTCGAGCCCCGTATCGCGCACGGTGCCGCGGAGCGTTGCAACGAGAGACTCCGTCGCGGGCTGGGAGGTGCCGTTGGCGAGCGGGGAGAGCGCGGTGTCGACGATGTCGACGCCCGCCATCGCGGCCATCAGATAGACCATGTCGCCCGTGCCGCTGGTGTTGTGCGTGTGCAGGTGGATGGGCATGTCGACCGTTTCCTTCAGGCGCTTGACGAGGGAGTAGGCGTCCATCGGCAGCAGGAGGTTCGCCATGTCCTTGATGCACAGCACGTCCGCGCCCATCTGCTCAAGCTCCTTGGCAAGCTTTACGAAGTAGTCCTCGTTGTGGATGGGGGAGATGGTGTAGGAGAGCGTGGCCTCGACCTGGCCGCCGTACTTCTTCGTGGATTTGATCGCCTGCTCCAGATTGCGCACGTCGTTGAGCGCGTCGAAGATGCGGATGATGTCGATGCCGTTTTCGATGCTCTTTGCGCAGAACTCGTCGACCACATCGTCGGCGTAGTGCTTGTAGCCCAGAATGTTCTGGCCGCGGAAAAGCATCTGGAGCTTCGTGTGCGGGAGGGCCTTGCGCAGCGCGCGCAGACGCTCCCACGGGTCCTCGTTCAGAAAGCGCAGGCAGGCGTCGAACGTGGCGCCGCCCCAGCATTCGAGCGAGTAATAGCCGATCGAATCGAGCACCTCGCAGGCAGGCAGCATGTCCTCAAGGGTCATGCGCGTGGCGGCCTGAGACTGGTGCGCGTCGCGCAGGATGGTATCGGTGATCAGCAGGGGCTTGTTCGATAAGAATTCCATGGCGGTCAACGGGTCCTTTCCTTAAATTGTCATCAGTTTACCACAATACCGTGTACTGCGCAAGCGTTCTTTTGACAGCGGCCGCGCGTTTTCGGCATCGATCGCGCGGGAAAGGATACAGAAAATGCGAAATGCGCAATTTGGGCGCGGAAGCGGCTTGACGGCGGCGGAGGGATATGATATACTGCCCCTTACTTTGAGGGAGTAGATGGCGTCAGCTGCTATGGATGGCGTGGCAAGTCAACAGACTGACCGTTTTCGCGGTCTGGCTTGTCTTAAACAACGAGACTCAAGTATGGCTCCGCTGTACCTGCGTCTTTTCTTTTTGCTCAGGTGCGGCCGCGCGCCTGATTTTTTGTTGTTTGGAGGATCCTACCATGACATTTTTCGAGCTGTTCCTCATCGGCATCGGGCTTTCGATGGACGCCTTTGCCGTGTCGATCTGCAAGGGGCTTTCCATGCAGAAGATCGACAAGAAGTACACCCTCTGCATCGGCCTTTTCTTCGGCGGCTTCCAGGCGCTCATGCCGCTGACGGGCTATCTTCTCGGCAGCCAGTTCGCGGGCTATATCGAGCGGTTCGACCACTGGATCGCCTTCGTCCTGCTTGCGCTCATCGGCTTCAACATGATCCGCGAGAGCCGCGAGGAGGAGAAGGAAGAGGAGGAGCCCTACGCGGGCGTCAACTTCAAGGAGCTGCTGATCCTCGCCGTCGCCACGAGCATCGACGCGCTGGCCGTCGGCGTGACGTTTGCGTTTTTGTCCGTGGATATCGTGCCCGCCATCACGGTCATCGGCTGCACGACGTTCGTCATCTCCATCGCGGGCGTATATGTCGGCAACGTCTTCGGCGCGCGCTACAAGAGCCGCGCGGAGCTGACCGGCGGCGTGATCCTCGTTCTGATCGGGCTGAAGATCCTGCTCGAGCATCTTGGTGTGATCGCATTCTGATAGCACGCAGTAAAGGGGTATCTCTTTTGCAAAAGGGATACTCCCTTTCTTTTTCCGCATAGGTGCGGCGGGGGGCTGCGGCACTTATGCCGCGCTGAAAAGGGGGCATTCTCTTTCCGAGGAGAAATGCTCCATTCTTTTCCGCACGGGTGCGGCGGGGCTGCGGCACTTGTGCCGCAGAGCAAAGGGGGCTGTTCTCTTTCGCAAAAGAGAACAGCCCCCTTTAGATCCCCCAAGAGAAAGGCTGACATTGCCCGTCTCAGGCTCAAAAAACTGCGCAGCCTGCGGAGTGGAAGTGCGGTGTACATGGCTTCGCCATGAATCCCTGCGAGCCGCAGCCGCCATCAACCGCGCGCACTCCGTGGCGCGCGTGTGACGGAAGTACGGCGGCAGACTGGCTTCATAGCGGTATTGCTGCGCTGGGGACTTTTTCAGTTTTTGGATGGATCAGCGCTGCCGATCGGTTTGTCAGGGATAATGTCGTGTGAGATGACTTGTTCTTCCGCCTCCAACAGTGCTTTTTTCAGGACTTCGCGGGCAAGGATGCCTTTGCCCTCGTCATAAAGGTCGATGGCCTCGCTCATTGACTGTACCATCAGGTGATAAAGACTTTTGTAAGTTGTCATAGTGCATTCCTCCTTTGCGGGATTCTATCATATTGTGGGAATATACACAATACTTGTTTTTTGCTTCGCTCCATATAATAGGCTCGAAAGAAAGTGGGGTGAGGGCGATCATCAGTTACGAGCCTTTATGGAAAACGTTGCAGGAAAAGAGCATTTCGCAGTATTATCTGCTGCAAAATGGGCTTGACAATAAAACCTTGGATTCGCTGAAAAAGGGAAAGAACATCACACTGTTGACGCTGGAAAAGCTCTGCAAGCTGATCGACTGTACCCCTAACGATATTATTGAATTTATCTGAAAGCTGCCGAAGTTAGTCGGTAGCTTTTCGTTTTCCCGCGGCGAGCGAAGCAATGCCGCGCCCGCACGCAGTCTGCCGCCGAGCCAGCGTCACACGCGCGCCACGGAGTGCGCGCGGTTGAGAGCGGCTGCGAACAGCAGAGACCCATGGCGAAGCCATGTACACGGCAGTGCATTGCGCAGCGCGTGCAGTTGCTCAAGCCACAAGCTGCCAATGCAGAGCCTTTCTCTGGGGGTTCCAAAGGGGGTGTTTTCTTTTGCGAAAGAGAACACCCCCTTTGACTTGCGTGCAGCGCCATCGGCGCTGCCATCCCCTCCGCGTTATGCGCAGAGATCAAAAAAGAGGACTGCGCTTTCGCGCAGCCCTCCTCTTATGCAATTGTTTAGCAGCCGCAGCCGCAGTTGTTGTTGCAGTTGTTGTTGCAGCCGCAGCCACCGCCGCAGCCGCCGCAGGCGAAGATCAGGATGATGAGGATCAGGATCCACAGGCAGCAGCCGCCGCCGAAACCACAGTTATTATTGCACATAAAATGAACCCCCTATGAAGATTGAGACGACCCGCGTGGCGGTCTCACCACATAGTATGACGGGAACGAAAAAGTGTGTCAGCGGATGCGCTCGGAGGTCACGGCCGCGCGCGAAGCGCTGTAGGCGTCGGCGGTGAAGACGCCGCGTGCGATAAGCGCATCGCTCAGCGCGCCGCCGCCGCTCTGGTTCGTCTCCAGCGCATAGTAGGAAAGGTAGACAACGTCGGCGCGCAGGAAGGTGCCTGTCCGCAGCGCGCTGACCTCACCCGCAGTGAGAACGCCGGCAAAGTAGGCGCGCTCGGGCGCGTCGGTGATATCGATCTGCGCGGTGGAGCTGTAGCGCAGCGCGCGCAGCAGAAATTCCGTGTACATCTCCGCGGAGGCGGCGGTCGTCGTGCCGAAGGCCGTTGCGCTCATGCCGTTGCTGTAGCCCATCGAGTAGGCGTAGGCCGCGTAGGCGTTGGCCCAGCCGGGCACGTCGGTGAAGGGGTGGGACGCAGTGCAGCGCAGCGCGGCGTCCTCCTCGCCGAGAAGCCGTATGAGCATGATGAGCGCCTCCATGCGCGTGGGCGCCTTTTCCAGATCAAAGCCCTGACCGTAGCCGGTGTCGGAGCCGCGGAAGAGCCCCAGCGACTTGAGCGAGGCGGCCATGGCGGGATAATCGGTCGTAGAGGACGGAGAGAGCACGAACGGCCCGCAGTAGCTGACCACGGCGGTCTTGCCGGCGGCGGTGAAGCGCGCCGTCGTATCCTCGGCGACGAGATAGCGGTGGTTTACCGTGAGGCCCGCGCCGCTTTTTACCTCGCTGCCGTTCGTCACATCGACCACCGCGCCGGAGGAGAACTGCACGTTCACGCTGCCCGCCAGCACGATGACCTGTAACCCCGTCGGGCCGGTGAGGATGTCGGCCTGCTTGAGCTGCGCCTCGGTGAACACGTCCGCGCGCTGCGTCCCCACGTTGGCCTCCGCCGCCGCGAGCGCCGCGCGCCATGTTTCCTCCGCCTTGCCGTAGGCGGCGCTGTCGGACGCATCAAGCCTGCTGTCGATCTGCGCGTTTGCCTTGGGGAGAAAGACGCTTTGCAGGTAGTCCAGAGAGATCAGCGGATCGCTGCTGTCGCCGCCCGCGGCGAGTGCCGCGCCGGTAAGAAGCGCCACAGCGAGCGCTGCGGCGAGCAGTGCGCTGCGTCGTTTCATAGCGCGCCGCCCTCTTCGCTGCTCTCGGCCGAGGTCTTTGAGATGCGGTAGCTCAGCGTGAGCAGACTGTCGGCAAAGTGGACGTCCTCAGTGAAGACCTCGCTGCCGACGTTCAGCTCGGTGTTGGTAAAGTTCCAGATGCCGCGCACGCCCAGCGCGACGAGCCGCTCGGCGACCTCCTGTGCGATGCCCTTCGGCACGGTCAGCACCGCGACGTCGGGGTGGCAGACGGCAAAATAATCCTCCAGCTCGTCGAACGGGCGGATGAGCACGTCGTTGACGCGCGTACCGATGAGCGCGGGGGAGACGTCGAAGGCGGTGTCGAACTGAAAGCCGGCCTGTGCAAAGTCAAAGTTGCGCAGCAGCGCGTGACCCAGATGGCCCGCGCCGACGACGACAAGGCGGTGTCCCTCGTCCACGCCGAGGATGTGGCCGATCTCGGTGCGCAGCTCGAGGATGTTGTAGCCGTAGCCCTGCTGGCCGAACTCGCCGAAGCAGCTCAGATCCTGCCGGATCTGCGAGGCGGTGATGCCCATGCGCTCGCCGAGCGAGTTTGAGGAGATGCGGACGATGCCCTTGGAGTGCAGGTCGTCGAGATAGCGGTAATAACGGGGAAGACGCCGGATGACGGCATCGGAGATCTTGCGTTTTTTCATAAGAGCAGTTTCCTTTTTCCGAGATATCTTTTGCTATTATAAAAGCATTTGACAAAGTTGTCAATTTTTTTAACGATCTTTCACGCCAAATTTTTGCTTTACACGGAGCGGAAAAGTTGCTATACTATGCGTTGGTCATACTGTGGCCGTTTACAACCGCATATGCGCCCGTAGCTCAGTTGGATAGAGCGTTAGACTCCGACGTTTCAGGCGTCTCCTCTTGAGATATGGCGCAAAGCCTTGCCGCACCTGTGTTTGCGGGAACGGCAGAGAAAAAATGCGTGGTCGTTGACTACTATTTGACGACTATCGCAGAAACCCACAACCAAATATGTGCCCGTAGCTCAGTTGGATAGAGTGACAGACTCCGACGTTTCAGGCGTTTCCAGTTAAGACATGGCGCAAAGCCTTGCCGCGCCTGCGTTTGCGGGAGCGGCAGAGAAAAAATGAGTGGTCGTTGACTACTATTTGACGACTATCGCAGAAACCCACAACCAAATATGTGCCCGTAGCTCAGTTGGATAGAG
>CAKTLG010000011.1 GCA_934572465.1 uncultured Oscillospiraceae bacterium
GGGCCAGTGGGGCCGGTTGCGCCCGTTGCACCGGTAGCGCCGGTTAAGCCCTGCGGACCGGTCGGGCCGATCGCGCCGGCCTCGCCGGGAACACCCTGAATGCCCTGTACGCCTTGCGGGCCGGTGGGGCCGAGGGGGCCGGGGACACCCTGAATGCCCTGTACGCCCTGCGGGCCGGTCGGGCCGATGGGCCCCTGGGGTCCCTGAGGCCCCTGAGGCCCAGTGGGGCCGACGGGAGGCGTCGGGGGATAGGGCGGATACGGCGGGAACGGCATGGGAGGCGGCGGAGGACAGGGCGGCGGGCAGCTCTCTCTATTGCCGCAGCCGCAGCTATTCTGATAACGCTTGATGGGGATCACCCTCCTTGATAGGATCATGGCAGGAAACCTCCTGCGCTCCATTCTATGCGCGCGGCCTGCGCATGTGCCGCGGGGAGAAGGGCGGCTTTGTGCACGATTTGTAAACGATCGGGGAAATTCCTTGCATGAAAGCGGGGAATATGCTAACATAAGAAACATGTTTCACAAAACGGGAGTGAAGACGATGCGAAAAAAACTGATCCTGATCCTCCTGCTCGCCGCGGCGCTGGTCGTGATGCTGGTGCTGCGCGGCTGCGGAAAAAAGGACGATGCCGCCGACCGGCCGCAGGATACCCAGCAGACGCAGACGGGCGCGGCGGACAACGCGCAGCAGCCGCTGGAGCCGCTCGGTACGCTGACAGCGAACGAAAACGGCGGCGTCGATATCGTCGTGACGGCGGAGGACGGCACTGTGAAGACCTACACGTACACCGACGTGTCGGCGGACGCCTGGTACGCCGAGGCGGTCGACTACGTGGTCTCGACGGGCGTGATGAGCGGCGACGACACGCAGAAGCTCTTTCAGCCGGAGTACGGCGTGGAGCGCGCGAAGTTCGCGGTGATCGTCTACCGCTTTGCCGGCGGCGAGCCCGCTGAGGGCAGAGCGTCGTTCAGCGATCTGTCGGAGGACGAGTGGTACTATGATTATGTCAACTGGATGGTGCAGCAGAAGCTGATGGGCGGCACGGACGGCGGCGCATTCCGACCCGACGATTTCCTCTCCTGCGAGCAGGCGATCATCGTGCTCTACCGTCTGGCGGGCGAGCCGGAGATCAAGGGCACGCTGGAGGACTATCCCTACGCGCCCAAGGTATCCGACAGCGGACGCGACGCGGTGACGTGGGCGTGGAACAGCGGCCTTATCACCGAGAAGGAGTGCGTCTGGTACCCGACGCAGGCGGTGAGCCGTGCGCAGGTGGCGCTGCTCCTGATGCGCTACGACGCGCTGATCGGCATGAGCGCGGCATGACGCGGAAAACGAGAAAAGCAGACCGGTTATGACCGGTCTGCTTTTTTGTCGGTGCGGGCGGCGGGGGCGGCTCAGCGCCCTATGGCGCGGGGATCTGAAGGGGGACGTCGTTTCGGCGAAGAAGATGCGGCCTCCCTCAGAGCAGGGCCCCTGATGGATCGGCCATAGGCCAGCTCATTCCCCGAACAGCTCCTGCGCTTCGAGCTGCAATAGCTTGCTGACCTCCATGGCGATGTCGTTGAGCGTGCAGTCCAGATCGCCGCGGAACCATTGCTGGTACAGATTCACGATGCCGCCGGCAAAGTAGCAGATACGCAGGCTGACCATTTTGGAATGGCGCATATCGTCAGGAATGTCGCTGTCGTTTATCATGTGGTCAGTGAACACCTTTTTCAGCTTTTCCATAAATATCTCGGAGCCGTTGGCGCGCACCAGCGTGCGGTAGAAATCCGTATCCTCCTCCAGATACCGGCTGAGCTTGAGCAGCAGCGGGGCCGGATTGCGGAAGAAGCTGGTATAGCGAAACTCCTCCAGCACCGCCAGCATCTTTGCGATGATCTCGTTTTCAATTTCCTCTGTCACGCCGCGCACGTCGGGATAGTGCGCGTAAAAGGTCGCCCGATTCAGGTCGGCCTGCTTGACGATGTCTGTTACTGTGATCCTGGACAGATCCTTTTCTTTCAAAAGCTGTGTGTAGGCCTCACGGATCATCCGCCGTGATTTGTATGAGAAACTATGATCGTGTTCACCCCCGCAAGCCGGAGGGCATTGAGGAAGGAAAAGCTTATATCGTCGGCGGCGGTATCGCGGGGCTTTCCGCGGCGGCGTTCCTTGTCCGTGACGCGCAGATGCCCGGCAGGAACATCACCGTTTATGACCAGCTCCCCGTGTTCGGCGGTTCTATGGATTGCGCCGGAGCATCGGAGACCGGCTATGTCTCCCGCGGCGAGCGCGAGCTGGAGCCGTACATGGAGTGTTTGTGGGATCTGTTCGGCAGCATCCCCTCCCTCTATGAAGAAGGCCGCACCGTGCTGGATGAGACCCGCGAGTGCAACAAGAACTGGGAGATCGACTCCAAGCACCGCCTGTGGGAGCAGGGCTTCAAGGCACATGATGAATCCACGATGGGCGTCACGCCGGAGATCCAGGAGCAGATGATCAAAATGATGCTGACGGAGGAAGATCAGCTCGAGGATGTGACCGTCGAGCAGTGGTTCAGCCCTGCGTTCTTCCAGAGCCAGCTCTGGTACTACTGGAGCTCCATGCTGGCGTTCCAGCCCTATCACAGCCTGATCGAGATGCGCCGCTACGCCGTGCGCTTCATGCACCAGCTTCATCTCATCAAGAGCCTGCGCGGTATCCTGCGCACCAAGTACGACCAGTACAACAGCCTGATCCGGCCGCTGGAAAAATATCTTGCCGACCACGGTGTGAACTTCGTTTCCGGCGCGACGGTCACGGATATGGACATCAGGATCGAGGGCAGCGACAAGACGGTGACGGCGCTGCATATCGGCGAGGGCAGCGATGCGCAGATCGTTCCCGTGGCGGAAAAGGACCTTGTGTTCTTCACCAACGGCTCCATGACCCAGAATTCCACGCAGGGCAGCATGACCGAGGCCCCCGTCATGAACCGCGACGCCGTACACAAGGGCTGCTTCTCCCTGTGGGAAAAGCTGGCTGCCAAGTGTCCGGAGTACGGTCATCCCGAAAAGTTTGCATTCGATCCCGACAAGAGCAATTTCGTCTCCTGCTCCGTGACGGTGCACGACTATCCGCAGTTCTTTGAGTATCTCGCCGAAAAGACCGGCAACCCCACCGGCAAGGGCGGCTGCTCCACCTTTGTGGACGCGCCGTGGTTCATCAACTACAATGTGCCGCTCCAGCCCGTGGCGCCCGATCAGCCGGAGAATGTCCAGTTCATGTGGTTCTACGGCCTGCACGCGGGCAACTGCGGTGCCTACGTGAAAAAGCCCATGACGGAGTGCTCCGGCGAGGAGATCATGCGCGAGTTCCTGTACTACTGCGGCCTTGAGGACAAGATCGACGAGATCATGCCACATATCACCGCCATCCCCGTGGTCATGCCCTATATCACGAGCCAGTTCATGCCCCGCAAGCTGAAAGACCGCCCCGAGGTCATCCCCGCCGGTAACAGGAACCTTGCGTTCATCGGCCAGTTCGTCGAGCTGGAGGGCGATGTGGTGTTCACCGTGGAGACTTCCGTCCGCACGGCCATGATCGCTGTCTATCGCCTGCTGCACCTTGACCGCCCCATCACGCCGCTGTTCCAGGGCCAGTACGATATCCGCATGGTCAACGTGGCGCTCAAGACGCTGCTGGGCAAGGATAAGATCGAGGTCAGCGACCTGCCGAAAGTCAATCCGCTCAAGCTCCCGCAGACCATGCACGAGATCGTGGAGGCCATCAATCAGATCCCGTCCGTGCCGGAGTACTATTCCGAGCGGAAGGAGAATCTGTAACTCACCGGCGGAGCCAGGAGCCATAAAAGCATAGCGTGCGCCCAGCCATCAAGCAGACCGCTTGGCGGCTGGGCGCTGTTTTATAGGGGGCTCTGCTCCGACCTGAAATCTGAAAGTCATTTGCCCATCGGCATGGACGGGCACGGCTGCGATTGTGGTCAGCCGTAGTTTTTTCTCAAACTTGACGGGAGTGTCCAGTTCCTGCGCCTCGAAATGAAGCCCCCCTGAAGGATCCAGCCTGAGGTCCACTCATATGTCGAAACAGCTGAAAGACCTTATTTTAAGCGGTTTTCAGGCATAAAGCAGATCAACCGTAATTTTGATAGAAAATCGTTAAGTGGGGCAGCTCTGGTTCAGAGAGGGTACAGTTCTCAATTTGGGTGGGTGCAGTATTATTGGGTACTTGTATCATCCTGCATTGCCGCTCAATCCTTTTCAAACTTCACGCCGCCCTGTTCGGAACGCTTGGTGATCACCATCGCGGAGACAAAGGTGATCGCCTCCGCAATTCCCACGGTGAACCAGAGAAGTGCGCTGTTTGCGAGGAAAGACAGCGCCACCACGCACAGCGGTGTAAAAATCAGACCGCGCAGCACATTGACCGCGACAGCCTCTTTGGTGCGTTTCGTGGAATAGAGATAGGCGGACAGGACCGTATTCACCGACGCAAACAGGAATGCCCAGCAATACTGCGGGATCGCGAAAACTGCCAGCTCCGTAGCTGCCGCGTCCGCGCCGAACATCTGACAGATCGGTCGATCCAGCAGCATAATCGCCGCATAGACAACGGCGCTTCCGATAAAGCTGACGATCATGCCCCAACGCTTGAAATAGCGCAGATCATCGGCGTTTTTATCGCCGTAACTCTATCCGAACAGCGGCTGCATCCCCTCGGACACGCCGATAAACACGGCATAGGCAAAGGCTACCACATAGCTGATGACCGAGTAGGCGTTGACGCTGCCCTCCGGCAGAAAACGGATGATCACAAGGTTCATGCAGAACACCGTGATCGGCGTTGCGAGCTGGGAGAGCATTTCAGGGAAGCCGCGCTTGAGGACTTTCCGCATCAGCTTCCCATCCATTTGGAAGCGGGCAAAGTGCAGATGCCCGCGCTTCATCAGGAAGTGAACGGCAACGATGAGCATACCGACTGTCTGCGAGATGCCCGTCGCAATGACAGCACCGGCGAGTCCCTGCTTTAGCGGAAACACAAACAGCCAGTCGAGGAAAATGTTCAAAGCGGTACTGACGATGGTGGAAACCATGACGAACACGGGAGCGCCATCGTTCCGCCCAAAGCCCTGCAGGGTGGCGGCAAGGGCGGAGGGGATCGTAAAGGCGGTATACCAGAACAGGTAATCGCAGACCATTTCCACGTAGACGCCGCTTGCGCCCAGCAGCATAGCGAGCGGTTTCGTAAACACGGTACCTACCACGGTAAAGAGTGCCGCGACAACGAGCGCTGCGGCAGCGGCGTGCAGAAAGGACTGGTTTGCGCCCTCATAGTCCTTCCGCCCCATGCGGATGGCGGTGATGGTCACGCCGCCGATGGTGGTCAGCATAAATACCGCGCCGATCACCATAACAAGCGGCTGTGCGAGATTGACGGCGCCCAGCGCGTCGGTTCCTACACCGCGACCGACAAAAATACCGTCCACGATGGTGAACAGGAAAAAAGCGCATTGGCTCAAAACCGTGGGCAGAACATATTTTAAGATGGTTTTTGCTCTGGATCCTTTCATTCCGGCTGCCCTCCCTGTTCCGGAATGGAATCCAGCACGCGCTTTTCTTCGCTTTTCAGGTAATCGATATGCCGCCGGAACAGCGACAGATACTGCTCCCGTTCTTCCTCGTTGAAGCACAGGAATGCGTTCTTCTCTATTTCATCCGCTTTGTTGATCGTATTTGCAACAAAAGATTGTCCGCGCTCAGTCAGTAAAATGGCCTTGCGGTTTCTGGTGCCGGGGATGACCTGCAGCTCCACCAGCCCGTCCCTGCGCAGATTGTTGATCGCTGAATGGATGGTCTGCACAGGGAAAAAGAAATCGCTGCACAAATCATTCTGCGTCACCGGTTCCTCAGAATGGGCGATCGCATACAGCACCCAAAAGGTGGTGTCGGTCATGCCCAGTTTCGATGCAAGCCTGCTGTAAATATGGTCGCTCTCTTTATACAGGCGGTTCAGCACCTGCAGCTGCTGTTGTAATTGGGCGTTCATCGTAGTCCTCCTGACAAGTTTCTGAAATCGTAAACATAATATATTCTGAAATCGGAAACTTGTCAATGGGCTTCACAGAAAAGTTACAAAAGTTTTTACCCCAGACCTATCATAGCTGTGGAAGCAGCAGGTGTCTGCACGCTGAAGGAACCATAAATGTGTTGTCAATATAAGCATTTAACAGACAACATCTATTTATTTTCCGCTTGATCGCCTGGAGTCAAAATAAAAAATACCGGCACGACTCAATTAGCAAATTAAAGTCTCACCCCACATGCTTAAACGTTCGGTAAAAAGAAGTCACCAGACAATCATTGGAATAGTCTGGTGACCTCTTTGGTGCGGGCATGGGGACTCGAACCCCAACGCCTTGCGGCACGAGAACCTAAATCTCGCATGTCTGCCAATTTCATCATGCCCGCAGATATGAGCGGCAGAGTTACCTGTCGCTATTTTGCCCTCTGATTTTTACACGGCGAGGGAGCCGAGACGGAGCATGGCGCTTGACCCGCGTTATAAAAACAGGATGAACCCGCTTTTACCAGATAAGGAGAGGATCATCCGATCAGACCGGAGAATAAGGCCGTTTGCTCAATTTTCATAATGACGTGAGAGATCATATCGATCACATCGGCAAGGACGAACTGCTTATATCGGTCTGAGAGCTGTTCCCATTCGTTGTGAACGAATCGGTTCCGGATCCTGCGGACGGAATCATAATACGTCAATTCGTCCGCAAGCTCATGCTGCAAGTCTGTCCCGCAGCATTTGCCTATTTGAGCAATATAGTCGGAAACCTTTGGATTTCTTACCTTTTTCCATTCGGAGGCCGTGCCGGCCTCGTCTGAAAACCAGCTCGTGATCTCGTTCAGCGTTGATTCAAAAAATGCCAGCAGGAGAGACAAAAGAGTGCATTTGTTTATATCCTGATAGAGAAATTGCCAGGATAGAAACTTGTAATACCCCCAGGACGAGGGAGCGTCCAGATCAACGTCTGCAATGTCGAACGGTTCAAATTCCGCCACCTTCGCCTTCAGGCAGGTGAGAAGATAAAGGCAGTAGTCATTGATCTCGGATAGCTGCGATTCAAACTTGACAAAGGGGAAGATCGAGCTTTGGGCTGTGAAGAGCAAATAACCAGCCGACCCTTCAAAATGCTCGATAGAGTCGCTTTCTACCAATCGTTCCAGCGTGTCGTTCATATATCAAAAACCTGCGCCGATGCGACTTATCATAAAGTCTGCATGGCAGCCGATCCCATCCTGTCCGTATATACCTCTACTATATCACATCTTGCCGGCGGCGGCAAGGAGAAAATTCGTTGCAATGCGCGGCGCGGCGGGGTATAATGGCGAAAACCGGCAACAAGGGAGGGATGTGCCGTGCAGACTGCCTGTCCGGACTATTATCCGCAGTTCCGCTGCATTGCGGAGCGCTGCCGCCACAACTGCTGCATCGGCTGGGAGATCGATGTGGACGAGGACACGCTGGCAGCGTACCGTGCCGTCGGCGGCGCGATGGGCGATCGGCTTGCGAAAAGCATCGCGCTCGACGGCGATGCGCCGCACTTCATCCTCGGCGAGCGGGAGCGCTGCCCATTTTTGAACGATAAAAACCTCTGTGACCTGATCCTGTACGGCGGGGAGGATATGCTCTGCCAGATCTGCACCGACCATCCGCGCTACCGCGGCTTTTTCTCCGCGCGCACGGAGATCGGCGTGGGCCTCTGCTGCGAGGAGGCTGCGCGGCTCATTTTGACGAAGCCGGAAAAAACGGCGCTGCTCGTGACCGGCGAGGGAACGCTCGGGGAGGAAGAGAATGCGCTGCTTGCGCTGCGCGGGCGGCTTTTCGCCCTTGCGCAGAACAGGGAGGAGCCGATCGAGCGGCGGATGGAGAAAATTCTATTGGCCTGCGGCGCGCAGATCCCGGATATCCCGCTTGCGCAGTGGGCGGCATTCTATCTCTCGCTCGAGCGGATGGACGAGGCGTGGACGGCTGTTCTCGAGTCGCTGCGCGCACACGCCGGCGAGCTGCCGCTCGATGCCTTTGCCGCGTATATGCGCCCGCGCGAGACGGAGTACGAGCAGCTGCTCGTCTACTTTCTCTACCGCCATGTGCCGGCGGCGCTCGACGACGGGGATGTGGGCGGCAAGGCGGCGTTCGCCGTGCTGTCCGTCCGGCTGCTTTCTGCGCTCGGCGCGCTGCATTATCTGCTGCACGGAGAGTTTACGGTGGAAGACCAGATCGAGCTGTGCCGGCTCTACAGCGCGGAGGTCGAGTATTCCGACGATAACCTGAACGCGCTGTTTGACGCGCTGGCGTGAAGCGGTCCCGCGCCCCTTTATTATCGGGGACGCGGGATTTTTTGCGCGCCGAGGTTGATTCTTATGTAAACCTGTGGTATACTGGCAGGGTCGAAAACAGTCGAATTCGGGCGAGGACGCCCGCATCCCCCGCAAAGGAGACGGAAACACATGAAAAACTGGAACAAACGACCACTCGCCGCGCTGCTTGCGCTGTGCCTGACGCTGACGCTGTGCGTCCCCGCGCTGGCCGAGGGAGAGCCGATGACCGCGAGCGCCGCGGCGCTCACGCTGATCGAGGAGAGCGAGGGCTTCCGCGCGGAGAAGTACTTCTCCAACGGGAACTGGTACATCGGCTACGGGACGCAGTGCGCGGCCGACGATTATCCGAACGGCGTGACGCAGCAGGAGGCCGAGCTTTTGCTGCTGGGCAAGATCGCGGGCTATGAGGTCAAGCTGAACGAATTCTTTGCCCGCTACAGCGTATCGCCCACGCAGGGACAGTTTGACGCGCTCATCAGCTTCAGCTACAGCTTCGGCACGGGCTGGATGAGCGGCACGAGCGACCTTGTGAAGATCGCGCGCGGCGAGGTGAGCGCCACCCGCCTTGAGACGGCGCAGGCCTTCGGCGCATGGTGCCACGTCAGCGGCGAGGCGATGGGCAATCTTGCCGCGCAGCGGATG
The DNA here is from genome assembly GCA_934572465.1 of uncultured Oscillospiraceae bacterium. Lineage (GTDB taxonomy): Bacteria > Bacillota > Clostridia > Oscillospirales > Oscillospiraceae > Hominicoprocola. The sequence continues at coordinate 9,021 of CAKTLG010000011.1, forward strand.
CGGGAGGCCGCGCTGTTCCTTGACGGCAGCTTTTACGCCGCGGAGAACGAGTTCGCTTATCTCATCATCAAAAAGGAGGACGGCGCGTCCTACGAGACGGATTTCCGCGTTTACCAGCGCGGCGCGGTCTACGGGAGCTTCCCTGTGATGGAAAAGCTCGGCTACCGCTTTGCCGGCCTTCAGACCACGTCCGGCATGGTGCTGACGGCGGACAGCACCGTCACAGGCAGCGTGACGGCCACGGCCATGTGGACAAAGAATGATTATACCGGCAGGACGTATTCCGACGTGAAGCCGACCGACTGGTTCTATGATTATGTCATGGAGCTGAGCGCGGACGGCATCGTGGGCGGCAACGACGACGGCACCTACGCGCCGAACCGCGCCACGAGCACCGGCGAGCTGCTCAAGCTCGTGCTGCTGGCGACGGGACATAAGGAGCAGGCGCCCACGGATAAGCACTGGGCGAGCGGCTACGGCGCCTACGCCCTTTCGATGGGACTTATCGCCCGAGAGAAGGCGGAGACGCTCGATAGTCCCATCAGCCGCCTTGATGTGGCGCGCTTTGCGGCAAAGGCGCTGGGCTACGGCGCGTCGAGCGCGGCGACGCCCTTTGCCGACGTGAACGACGGCTATGTCACCGCACTCTATGAAGCGGGCATCTTCATCGGCTCGGACGTGAACGGACAGAAGCTCTTTTACCCCGCGGGCAGCATCACGCGCGCGGAAGCCGCCACGATCGTCTGGCGCATCTATCAGCTCAGCTCGCTCGACCAGAAGCAGAAGATCTACTACAAGGACTATGTGCTCGACGTGCTTGACGGCGTGCCGGTCAACAGCTACGACAAGACCGCATTCTACCGCAGCGGCAGCGTGATGCGCTATAACGATCCGAGCGTGCGCACGCGCCTGGGCATCGATGTGTCGCACTATCAGGGCGACGTGGACTGGGCGGCGGTGGCGTCGAGCGGCGTGGAGTTCGTCATCGCGCGCGTGGGCGGCCGCGGCTACACCGAGGGCAAGATCTATGAGGATAAGAAGTTCCACGAGTATGCCGACGGCGCGGCGCGCGCCGGACTTCAGGTCGGCGCCTACTTCTTCTCGCAGGCTGTGAGCGTGGAGGAGGCGCGCGAGGAGGCGTACTACGTGCTCGAGCAGCTGCGCGGGCACAGCATCACAGGCCCCGTGGTCTTCGACTGGGAGGTCATCGGCAAGTCGAGCGCCCGCACCTACGGCATCGAAACGGGCGTGCTGTGCGAATGCGCAAAGGCGTTCTGCGACACGATCCGCGCCGCGGGCTATGACACGATGATCTACATTACCCAGTATGCGGGCTACGTGAAATACGACCTCAGCGAGCTGACGGCCTATCCGCTATGGTTCGCGCAGTATGAGGACGCGCCGGACTTCTACTACGACTTTGCCGTGTGGCAGTATACGGATAAGGGCAGCGTGCCCGGCATCTCCGGCAATGTGGATATGGATATCTGGTTCACGCGCTGAAGCGGAAATAGGAAAAGCGAGTCTCCGGTTTTCGGAGACTCGCTTTTTTCGCGCCCTCGGGGAAAAACTGAACAGGCGGGGACGCGCTCAATTGCCTGCCAGAGCGGCGAGACGGTATTTTTCCGCGTAGGCGTGGAAGCGCTCGCGGAAGCGGGGGTCCTCGCCGCGCGCCTCGCGCAGCGTTTCATGCAGGCTCAGGCTGTGGCGGCCGGCGTCGATGACGCAGCCGGCGATGTTGGAGCAGTGGTCGGAGGTGCGCTCCAGATCGGTGAGCAGGTCGGAGAGCACAAAGCCCGCCTCGATGCTGCACGTGCCCTGCTGCATACGCAGGATGTGGCGCGTGCGCAGCTGCTCCTTGAGCGCGTCGATGACCTCTTCGAGCGGCTCGACCTCCGAAGCGGCGGCCGCGTCGTGCTGCTCGAACGCGCGCAGCGAGAGCGCGAGGATCTCGCGCACGGCGGCGGTGAGCGTGGAAAGCTCGTCCACGGCGGCGGGGGAGAAGGAAAGCCCCTTTGCGCGCAGCTCCTCCGCCGATTCAAGCACGTTGACCGCGTGGTCGGAGATGCGCTCGAAGTCGCCGATGGTCTTCAAAAGCTCCGTCGCCTCCTCGCTCTCCGCGCGGCCCATCTTCTGGGCGCTGAGCTTGACGAGGTAGGTGCCGAGCATATCCTCGTAATGGTCGCAGCGCTCCTCATCCTCGCGGATGCGCTGGGCAAGCTCGGGGGTGAGAGCGGTCAGGGAATCGAGCGCGGCGCCCAGCGCACGGACGGCGCAGTCCGCCATCTCGCACGCGACGGCGCGGCTGCGGCTCAGCGCGAGCGAGGGCGTGGCGAGCAGACGCTCGTCCAGCTCCACGGTCGTCTGCGTGCGGCTCTTGTCGTCCGGCACAAGGCGGATGGCGAGCGCTTCGAGCTGGTCGCCCAGCGGCAGCAGCATGGCGGTGCAGAGAATATTGAAGACCGAGTGCGCCACGGCGATGCCGGCGCGCGTGGCGGACTCATCCAGCAGCGCGGGTGCAAACACTGCGCGCACGATGCAGAAGACCGTCAGCAGCACCGCGACGCCGATGACATTGAACATCAGGTGGACGACGGCGGCGCGGCGGGCGTTTTTGTTCGTGCCGATGGAGGAGAGCATCGCCGTGACGGTCGTGCCGATGTTCTGCCCCATGATGATGGGGATGGCCGCGGCGTAGCTGACCGCGCCGGTCGTGGCCAGCGCCTGCAGAATGCCGACGGAGGCGGAGCTGGACTGGATGATGCCCGTGAGCACCGCGCCGGCGAGCACGCCGAGCACGGGATTCTTGAACGCGAGGAAGAGATTCGTGAACGCGGGCACATCCTTGAGCCCCGCGACCGCGCCGCTCATCGTTTCCATGCCGAACATGAGCGTTGCAAAGCCGAGCAGGATGACGCCGGTATCCTTCTTGCGGTTATCCTTGCAGAACATGAAGAAGATGATGCCGATGAGCGCGAGCACGGGCGTGAAGGAGCTGGGCTTCAGGAGCTTGATCCACATGCTGCTGCCGTCGATGCCGCCGAGACTCAGGAGCCACGCGGTGACGGTCGTGCCGACGTTTGCGCCCATGATGACGTTGATGGCCTGGCGCAGCGTCATAAGGCCGGAGTTGACAAAGCCGACGACCATGACGGTCGTGGCAGAAGAGCTCTGGATGATGGCTGTGACGCCAAGACCCGTAAGGAAGCCCGTGAGGGGCTTTCCCGTCATCTGGTCGAGCAGCGAGCGGAGCTTGCCGCCCGCGCGGCGTTCGAGCGCCTGTCCCATCAGGCTCATGCCGAAGAGGAACAGGCACAGCCCGCCAAGCATTGTCAATGCGTCAAAAATGTCCATGGCAATATCTTTCCTTTACAAACTATCTCTCATTCGTGACCAAAATAAAGACTATCGGAAAAATGTCAAATCTGACACCATGACTTTGTAAAATCCATGTAAAATCGAAGACGCCGGCGGGCGGAGCGCAGCTCTGCCCGCTTTTTGCGCGCCGATGCGTAAAAATGGAAAAAGGCGCAAACACTATGCGGGAAGTCAGAAGCAAATTTGGTTTTCCGGAGGTTGCATATGAAAAAAGACTTTATCGACACCAACGACTTTACCAGACAGGAGCTGCTGGACATCATCGAGCTGTCGCTTGCGATCAAAAAGGCGATCAAAGCGGGCTACTATCCGCCGCTCATGCGCAACATGACGCTCGGCATGATCTTCCAGCAGTCCTCAACGCGCACGCGCGTTTCGTTTGAAACGGCGATGAGCCAGCTCGGCGGTCACGCGCAGTACCTCGGCCCCGGCATGATCCAGCTTGGCGGGCACGAGACCATCGGCGACACGGGCAAGGTGCTCTCGAAGCTCGTCGACGTTGTGATGGCGCGCGTCATCGAGCACAGGACGATCGAGGAGCTGGCGCGCAGCTGCACCATCCCCGTGCTCAACGGCATGTCCGACTACAACCACCCCACGCAGGAGATCGGCGATCTCTGCACGATCGTGGAGAATCTGCCGCAGGGAAAGAAGCTTGAGGACTGCAAGGTCGTGTTCGTGGGCGACGCGACGCAGGTGTGCGCGTCGCTCGGCTTCATCACGACGAAGCTCGGCATGCACTTTGTCCAGTACGGGCCGCAGGGCCATCAGCTGAACGACCGGCACAAGGCCATCCTGAAGAGCAACTGCGCGCTCTCCGGCGGCAGCTTCCTCGTCACCGACGACCGCGAGAGCGTGCGCGGCGCGGACTTCATCTATACCGACGTGTGGTACGGCCTTTATGAAAACGAGATGCCGAAGGAGGAGCGCGTGCGCGTGTTCCACGACTATCAGGTCAACCGCGAGCTGATGCAGCTGGGCAATCTCGGCTGCAAGTTCATGCACTGTCTGCCCGCGACGCGCGGCGAGGACGTGACCGACGAGGTCGCAGACTCTGACGCCTCCCTCTGCTGGGAGGAGGCGGGCAACCGCCTGACGGCCATGCGCGGCCTTCTTGTTTACTTCACGCGCTGCCGCCGTGAGCCGAGCGGCGTTCAGATCGCGGCGGCAAAGGAGGAGCTTGACGCGGTGCTCTGCAGGACGCTTGGCTGCGAGCAGGCGTACTGCGGCGTTTCCAAGATCGAAAAGAGCTGATTTCTATGGAGAAAAAGCAATTTCGGCTCGCGGATGTCATTTTATCGGTCATCTGCGTGGTGTTCGTTGCCGAGGCGGCGGCGCCCGTCGCGTCCATCGGCAACAGCCAGTATTTCTGGTGGATCTTCATGATCGCTGCGTTCCTGCTGCCCTACGGGCTCATCGCAGCCGAGCTCGGCACGGCCTATCCCGGCGACGGCGGGCTGTACGACTGGATCCACGCGGCGTATCCCGGCAGCCGCTGGGCGGCGCGCGCTTCGTGGTACTACTGGATCAACTTCCCGCTGTGGATGGCTTCGCTGGCGGTGATGTGTCCGGAGCTGATCGCGTATCTCACGGGGAGCACGTTTGGCCCGCTCGCCTCGCTCGTCATCGAGCTTGCCTTCATCTGGATCGTGACGCTCGTCGCCTGTTACCCCGTGTGCGACAGCATCGTCATTCTCAACACGAGCGCGGTCATCAAGATACTGCTCGCGGTGCTCGTCGGCGTGCTGGGGATATGGTACGTTGCCAAAAACGGCTTTGTCAACGATATGTCGGCGCGCACGTTCCTGCCGTCGTTCGACCTTACGAGCCTTTCGTATATCTCGGTCATCATCTTCAACTTCCTCGGCTTTGAGGTCGTGTGCACCTATGCCGACAACATGAGCGATCCCAAAAAGCAGATCCCGCAGTCCATCGTGACCGGCGGCATCGTCATCGCGGCCATCTACCTCTTTTCCGCCTTCGGCATCGGCGCGGCCGTGCCGGTGCGCGAGATCAGCGTGGATTCGGGGCTTATCGACGCGGTGTCGCTCATTCTGGGCGACGGCGGCGGGCTGCTCGTGGGGCTTGTGGCGATCCTGTTTCTTGTGACGCTTTTTGGCAACATGATCTCGTGGTCGATGGGCGTGAACTCCACGGCGGCCTTTGCCGCGGACAACGGCGATATGCCGCGCGTTTTCACAAAGCGCTGGAGGAAGAACGATATGCCTGTCGGCGCAGCGTTCACCTCGGGCGCGGTGGCGTCCGCCGTGTGCCTGCTCGGCGTCGTTATCGAGACGGTCTCGCCGGACTCGTCGCTCTTCTGGAGCTTTTTTGCGCTGAACCTTGTGATGCTGCTTTTGAGCTACGCGCCGGTGTTTCCGGCGTTTCTCAAGCTGCGGCGCGACGATGCCGAAACGCCGCGCCCGTTCCGCGTGCCGGGCTCGCCGGCGCTGCTCAAGTGCATCGCCTATGTGCCCATGGCGCTCATCCTCATTTCCATCGTGTTCACCGCTGTGCCGCTCTCGTTTGATGCGCAGACGCTTGCCGAATTCCTGCCCATCACGATCGGCTCGCTCATCAGCGTGGCGATCGGCGAGGCGCTGATCGCGCTGCGCGCGAAAAAAACATCATAACATCGTAAAGGAGACTGACGATATGGCAAAACGGATCACCGGCACCACGCCGAAGCAGGACGGGTATCGTATGCCCGCCGAATTTGAACCGCAGGAGGGCGTGTGGATGCTCTGGCCCGAGCGCAACGACAACTGGCGAAACGGCGGCAAGCCCGCCCAGCGGGCCTTCGCCGAGGTCGCCGAAGCCATCGCGCGCTTTGAGAAGGTCACGGTCGGCGCGTCGGTGCGGCAGTACCAGAACGCGCGCGCCCGCCTTTCCGAGAATATCCGCGTCGTAGAGCTGGAGAGCGACGATGCGTGGGTGCGCGACTGCGGGCCGACGTTCGTTGTAAACGATGCGGGCGATCTTCGCGCGGTTGACTGGGAATTCAACGCCTGGGGCGGGCTTGTCGACGGGCTTTACTTCCCCTGGGACAAGGACGATCAGATCGCGCGCAAGATCTGCGAGATCGAGAATGTGGACACGTACCGCACGGAGGGCTTCGTGCTCGAGGGCGGCTCCATCCATGTCGACGGCGAGGGCACGGTGCTCACGACGGAGATGTGCCTGCTCTCCGAGGGCCGCAACCCCGATAAGTCGAAGGAAGAGATCGAAAAAATGCTGTGCGAATACCTCGGGTGCGAAAAGGTGCTGTGGATCAAGGACGGCATCGACCCCGACGAGACGAACGGACACATTGACGACGTGGCCTGCTTTGTCGCCCCAGGCGAGGTCGCGTGCATCTGGACGGAGGACGAGAACCATCCGTTCTATCAGCAGGCGCAGGCGGCGTACAAATTCCTCACCAATGCGACCGACGCGAAGGGGAGAAAGCTCAAGGTGCACAAGCTGTGCCTGACGAAAGAGCCGTGTCTTCTCGAGGGCGCGGATACCATCGACGCCGTCGAGGGCACCATCCCGCGCGAGGACGGCGAGGTCAGCATCGCCTCGTATATGAACTTCCTCATCGTCAACGGCGCGGTCATCCTGCCGCAGTACGGAGATGCGAACGACAAGCTTGCCGTCGATCAGGCGCAGCAGATGTTCCACGACCGCGAGATCGTGCCCGTGCAGACGCGTGAGGTCGCCTTCGGCGGCGGCAATATCCACTGCATCACCCAGCAGCAGCCGAGGCGCGCGGAATAACCGTCACAATATGCATAAAGCGGCCCGCAAAATGCTTTGCGGGCCGTTTTATATTGATTTTATAAGTATTTATGCATTCTAAATGGATAAAATAACCAGTTTCATGCAGGCGCCGTCGTGGAAACCGTGGAATCGGTGCGTTTGCAGAAAATTCGACAATTTCCGCGCCCGCGCGGGCTTAGGCTGATGCTGAACAGGGCGCGCGGGCGGCAAGGGATGTGTGGCTGTGTCCGCGCGCAAGGCTGGCGGGATCAAAAGGAGGAGAAAATTATGTTAACCATCCAGCTCAACATGTACCACGCGCTGGCACTCGGCGCGGCGATGTACTGGCTTGGAACGGTGCTGACGGGAAAAATCACGATCCTGAACCGTTTCTGCATTCCCTCGCCGCTGGTCGGCGGCTTATGCTTCGCGCTGCTCAACGCGGCGCTCTATGCCTCCGGCACGGCGGTCATCACCTTTGACGACACACTGCAAACGGTCTTTATGATCCTGTTTTTTGCCACGGTCGGCTTCAGCGTGAGCATTCCGCTGCTGACAAAGGGCGGGAAGGCGGTGCTGCTGCTGTTGGGGCTTGGCATCGTGATGATCTTTCTGCAAAACGGGCTTGGCGGCGGCATTATGGCGCTGTGCGGCAAAAGCCCGCTTTACGGCATCGGCTGCGGCTCCATCGCGCTGATCGGCGGGCCGGGCACGGCTGCGGCCATCGGCCCTGACCTTGAGGCGGCGGGCGCGGTCGGCGGCACGGCGGTTTCCATCGCGGCGGCGACGTTCGGCCTTGTCTCCGGCTCGCTGATGGGAGGGCCCATCGCGCGTTCGCTCATCCTGCGCGGCGATCTCAAGCCGAAGGCGGCGGAAGCGGCGGCAAGCGCTGAAATGGCCGAAGCGGCCGAGGAGGGCGGCGACTTCACCACGTCGGACGGCCGCTTCATCAAGGGCTTTTTGCTGCTGCTGTTCGCTGTGGGCGTCGGCAGCTATGTCAGCGCGCTGCTGACAAAGCTCTGCGGCTTCAACTTTCCGCCCTACATAGGCGCGATGCTCGTGGCGGTGGCCGTGCGCAACACGGTGGACGGCATGAAGATCGAATTTCCCTCCGCCGAGATCGACACAATGGGCAATATGTTCCTCTCCATCTTTCTTGCCATGGCGCTCTCGGGACTCAAGCTGTGGCTGCTCGTCGATCTGGCGCTGCCGATGCTGCTCTGCCTTGCCGCGCAGGTCGTCCTGATGTGGGCGTTCTCGGTGTTCGTCGTGTTCCGCGTGATGGGACGCGATTACGACGCGGCGGTCATGACCGCCGGCTACATCGGCTTTGCCATGGGCGCGACCTCGAACGCCATGGCCAATATGCAGGTCATCACGAAGAAGTACGGCCCCTCGCCGACGGCCTACTTCGCCATCCCGATGGTCGGGAGCCTGTTCATCGACTTTTTCAACGCCGCGCTCATCGCGCTCAACATCGGCTGGTGGGCGTAGCGGAAAAGCGCGTACCATCTCTCTCTGCCGGAACGGCTCCGTCTGCGGACGGGGCCGTTCCGGCGTTTCCGCTCCGTTTCCGCTCCGCTTGCGCGGGGAAGCGGAACGGACAAAGCAGGGGGCACGGCGCGCTCACTTACAGGCTATACCTGTAGTTTGTACCAATTATAACAGTTGTACAAGCTGCGGCATTTGCGCTATACTGAAAAAACCACACCGCACGAAATGCGGCGCGGGAAAATGCGGCAGGAGATCACAACGGGAGGGAGACGAATATGCTTTCCATCATCCTTTTCTGCGCGGCGCTGCTCGTGTGCGTGGTGCTGCGCGCGAATATCCTCTATGCGCTGGCGGCGGGGCTGGTCATTTTTGCGCTCTACGGCAGGAGAAAGGGTTTTTCCTGGCGCGCGCTTTGGGATATGATCGTCTCGGGCGTGAAAACGGCGGGGAGCGTGCTGCTCGTCTTCCCGCTCATCGGGATGCTGACGGCCTTCTGGCGCGCAAGCGGCACGCTGCCGCTGATCATCTGCTGCGCCGTCGACCTCATCCGGCCCGAAATACTGCTGCTGATGACGTTTCTGCTCAACTGCGGCGTGTCGGTGCTCACGGGCACGGCCTTCGGCACGGCGGCGACGATGGGAACCATCTGCGTGAGCGTCGGCGTTTCGATGGGGATGGATCCCGCGCTGCTGGGCGGGGCGATGCTCTCGGGCGTGTACTTCGGCGACCGCTGCTCGCCGGTCTCAACGAGCGCGCTGCTCGTCAGCGAGCTGACGGGGACGGACATCTACGACAACATTCGCCGGATGCTGAAAACGGCGCTCGTGCCGTTTCTTATGAGCTGCGCCGTCTATGCCGCGCTGGGACTGGCGCACAGCGGCGGCGCGCAGGCGGAGGGGCTCTGGACGCTGTACGGCCGCGAGATGGCGCTGCACTGGGCGATGTGCATTCCGGCGGTGCTGATCCTCGTGCTGTCGCTGCTGCGCGTGAAGGTCAAGCGCGCGATGGCGGCGAGCATTCTTGCGGCGGCGGCGCTGTGCGTCCTCCTGCGCGGGATGGACGCTCTGACGCTGCTGAAAACGGCGTTTTTCGGCTACACGGCGGCGGACGCGGAGGTCGGCGCGATGCTCAACGGCGGCGGCATCCTCTCGATGGTGCGGCTGATGCTCATTATCACCATCTCCTCGGCCTACTCCGGCATCTTTCGCGCGACCGGTTTGCTCGACGGCCTTTGCGCGCGCGTCACAGCGCTGGGCGAGCGGACGACGCCGTATTTTGCGGCGCTCGTCACATCTGTGCTCGCGGGGCTTGTCGCCTGCAACCAGACGCTGACGATCATCCTCGTGCACCAGCTCTGCGCGCCCTCGCGGGAGGATCGCGAGGCCTTTGCCGTCGACCTTGAAAACAGCGCTGTGGTCGTCGCGCCGCTCGTACCGTGGTCGATCGCCGGGGCGGTGCCGCTTGCGACCGTCGGCGCGCCGACGGGGAGCCTGCTGCTCTCGTGCTTCCTCTACCTGCTGCCGCTGACGATGCTGCTGCAGCGCATGGCGGAGCGGCGGAAAAGCCGCGCCGCAGGAAAAGACTGATGAAAAGGGCCGCGTCACACGACGCGGCCCTTTTTTGCCGGCAGGCGGGCGGTCATCCCAGCAGCTTGAAGAGCATCACTACGATGCCGAGCACCACGAGCACCACGCCCGTCGCGCGGTTGAGCGTTTCGGGCGAAGCCTTGTTGGCGAAGACCGCGGCGATGCGCGCCCAGAGCAGCGTGAACACGACGCACAGAACGAAGACCGTCCAGTCCGGCGCGCCGCCGATGGCAAAGTGCGAGACCGCGCCGGTGAGGGCGGTGAACGTCATGATAAAGACGCTGGTGCCCACGGCGATCTTGAGCTCGTAGCCGAGCACCGACGTCAGGATCAGCAGCATCATCATGCCGCCGCCCGCGCCGACAAAGCCGCAGGTGAAGCCAATGAGCACGCCGCAGACGACGGACTGCACCGCCCGCTTTTTTGCGGACACGCCCTGCATGGACTCCTTTGTCGTCATCACGGGGCGAACGATGAACTTGACGCCGAGCAGGAACGTCATGAAGACCGAGAAGCCGCCCATCGTCGTGGACGGGACAAGGCTTGCGGCGTAGCTGCCGACGACGGTGAACGTCAGCACGCTCGCCATCATGATAAGGCCGTTGCGGATGTCGAGATTCTTGTTTTTGCCATAGGTGTAGGCGGAGACGGCGCTTGCGAGCACGTCGGACGAGAGCGCGATGCCGACGGCCATATAGGGATCCATGTCAAGGAACGTGATGAGCATGGGGCTGATGACGGCGGCGGCGCTCATGCCGGCAAAGCCAGTGCCGAGTCCTGCGCCCATGCCGGCGAAAAACGTGACGGCGACGGTCAGAAGCAGCTTCATTTCAGGTATCCTCCTCAGACAATGCGTCAAGATTGGCGCTCATGATCGATATCGTTTCAAAAAAGGCGGCGCGCATCGTTTCGTCGGTGCCCGCGAAGAGCCGCGCGAAGAAGGCCTCCTGTATCGCCCGCCCGCGCGCGGTGACAGGCTGCGCGGCCTCGGTGCAGACAAGGCGCGTTTTGCGGCGGTCGCCCGATACGGCCTCGCGCCGCAGATAGCCGTCGCGCACGAGCCGCTCCACGTTCATCGAAACAAGGCTCGCCTTGATGCGGCGCACCTCTACGATGTCGCCCGCCGTCTGATAGGCGGGGTTGTTGGCAAGGAACATCAGGATATCGAACGCGGTCTGCGGCAGCTTCAGCTCGCGGCACAGCGGCTTGCAGGCGGCGGCGTAGGCGGCGGAGAGCTTGCGGGCAAATTCCATGCTGACGTTCATAACAGCCTCCTGTCATTCAAAATTGAATAGTTCAAATTTGAACTAAATGTAGCGCGCAGGAAAGGGAAAGTCAAGGGGGAAATTGTGAACTTTTTTATTTTTTCAAAAAAGGGCTGGACAAACGCGGGAAAGTGTTGTATGCTATGCGTAGTTAGATAGCTCTAACTAAAGATGAACCTGAAGGCCGCGCGTGCGCACCGGTCTCTCCCAGCGGCGCAGCGATCCAGCGCTGTTCCGGCAATGCGGCGCGCGGCCCGGTTTCCTCTTCGAGTTAGATTGCTCTAACTTGTGAACGGAGAATAGTCCGCGCGCAAGCGTGGCATACTGACGGAAAAGGAGGAAGCGGATATGCCGGAGGAGATCCTTATCAAGCAAGGCGCGCCCACGCTCGCGGGCATCAAAACGGGCAGCCTTTTTCCCTGCCCCTGCGAGGACAAAGGCGCGCTGCTCGACGATATCCGGCGGCTGAACCGGCTGCTCGTGCCGAAGGGGCTGTGTCTGCTGCCGATCCGGTTCCTCGATGCGCAGGCGCTGCTGTACCTTTACCGCCCCGCCGAGCTGCGGCGCGACCTCAAGGACGCGCTCGCCGCCGAGATCTTGCGGCAGGCGGGCTATGCCGAGGACGATTGCTCGCGCTGTGTGGCGCGGCTGATCCGCCGCTTCCGCGAGAGCGGAGAGTTCCCGCACGAGGTCGGGCTGTTCCTCAGCTATCCGCCCGAGGATGTCAAGGGCTTTATCGACCACCGCGCCTGCGGCTTTAAGTGCGCGGGGCTGTGGAAGGTCTACGGCGACGAGGGAAAGGCGCGCGAGCTGTTTGCAAAATTCAAAAAATGCACGGAGGTCTACTGCGCGCTGTGGCAGGCCGGCTCGGGACTTGAGCGGCTCGCCGTGGCGGGGTGATCATACAAAACGAAAGGTAGGATAAATACAATGAAGAAAACTGCTGTGGTTTACTGGAGCGGCACGGGCAACACCGAGATGATGGCCAACGCCGTGGCCGAGGGCATGAAGAGCGCGGGCGCGGAGGTCACGGTCCTCACGCCGGACAAGGTGTCGGGCGGCGCGCTCAGCGCCTACGACGCCATCGCCTTCGGCTGCCCCGCCATGGGCAGCGAGGTGCTTGAGGAAATGGAATTCCAGCCGATGTTCGACGAATGCAAGCGCAGCCTTTCGGGCAAGAGCGCGGCGCTGTTCGGCTCCTACGGCTGGGGCGACGGCGAATGGATGCGCAGCTGGGAAAAGGACTGCGGGGACGCGGGGCTGAACCTCGTGTGCGAGAGCGTCATCTGCTGCGAGGCGCCCGACGAACAGATCCTGGAAGCCTGCCGCGCCGCGGGCAAAAAGCTCGCGGAATAACGATGCTTTTTATGGACTTCGCGTGGAAAACGCTCAGACGCAAGCTGCCGGTACTCGCGGTGCTCGCCATTTTGATGGCGGGACTTGCCCTCCGCGGGGCAGCGGCGTTCTGAACATGCGAACATCAACATAGGGCAAGCCGCCCGCTGCCTTTGGCAGCGGGCGGCTTGCTTTTGTTTTTATTCGCACCAGAGCGTCACCGTTCCGCTTTTGCGCGTAGCGGGCACGTCGATGACGCGCTGGTTCGACGAGCCGCGGAAGCGCAGCGAGATATCGTGCAGCGCCTCCTCATAGCGTCCGTCCACCAGCACGTTGAGCAGCGACAGAAGCTCGTCCGTCGCCTCGCAGCGCGGGTGCGAGCCCTCGGTGTGCAGCTGCTCCCACGTAAAGCCCGTGAACGCCCAGATGGTCTTCTGCGGCAGCGCCGCGCGCACGCGGCGCAGGAACGGCAGCAGCACGCGCTGGCTTTCCGGCTCAAACGGCTCGCCGCCGAGCAGCGTCAGACCGTTGATGTAGTCGGGCGCAAGCATGGCGAGCAGCGTATCCTCGGTCTCCTTTGTGAAGGGCTGGCCGTAGTCAAACGCCCACGTCTGGGGCTGGAAGCAGTTTTTGCAGCGATTCGTGCAGCCGGAGACGAACAGCGTGACGCGCACGCCCTCGCCGTTGGCGATATCGCAGTTTTTGATCTCACCGTAATGCATGGGGCATTCCTCCTTTTTACAGCGTGCGGAACCGCGCGGCGATGAGCGCGGCGGCCTCGGCGGGCGGGGTGCGGGCGGTGTCGATGCAGAGGTCGTAGTGCTCCGGCGCGCCCCAGGCGAGTCCTGTGTAGCTTTCGTAATATTTGCGGCGCTGCTTGTCCATCTTGCGGATCAGGCGGACCGCCTGATCGCGCGAGAGCGATTCCTGCGCCATCTTGCGCGCGATGCGCTGCTCCTCCGGCGCGGAGACGAACACGCGCAGGAGCCTTACGTCCTGCTCGCGCAGCACGAAGTCCGCGCAGCGGCCGACGAATACGCACTCCTCGTTTTTGGCGATGCGCCGGATCTCATGGCTTTGCAGCGCAAAGAGCACCTCGCTCGTCGGCTTTCCGCGCAGGACGTGGTAGTTGCCCTCGTGTACGGTCTGGAAGAGGAGCGGATTCGTCGCCTTCTCGTCCGAGGGCGAGAGCGTCTTTTCCGAAAGCTCTCCGTATTCGCACGCAAGGCGGATCAGCTCCCGCTCGTAGACCCGTATGCCGAGGAGATCCGCCGCCCGCACGGCGATCTCATGGCCGCCGCTCCCAAACTGACGGCTGATGCAGATGATGCGGTTTCCCATACTTCTTCCCTCGCTTCTTTATTGTTTCAGCGCGTTGAGCGCCGGCTGGGAGAATGAGACGTCGCGCGTGACGGGCACGATGACGGCGGAGAGCGACGCGCCCGCATCCGTCAGGATGAGGTGCAGCGCGCCGGTGCACGAGACGCCGATCTGGCGGATCGTGCCATCGCCCGAGACGCTCACCTCGATGCTGCCGGCGGTAAAGCTGACGCTCTGGGTCTCGATGTCCGGCGCGATGGCGGCGGCGAGCGCGGCCATGCCCTCCTCATCGAGCGTGAGGGTGTAGAAATACCCGTCGCCGGAGCGGACGCAGCCGGCGGTGCCGTCCATCATCAGCTCATAGCACAGGCCGATGAGCTGCGCGGAGTCGGCACGGCTTTCGCTCGCGGCGTCGACGGCGCCGCCGTCCTCGCCGCAGACGCTGCCGCCGGAGAAGTACAGGCTCAGCGTGCTGCCGCGGATGCGGCCGTAGTCCTGCCCGTCGATCGTGCGGCGGTCATATTGCACGGTGTCGTTCAGCACGATCGAGCCGCAGTCAGCCGAGAGCGTGATATCGGCCGAGAGCGGATCGCGCGCCATCAGCTCGCTCCACGCGTCCAGCAGGCGCAGCGTGTCCGCGGTGAGCACGGTGCTGTCGGCGCTGCCGCCGGAGCGGATCGCGCGCAGCACGTCCTCGGGGATCGCGGGCGCGGCGGCGGAGTGACGGAAGTCGACGTCCGCATCGAGCGAGAGCGCTTCGCCCTCGGTGGAAAAGCGCAGCGCCATCAGCTCGCCGCCCTCAGCGACCAGCTCGACGGAAAGCTCGTGGATGGCGGCGGCGTCCGCAAGCGCTTCGGGCACGAGCAGACGCACCAGCGCGTCCGCATCCGCGCCGGAGGCGGTGAGACGGTAGAGCTTGTTCGTGCCGTCGACGGACTTTGTGATCTCCAGCGCGCGGGCGAGCGCCGCGGTCTTGTCCAGCAGCGCGCCGTAATCGGGACAGGCACCGCCGATGGCATAGGCCTTGCCGTTTTCAAGGTATACCGCGTCGTTCGCGCAGTAGAGCGTGACGCCGCCGGTCTGCACGAGCGTGACGCTCGTGCCCTCCGCGCTCGTGCGGAGGACCGCCGCGTTGGTCTGGACGCTCAGACTGTTGAGCGAGGCGTCGACCGACACGTCCATCGCGAGCGGGTCCTCCTTCAGCCGCGAATCCAGCAGGAGATAGGCCTCCGCATCGCGGCTGAAACCGGAGCGGAGAAAGAACACCGCCACCGCGCCAAGGAGCACGAGCAGGGTGATGAGGATGGGGAGAAAGCGTCTGCGCCGGCGGCGGGGCCTGTAGGACGCCGCGCCCTCGCGCTCGGCGCGCATCGCGCGCAGCTCCTCCTCCACGCGCGCAAGGCGCTCGTCCGTCGAATCGCTCACAGCGGGAGTGCTGGGTTCCCCAGCCTCAGGCGCGGGCGTTCCCTCGCCCGAGGGGACGGGGGCGGCGACCGGCGCATCGGCGGGAAGACTGCCGCTTGCCGCGTCAGGCGCGCTCTGCGCCGCCTGCGCGATCTGCTCCGCCTCCGCTACGACGTCGGGCGCTTCGGGAGCGGGAACGGCCTGCCTTTTCCGTCTGCTCCTGCGGACGGCGCAGACGATCAAAAGGATGACGAGCAGCAGCGCGAGCAGACCCGCGAGCCAGAACCACGCGGTATTCAGCGTGGATACGGCGGCGAGCTCCGCGCTCGTGCCCTGCACGGGGAAGGTGAGATAGCTTCCGACGGCATCATAGTCGACGCTCTGCCATGCCCCGCCGTTCGTGCGCACATAGATGCGCAGGCCGCCTGTCCGGCCCTCTGGGGCAAGATAGCGGACGGTGTGGGTGCTCTGACCGTCGTCGGTGAACGAAAGGCTCCACTGCTCCAGCGCCTCGCGGCCCACGCGCATCGGCGGAAGCCTGCCGTCTGCAAGACAGGAGAAGTATTCGCTCAGCTTTTCGCTCAGACTGCCGGTGAGGATGTCAAGCTCCTCGTTCGACGGCTGCTGCTCGGCGACGGAGAGGGAGGCGCCGTCGGTGTACTGCCCCTCAACGAGAAAGATGCTGCGTCCGTCGCCGCGCTGCTGCACGGAGGCGAGCGCCGGCTCATAGGCGTCATAGACCGCGGTGACGGTCGTGTCGTAGTGGAGCGCGGTCAGGTCGGTCCTGTCCCAGTGGGCGTAATAGCCGTCCTTTTCCGGCACCTCGGGGATATCGCTCTCGCTGAACGACGCGCCGTAGCTGAATTTGCGCTCGAGCACCGTTTTATCATCCGCGACGAAGCGGAGCGTGAACTGCTTCATGCCGTCGGGCAGGCCGTCCACGGCGAGGAGCCGGTCGTAGCCGATCGGCTCGGCGCGGCCCGCGTAGCTCTGGCGGTTGATGCCCGCGAGCGTGTCGGAAACATAATAGTTTTCAAGGAACGCGCCCGTGTCGCTGCCGGAGACCGCGCCCTGATACTGCTGGCAGCCCGTGATGTCCACGAGCGAGTAGCAGCCCGCGACGGAGCTTGCGCTGCCGCCGGCCTTTTCCTCAACGCCGGAGCCGACGATACCGCCGACGTAGCGCTTGCCGCTGAGCGTGCATTTGGCGTAGGAATTGCGCACGACCGCGCCGGTAAGCCCCGCGACGCCGCCGACATAGCTGCCGTTTTCGCTTGTGATCGTGCCGTAGCCCTCGCAGTCGGTGATAAGGCCGAGATCCATGCGCCCGCAGATGCCGCCGACATAGCTGCGCTTGCCGGCGATGGCGCCGGTGTTGACGCATTTTTGCAAAATGGCCTTGTATTCGTACTGGCGGCGGTAGCTGTCGGAGACATGCGCGGTCACGTCGTCCTCGGGATCGAGCGCGTATTCGACCGCCATGGCGCCGGCGACGCCGCCGGTGTTGATGTCGCCGTAGACCGCGCCGGTGTTGCGGCAGGAGGAGACCTTGCCGAGCGTCACTGCGTCGATGTCGACGGCGGAGGTGTCGGAGATGACGTCGGACGTGCCGTAGCTGCTCACAGCCTCGAGCATGGTGTCCGACAGCTCGCCGCACTTGCGGTTGATCTCGCGGATGTCGCTTGCCAGCGCGCCGACGGTGCCGTTGGCGGCGCTGGTGAGCATTGTGACCTGGCTGCTCAGACCGTTGATCGAGGAGGTGAGCCCGCCGAGGTCCGGCGCGGCGACGATCTGCGTCGAGCCGTTCACGACGCCGCCTGCGACGCCGTTGTGGTCAATGTCCGCACCGCCGCTCGAGCTGCCCTGATGCGAGCCGCTGAGCCCGTCGCCGGTGAGCTGATGGGAGGTATCGATGGTGGTGTCGCGCCCGCCGGTGATCTGCGTGCCGGATGTGTGCGAGCCGCTGCCGGTGACGGTGCTGTCGATGCTCGCGTTCACGCGCACATTGTTCAGCTCGTTCGCGGCGTTGTCCACATAGGCGGACATGCTGTTCAGGCGCGAGGCGATCTCGTTCGAGCCGCCCTCGGCGTGGCCGGCTGCGCGGTCGACGAGCGCGCTGAGCTCATCGAGCTGCGTTTCAAGCGTTTGCAGCAGACTTTCCGAGACCTCCATGCGGATATACGGCTCGATCTGGCCTGCGATGCCGCCGACGTCCTTGCGCCCGCACACGGCAGCCTCGTTGCGGCAGGCGCGGAGCTGGCCGCAGCTGCGGCCCACGATGCCGCCGACGTTATAGCCGATGTGCTGATAGCCCACCGCCGTGGCGTTGACGCATTCGCCGATCAGGCCCGAGGAATAGCCCGCGACGCCGCCAGTGTCGGTGGCGACATTGGCTGTGTCGAGCCGTGTGAGCCTGGCAAGGTCGAGCGAGAACGTGAGGTCGAGATTTTCAAGGTCGATGGCGGGATCGGTGCTCTCGATGTTGACATAGGCGCCGTTGCGGCAGGAGAGCAGCGAGCCGAGGTTGCAGCCCGCGATGCCGCCGGTCATGTTCTCGCCGAACACCGCGCCGGAGGCGGAGCTTGCGCGGATCACGCCGGTGGCGGTGTTTTCGCCTGCGATGCCGCCGACGCTGCGCTTGCCGGAGACCGTGCCGGTGAAGGTGCAGCCTGCGATCGTGCCGTGATTCTCGCCCACGATGCCGCCGGCGTTTACGCTGTCGCCCGCGGGGGCGACGCTGCCTTCAACGTTCAAATTCGTGATCGAGCCGCCCTCCTGCAGCACGCCGAAAAGGCCGGCGGGGGAGAGAGAGTCGGTGATGGAGAGGCCGCGGATGGTGTGGCCGCCGCCGTCGAACGTGCCGCCGAAGGTCGGGATGGGGAGATAGTCCGCGTTTTCCAGCGTGATGTCGGCTTCGAGCACGACCGTTTTGCCGCGCGACCAGGAGTCGAGCGTGCAGGAGCGGGCAAATTCTTCAAGGTCTTCCGCGCTCGCGATGCGGATGCTGCCAGCCTCACCGTCGGCCTGCGCCCGCGTGACGGGCAGCAGCGTGATGAGCAGCAGCAGCGCAAGCGTCAGCGCGCGAAGACGATATGTGATCTTTTTCATCTTATTCATCGTCCTGCTCCTCATTTTCCTCGTTGACCGAGCCTGAGATCAGGTTCAGGTCGATATCGCCCTCCACGGTCGCGCGCATGATGCCGCGCACCGTGCCGTTGATGGTGCCGTGCACCATGCCGTTGACCGAAATTTTGCCGCTGGCCGCGCGCTTTTCCACCACCGACGGCACGGAGAACGACGTTTTGTCGATGATGCCGCTGCCGACAAGCAGGATCTGCGGCAGGGCGAACATGACCATGATGATCGAGATGACCGTGCCGCGGCCGAGACTCTCGCCGATGCAGGCGATGACGGCCTCGGAGGTCATGCTGCCGATCAGAAAGCCGCAGATCGACATGATCGCGCCGGAGGTGATGATCGTCGGAAAGGCAAAGTTCAGCGTTTCGATGATGGCGTCGCGGTGGTGCATCTTGCCCTTGAGCTCCTGATAGCGGCTGGCGATGACAATGGCGTAGTCGATGTTCGCGCCCATCTGGATGGAGGAAACGATCAGATACCCAAGGAAGAAAACATATTTTCCGGTGATCGTGGGGATGGAGAAGTTCAGCCAGATGCAGCCCTGAATAACGAGAATCAGCAGTACCGGCATACCGGCAGAGTTGAACGTGAACAGCAGTACCACCATGACGATCAGGATGGACACGATGCTCACGACCTTGTTGTCGACGGCAAAGGACTTTTCAAAGTCGTACTCGTTCGTCGAGTTGCCCGCAAGGTAGACCCGCTCGTCGGGATAGTATTTCTGCGCGACCTCAAGGATCTTGTCGGTGAAGGCGTAGGTCTCCTCGCCGCTTTCCGGCAGCGTGAGGTAGATGAGCATGCGGTCATAGTCGGCGCCCTGAAGCTGTGCCTTGGCGCTCTGCATCTGCGTCTGCGCGTCCTTGAGCATCTGCGTCTGGTCGCTGCTGAGCGTGACGAGTCCGGAATCGACCTGATCGCAGACAAAGAGAAACATGTCGATCAGCGGCACCTTGTAGGAGGAAAGGTTGCCCACAAGCTGCCCGTATTCGGACTGCTGGGCGGCGTAAGCCGCGTAAACGACCTGCGCGGCCTCATAATCAAGGCCCGCAAGCTCGGCAAACTGGCGCGGCGTGAGCTTGTCGGCGAGCATATAGCCGTCGAGCGCTTCGATGTTGGAAAGCCCCATCGTGGAGTCGACCTCGTCATACTGCTCCAGCTCCTCGAGAATGGCGGCCTCCTTGTCGTAGTCGCCCGTCGGCACGATGAGCGCGAGCATATTGCTCGAGGTAAAGGTGTCCTCGATCATCTGCTCGGCGATCTGCGTGTCGTTGAGCTTGGGGGTCGTCAGCGGGCCGTAGCCGTAGGCATAGGGGCAGTCGGACGAGAGCCGGTAGCCGATCACGGCCAGCACCACGAAGATGATGGGGACGACATGGCGCGTGGCATAGTCGAGCTTGCCGACGAACGGGATCTTCGGCACGAAGCTCTTGTGCTGCGTGCGGTCGATGAGCGGGCCGAAGAGCATCAGCAGACCCGGCATCACAACGAACGCCGACAGCAGCGCAAAGAAGATGGATTTGATAAGGCACAGCGCCATGTCGGGGCCAAGCTTGAACTGCATGAAAAGCATTGCGATCAGGCCGCCGATGGTCGTCAGGCTGCTCGCGCCGATCTCGGGGATGGACTTGCTCAGCGCCACGATGACGGCCTCGCGCAGCGGCAGCAGCCGGTGCTCCTCCTTGAAGCGGTTGCAGAAGATAATGGCGTAGTCGATCGAGAGCGCGAGCTGTAAAATACTCGTGACCGAATTGGAAATGAACGAGATCTTCCCCATCAGGAAGTTCGTGCCCTGATTGAGTAGCAGCGCCACGACGAACGTGAGGATCAGCACCGGCACCTCGCCGTAGGTCTCGGAGGTGAACAGCAGCACGATCACGATGACGATGGCGACATAGACCATGATGACGCTGATCTCGTGGTCGATCGTCTCCTGCTGCGTGTTGCCAAGGTCGGTTTTGATGTACAGGTCATAGCCGGAGAGTTCGGCCTTTACGGCCTCGAGCGAATCGAGGCAGGCGTCGTCGTCCTCGCTGTAGGCGAAGGTGACGGAGTAGAGCGCGGAAAGATCGTTGTAATGCGCGCTCGTCTCATCGTAGTCGACGCTCTGCACGCCCTTGACCGCCTTGATCTTCGGCGTGAGCGCGGCGGCCTGCTCGGGCGTGACGTTCGCGACCATCACCTCGGCTGTGCCGAAGGTGGTGAACTGCTCGTCCATGATGTTGAGTCCCTGCTTCGTTTCGGAATCGTCCGGCAGGTAGGCCGTCAGGTCGTTTTCGACCTCGACCCAGCTGCGGGAGAAAACGGAGAAGACCAGCAGGATGATCGTCAGCAGAAAGATGAGGTTCCGCTTGTCGACAATGAATGTGGAGACCTTTTCCATAAAGGTGGCGCCGGTCTCGGTCGAGTGGTCACTCATGGCGGTCCGCGCTGCCTCCCTCCGTCCTGCGGGAAGCGAGCTGCTTCACGCGCTCCAGTCCGTCTCTGATGGGGGTCGGCGGCTCGGGCGGCACGAGCTGCACAACGTCGCTGAGCGTGCAGTCGAGCCGCTGGCAGATGCGCACGAGCACCTCCAGCGAGACGAATTCGTTTTTCGACAGCTTTGCCAGCGTGTTCGAGCTGATGCCGACCTCGTGGGCAAATTCCGTCTTGTTCCAGCCCCTGTCGATCAGAAGCTTGAAGAGATTGTTATAGCAAACGTGCATGAGGGCACCTCCTTGTGGACTGTCCCTATTATATCCGACGCGCCCTGAAAAGCAAGCGAATATTTGCAAACGCAGATATTTTGTGCAAGTAAACAAAAAAGCCGCGGCATAGCCGCGGCTTTTTGAAGGGGTGGGATCACTGCGCCCTGAGCCATGCGCGCTTGAGCGTCGCCTGGTGGAAAACGGTAGAGACGAGCAGGATGGCGGCGGCGATGCTGCCGGCGACGCCGGCGGTCTCAAGTCCCTTGTGCAGCGCCAGCTGCATACTGCCGTCGAGTGCGAGCCCCATCGTGTAGTAGATGCCGGCCCCCGGCAGCAGCGGCACGATGGAGATGACAAGATACGACGTGACGGGATACTTGCGCGAGCGCGCCATGGTCTCGGCGTAGACGGCGGCGGCGACTGAGGCGATGAAGTTTGCGGCGAACAGCTCTGCGCCGAGCGAGCGGCAGAGCAGGTATGTCAGCCACGTCAGCACGCCGCCCGCCGCGCACAGAAGGCTGCCGCGGCCGTGAACGTTGAACAGGATGACAAAGCCGGTGCAGGCGAAAAAGACGGCGAGCCCCTGTGTCCAGAACGGATATGTGATCGCGTCCACCGTGGCGGACAGACCGTAGACCGGCGCGGTCACATGCCATGCCGCAGCGGTGCCCATTGCGATGGCGAGCGCCGAGAGCAGCACCTGCACGATGCGGTTGATGCCGGAGTTGGTGTCGCCGTAGATGATATCGCGCATGGAGTTGGTGATAAGAAGCCCGGGCACAAGGATCATCAGCGCGCCGATGATGGCCGCGTCCACATCGTTCAAAAGGTGCAGCCCCGCGGCGGCGTAAGCGCCGAAGGCCATGAGAAACGCGGCGGCGATGGTGCTGAAAAAGGGATTCGTCTCCAGCCGGTCAAGGTGCCGCGTCACAAGGCCGATGACAAGGCCGGACAGCCCCGCCCACAGACTGTCGCGCAGCGTGCCGCCGAAGACGGGGCAGAAGCCCGCCGCCGCAAGGAAGTTGCCGAGATAGTAAACGGCGGTGGGGTAGCTGCGGCGGGAGGCGAGCGTTTCTCTGAGCCACTGCGCGGCGGTCGCCGCGTCCGGCGTCTCGGCGCAGATGCGGCGCGAGAGCGCGTTGAGCCGCTCCACCGAATCAAGGTCGTTGCCGTGGAAGCCCACGCGCTTCATCACCATCAGCGGCTTTCCGTTCGCGGCCTCAAGGCTGACCATCACGCAGTTCGGGATGGCGAAGGTCTGGCACTCCACGCCGTAGGCGCCGAGCACGCGGCGCATCGTCTCCTCGATGCGGAATGTTTCCGCGCCGCTTTTGGCCAGCTCGTAGCCGATCTGTGCGGCAAGATCTGTGAGAAGATAGTAGTCCTTTGTGACGCTGTCCATCGTTATCCTCCCGTGTCGGACGCCGCACGCGCGGCGCATTTTTGCCGGAAGGCAGTATAGCATGGATCGCGCGGCGGTTCAATACCGCAGCACGTGGCAGAATGTACGAGAAAATGAAAAATGCCGCGCAAAAGCGCAGCATTTTTGAATAAAGCAGGTTTATTCCGACAGCAGGATGCGGTCGTTGTCGAGCGCGTGCCCCGCACCGGCCCTGAAGCGCGCGATGAGATTGTCCACACTCATGCCCGCGCGCTCGCTGCCGGAGACATCCAGCACGATGCGCCCGTCGGACATCATCAGCGTGCGGTTGCCGAGCGCAAGGGCCTGATGCATGTTGTGCGTGACCATCAGGCAGGTGATGCGGCTCTCCGCTACGACGCGGCGGGTGAGGTCGAGCACCTTTTCCGCCGTCGCAGGGTCGAGCGCGGCGGTGTGCTCGTCGAGCAGCAGCAGCTGCGGCGGCACCATCGTCGCCATGAGCAGCGTGAGCGCCTGGCGCTGTCCGCCGGAGAGGAGCCCCACGGGATTTTTCATGCGGTCCTCAAGGCCCATGTCGAGCTGCTTGAGCTGCTCGGCAAAAAACTCCTTGTCCTTTTTGCTGATGCGGCTGAAGGGGTTGCCGTGCGCCGCGCGCAGATACGCGAGCGCAAGGTTTTCTTCGATCGTCATGCTCGGCGCGGTGCCGCGCAGCGGATCCTGAAAGAGCCGTCCGATGCGGCGGGAGCGGTTGTGCTCAGGCATGAAGGTGATGTCTGTTCCGGCAAGCGAGATGCTGCCTTCGTCCACATAGAAGCTGCCGGCGATGGCGTTGAAGAGCGTCGATTTGCCCGCGCCGTTCGAGCCGACGATGGTGACGAAATCGCCCTCATTCAAATGCAGCGAGAGGGAAGAAAGCGCCTTCTTTTCATTCACGGTGCCGGGGTTGAAGGTCTTGGAGATATTTTTGACTTCCAGCATCTTACGCGCCCTCCTTTCGTCCGGCCGCTATTTTGCGGCGCTCGAACGCCGCCCATTTCCGGATGCTCGGCGCGGCGATGGCCAGCGCCACGATGATGGCCGTCAGGAGCTTGAGGCACTCGACGGGCACGATCTTCGTATAGAACACGACGGCGTAGATGAAGCGGTAGACGATCGAGCCGAGGATCACGGCGAGCACGCCCTTTTTGACGCTTCTGCGGCCGAGCAGCGTTTCGCCGATGATGAGACAGGCGAGGCCGATGACGACGATGCCCGTGCCGGAGTTGATATCCACGGTCTTCTGATACTGTCCCACGATCGCGCCCGAGAGCGCCGTGAGCATATTGGCAAGGCACAGCCCCACCGTGATGGTGAAGGCGGGATTCAGGGACGAGGCGCGCACCATATCGGGGTTATCGCCTGTGGCGCGGATGGAAAGGCCGATGCGCGTGCCGAGGAACAGCAGCAGCAACGCGCCCGCAAGCACCGTGATCGCCGCCGCGAGCAGCAGCTCATACCAATCTCCGCCGATGCCGGTCTCGCGCAGCAGCGTGAAGACGGTCTCGCCGCCGAGCAGGCTCTGGTTCGATTTCCAGCCCATCGCCATCAGGTTCACGGTGTAAAGGCCGGTGTTCGTCACGATGCCGGCGAGGATCGACGGGACGCCGAGCTTCGTCTGCAAAAAGGCGGTGACAAAGCCGGCGCACGCGCCGGCGAGCATTGCGGCGAAGATAGCGAGGACAGGGTGGCCCGCAGCCGTCACCGTGACGGACACGGCCGCGCCGAGGACGAAGCAGCCGTCGGTCGTCAGGTCGGCGATGTCAAGGATGCGGTAGCTCAGGAAAAGCGCCATGGCGACGAGCGCGTAGAGGAAGCCGAGCTCGAGCGCGGTCTGGGTGATGAGGAGCATGAAACAGCTCTCCTTTCAGCAGACCGAAGCCTCCGGCACACATGGCCGGAGGTCGGTCCTGATTTCTTGGGAAATGCCGTGTGCGGGGGAAAAGGCTCAGTCCTTGGTGGTCGTGACCTCGACGACGGTGCCCATGCTGTCAAAGCAGGAGTAGTCAAGGCTCATCGCGGCGGCGGTGTCGGTGTTGACGGTGATGATGCCGCCGTCCATCAGGTAGTAGTCCTCCATGCCGCTCATGCCGTCGGTGATGGCGGTGTAGGCGAGGTCGGCGGTCTTGGCGCCGAGGTCGGTGTAGTTCACGCCGCAGGTGGTGTAAGCGCCGTTGCGCACGAAGGAGTCAGCGCCGGTGTAGTGGGGGATGCCGGCCTTGGCGAGATCCTCGTAGATGGCGAGCTCGGCGGCCATGATGACGTTGTCGGTCGGGGTGAAGACGGCGTCCACGCCCGCGGCGATCAGCGCGGAGGCGGCGGCGACGACCTCGTCGTTGGTGTTGGCGGTCTGCTCAACGTATTCGATGCCCTTGGCGTCAAGATAGGCCTTGGCGTCGGCGATGGGCTTGGTGGAGTTGGGCTCAGAGAGGGAGTAGAGCAGGCCGACCTTGGCGACGTTCGGGTTCTGGGCGAACATCATGTCCATGATGAAATCGGTGTTCAGCGCGTCGCTCGTGCCGGTCACATAGTCGATGCCAGTGAGCTTTGCGGCGTCAGGGTCGGAGATGGCGGCGTAGACCACGGGGGTCTTCGTGTCCTCAGCGGAGAGGGCGGCGATCTGCGCGGCGGTGGTGGCGATGGGGATGATGGCGTCGACCTGATCGGCGATCGCCTGATCGGAAAGCTGCTTTAAGATGGTCTGGTCGTTCTGGCCCGAGGTGACCTCGTACTCGATGGTCACGCCGTTGTCGGCGGCCAGCTTGTCAAGCTCGGCGGTGATGGCGTTTGCGATCTCGTCGAGAGAGGCGTGGTCGAGCTGCTTGATGACGGCGACCTTGTAGGTCTTGGCGTCGTCGGCGGGGGTCTGGGTATCGCTGCTGCTGTCGTCTGTCTTGCTGCCGCAGGCGGCGAGGGAGAAGGTCATCGCACCGGCGAGGACGAGGGTGAGAAGCTTTTTCATCGTGTTGTTTTTCATTTTGGTTTCCTCCAAATATATTTGATTTTGGGCGGCAGATGAAGCTCTGTCTTGCCAAGAACAGAGCGGATAAAAAGAAAAAAGACCTTTATCCCATACACATGGGACAAAAGCCGTTCACTTCTGCGATACCACCCAAATTGACGTTTTTGAAAACGCCCGCTCGCTTACGCGCACCATCATACGCGCCCCGATGGATAACGGGTGGGATACCCGTCGGTCCCTACTTGGCTTTCGCTGTTCGGTCCGCCCTCCGGAGTCCATTCGCCAGCCGTCCGCCGCCCCGATCACACCACCCGGGACTCTCTTTGTGCTTATCTGCGCCGGTTACTTCTCTCCGTCATAGGTTTGAAGCTCTTCACTTGTTGGTTTGCATTATACGCACACGTACTCCGTTTGTCAAGCGCGCCGCGCGAAAAAAGCGGAATTTTATCCGCGAAACTTTTGTGGAGAATGCACATTTTGAAAGGCGGGAGCCGCCGCGGCGGCTCCCGCTGCGATTCACTCCAGCAGAAAGCGTGCGATATTCTCGATCGCGGCGGCCGCCTTTTTCGTCGGAAACATCTGGAATACGTGCCACATCCCCTCGCTGACCTCAAAGCGGCAGGGGACGAGCGCGCGCTCCAGCGCCGATGCGAGCGCCTCGGAATCCGAATACAGGATCTCGTGGTCGCCGACCTGAATGAGCGTAGGCGGGAAGCCCGTAAGATCGGCAAAGAGCGGCGAGAGGTCGGGGGAATGATAGTCGCGCCCCGCGGCGTAGGCCGTGCGCACGGCCTCGATGTAGTCGGGCGTGAGCATCGGGTCGATCTCCGCGCGCTCTGCGTACGACGCGCCGGACATCGTCATATCCGTCCAGGGCGACATCAGGATGAGCGCGCCGGGAAGGCGGCGTCCCGCCTCCTTGAGACGTCTGCATAATACGAGCGCCAGATTGCCGCCGGCACTGTCGCCCGCGAGCACGATATCGCGCGCGCCGTAGCCCAGCAGCATCAGATGATCCCACGCGCGCAGCGCGTCCTCGACGGCGGCAGGGTAGGGGAATTCGGGCGCGAGGCGGTATTCAAAGCTCAGCACGTCGTAGCCCGTGGCGTGCGCGAGCTTGGACGACAGCACGCGCGAATAGCCGAGGTTGCCGCTCGTGTAGCCGCCGCCGTGGCAGTAGAGAATGGCGCGGCGGCTGCCGTGGGGCGCTTTGAGCCGCGTCCACGCCGCGTTCATGCCAGAGAGCAGGAATTCCTCGTATTCCATGCCTGCCATCGGCGCGGTCAGCTTGCCGAGCATATCCTGCCCGCGGCGCTGGCGCTCGAGCTCCTCCTCGGTCATGCTTTCAGGCGCACCCGCGCTGTGCAGCGCCTTGAGCGCGCGCATCAGCGGGTCAAGGCGCGGACTCTCGGCCTCGCTTTTTTTCTTTTTCAGCAGTAAGGGAAGCTTTGTTTCCATAGTCGGCTCCTCGCGCAAAGATTTTGTCAATGATATCATGTCTGCGCAAAAAAGGGAAGAAAAAGCTGCGATCTTTCTTGTAGCATGTCCCGCTTTGTGCTACAATAAATGACCTGTATGAAACGAAAAATGCGGAGGGGAGGGAAGACGCATGGCAAGGCCCGACAGCAAATGGTATAAGCTTGACAGCGCGGGCGTGCTCTACTCCGCGCTGCAAAAGGAGGAGTATTCGGCCATTTACCGTTTTTCCGCGCTGATGACCGACATGGTCGATCCCGCCGCGCTCCAGCGTGCCATCGACCGCTGCATGCCGCGCTTTCCGACCTTTGCCGTGCGCATCCGCAAGGGCGCGTTCTGGTACTATCTCGAGCCGAACACCGCGCCGGGGCCGTTCCTCAAGGAAGATGTGTCCGACCCGTGCCAGCCCGTGCGCTTCCGCGAGGACAACGGCTGGCTCGTGCGCTTTTACTATTACCGCGACCGCATCTCCATCGAGGTCTTCCACGCGCTTTCCGACGGCGGCGGGGCCATCGTTTTTTTCCGCACGCTCCTTGCCGAGTATCTGCGCCAGACGGGGCACGACATCCCCGCGGGGGACGGCGTGCTTGATCTGAATGAGCCGCCGCGGCCGGAGGAGCTGGAGGACGCCTACGCGCGCTATGCGGGCAGGCATGCCTTCGGCCTGCGCCGTCTGCCGCGCGCGTATCAGAATACCGGCACGAGCGAGCCGTTCTACACCTTCCATGTGACGATGGGTTTCGTGCCGCTCTCCAGATTGCGCGAGGAATCGAAGAAGTACGGCGCGTCGATCACCGAATATCTCTCCGCCGTGCTCATTTCCGTCATTCTGGAAAAGCAGAAGCGCGAAAAGCCCTACCGCCTGCGTCCCGTGGCGCTGGCCGTTCCCATCAACCTGCGCGGCTTTTTCCCCAGCGAGACGCTGCGCAACTTCATCACCACCGTGCGCCCGTATATCGACCCCGCGCTCGGCGACTACACATTCCCCGAGATCGTCTCGCAGGTGCGGCACTTCATGAAGCTGCACATCAACCGTCAGGAATTGCAGGCGGCCTTCACCGGCAACGTCCACTTTACGAAGAATTTCGCCCTGCGGCTCATTCCTGTGGTGCTCAAGAACCCCGTCATGGCGCTCAACTACCGGCTGCTCGGCGTGCGGCCCTATTCCTGCACCTATACAAATCCAGGGGCGTTCACCGTGCCGCCGGAGATGGCGCCGCACATCCGCGGCGCGGAGGTCATTTTAGGGCAGGCGACGGTGCCGCGCTGCCACTGCGCGTCCATCAGCTACGGCGATATGATGGAGATCACCTTTGCCGGCACGCAGGCGGAGACGGACACCGAGCGCGACTTTTTCCGCTTCCTTGTGCGCGCGGGCATTCCCGTGCGCGTGGAGAGCAACCGCTGAAGCCTCAGAAAGAAGGGATACGATGTCATACTGCGTCAACTGCGGCGTGGAGCTGAACGCGGGCGCGGAGCGCTGCCCGCTCTGCGGCACGCCCGCATGGAAGCCCGACGAGACCGCGCCGGACTATTTTCCCACCAAGCCCGCCGAGGTGCCGCCCGCCTCGCGCCGCGCGGCGGGCGCGCTGCTGACGGCGATGCTCGCGTCGGTGTCGCTCTGCTGCGGGCTTTTGAATCTGCTGCTGCCGACCGAGCGGCCCTGGTCGCTCTATGTCGTCGGCGCGGCGGTGATGCTGTGGATCTGGTTCGTGCTGCCGATGTTCGCGCGGCGCATCCCCATCTTCTTCCGCCTGACGGCGGACGTCGCCGCCGTGGGGGTGTACGTGTTTCTCATCTCCATCGACTTAAACGGCGGCGCGTGGTTCTGCGGCCTTGCGCTGCCGATCCTCGGCTGGGCGTGCGTGCTGGTGTTCCTTTTGAGCTTTCTGCTGCGCGGGGGACGGCGCTCGCGCCTGTCCGCTATCGCCATGTGCATCGGCACGGCGGGGCTGCTGGCGCTGGGGATCGAGTTCTGCATCGAGCGCTTTTTCCGCGAGGCTTGGCAGCCGACGTGGTCGCTCGTGGTGCTCGTGATCTGCGTGGGGCTCATCATCCCGCTGCGCATCGTGCGCCGCGTTCCGTCGCTGCGCGAGGAAGCGAGAAGAAGGTTCAATATGTAAAAAAAGAGAAGTCCTCTCGGACTTCTCTTTTTTCGTCTGGTCAGTCGCCCACGCCAGGGTGGAGCACCTTGCCGATGTTCCACAGGTGCGCGACCTGCTTTGCGGCGGCGAGCCGCTCCTCCGGTGTATCGTAGGCGGCGTGCGCCGTCTGCGCGCCGCAGTCGAGGCACGCGACATAGACGCACCAGCCCTGTTCGTCCTCCATTGTTCCTACGCCGCGGCAGCAAGGACAGTCCTGCAATTCGATCTCATAGATGGCATCCATGCTCAAAAAAATCCTTTCCTCGATCGGCGGACGGACGCCGCCGGTTGTTTTCGGCGATAGTATAGCAGGAACGGCGGCGCTTTGCAAGCGCGAAGCGCAGGGCGGGCGGTAATTTCGCCGTTTGCACTCTTGCGCGCGCCGTGCGCGGCGTGTATAATGAGAAAAACGGACAGAGGAGGGCACGGCATGAAGTATCTGCTTGTCGGCGTGACGGTCTGGATCCTTGTGTATCTCATTATCCGCCACACGCACCGCCGCTGAACGCGCATTTCGCGGGAAAGTAAAAAATCCTTGCGGGGAATGGTTGACAAACGGTAGTGAGGTATGGTATGATACAACTCGCGTTTGGGAGTAAGACGCGGACTCATGATCCGGAGAGATGGCCGAGCGGTTGAAGGCACCGGTCTTGAAAACCGGCGATGCGCGAGCATCCGTGGGTTCGAATCCCACTCTCTCCGCCAATTTCATTTTCCATCGACCTGCGGAAGTACCCAAGAGGCCGAAGGGGCTCCCCTGCTAAGGGAGTAGGGTGTGTAAAAAGCGCCGCGGAGGTTCAAATCCTCTCTTCCGCGCCAAGAAAAGCAAGAGAAAACATTGCGTTTTCCCTTGCTTTTTCTTTTATATCGTCTTGTTTTGCTAAGAAAAGTTCAATTCTTGCATTTCAGAAAATGCCTTTACCCCTAAGTTTACCCCAATTGGATTTTTTACCCCTAAAAACTGCGGAAAGAAGCTCCACCGGCCGACTGACCAGTGGAGCTTCCTTTTATGCCTTTTTCAGCTTTTCATAATATGACTGCGTTCTTGCTGCGGTGTCCTTCATCATCTGTTCTGATGTGTGGGCGTAGACGTTCAATGTGAAACTTGCGGTAGCGTGTCCCATGAAGTCCTGCACGCTTTTAATGTCCGCGCCGCTGGCGATCATCACTGTGGCTGCGGTGTGGCGCAGATCATGCACACGAGCGTCCGGGCGTCCGATACTGGCAGCGATTTTCTTAAAATACTTGTAAAAGGTATGAATGGCGAGATGCGTCCCGAGTTCATCTGTAAAAACGAGATTTTCGGCGTTGCTCCATAGCTCACCGCCTTTGAGCTTGTTTTGCGCCTGCCGGCGCTTTTCATCCCGGAGATATTCAAAGCAGAGCGGGGGCGGCTCGATCGTGCGCGGCTTGCCGCTCTTGGTGGTGTCGGCGATGTAGTAAGCGCCGTTCTTCTTCTTTTCGCGTTGGAGCTGATGACTGACGGTGATACGCCCTTTTTCAAAGTCGACCTGTGACCACGGGAGACCGAGCAATTCTCCCTCACGCAGACCGGCAAGCAGACAGACGGCAAGCGCGTTTCGATAAGGGCTGTCCTCAATCGCTTCAAGAAACTTTGGAATATCCTCATCACGCAGCGGCGCTATTTCGCGCTGTACCACCTTCGGCTGCTCTGCGGCGTCACAGGGGTTACTTACAATGATCCCCTGTTTCAATGCAACTGAGAGCGCCTTATGCAGTACGGCAGCGCAGTTCTTGACGGTCTTCCCGCTCAGCCCCTTCTTGGTCATGGCGTTATAAACCTTCTGGACGTGCGCGCCGCGCAGAGCTTGCAGCTCGATAGCGCCGATTTGCGGCTTGATGTAATTCTTGATACAGGCCTGATAGTGAAGATATGTCGTCGGCTTGATTTTATTGGCGGCAAAGGTATCGAGCCATTCATCAAGCCATTGCGCGACGGTCGTTTTCTGGGGCGTCAAATATGTACCGCGATCGATCTCACGGAGAATGGCCGTCATCTGCTTGCGCACGGCGGCTTGTGTCTCACCGTAGATGCTGCGGCGGATTGGTTTTCCCGTCCCCGGATCCGTGCCAACGGTCACGCGTGCCTCCCAGCGCCCGTCAGGGCGCTGCCGGATGCTGCCAGCACCCGACGCGGCGCGGGTGTTACTCTTTCTCGGCACGAGTTGCACCTCCTTCCTCTTGATTTTCACGACAATGATACTCGCCGCCGTATCTATTCCCTCGAATCATTTCTTCTGCAACATCGGCGGCAGCGCGCTGCACGTTGAAAACAGCAATATCGACAGCTCGTTTGTTAGCCTCCCCAACAAACCACTTCTTATAGTGCTGCCACTTGTCTAAACTCTCAAGTATTTCTGTAATCGATATTGCGCCCTTGATATCGCATGCATCCTTCAGGCTCTCAAGCTTTGCTCTCTTCTCTGGCGATATTCCCGATTTATCCTGCAAATCCTCAAGCTGCTGTTCCTCGGAGGTTGGAAACCTTCCGACACTTAAGCACTCATCCAATGCGCTGAATAGTCGTTGGAAGCTTGATGTCTCATACAGCGCATTGATAACGATGGAAAGAGGTGATTCAAAAAAGGCCGCATCTGGCACGCTCTCCAGCTCATCCTCAGGCGGAGGCCTACGTAAAAGTGCACTTACAAGGGTTTCGGATAATCCCGTTTCTTCGCAAATATCTGTAATCGGCCTCCGCCTGCAGGAGTACTCACCCAACAGGTAGCCGGGATCGCATTCAAAAATCTTGCAAAGCTCCAATATCTGGTAAACCGAAAAATCGGAGGATCCACGCCCACTTTCCCATTTTGCAAGAGTTTGCCGCGAGCTAATGCCAAGACGCGAACCATAGTCTGCAACAAACTCCTCCTGAGATTTTTTCAAGAGTCTTCTCTCTCTCGCTATGACTTTTCCCGTTGTCACTGGATCGTAAGTTGAAATGTTATCTTGCTTTAACATAAAATGCACCATCCACATATTTTTGCAGTTTTACGTCTATTGATATTTACATTGTAACGCATTATACTATGCCTGTCAAGTGAGAACCGCACCAAATGCGGCAGGAGCAAACTAAGCAAGACGGAAAGGAGCTATACAATGAGCGAGAAGATGTTACTAACAGTGCAGGAGGCGGCAGACCTTACGGGGTTGTGTACCATCACGATCTACGAGCTGGCAAAAACACAAGGATTCCCGGCGGTGCGCGTTGGGCGTCGCGTGCTTATCTCCCGCAAGGGGCTGGAGGATTGGATCGCGGCGCAGGCCGGTGCCGGAAAGTAACCGAGGTATGGCGAGATGGCAAAAAGGTCGGGCCGGTATGGCCATACGTCTATGCTGCCATGGCTCACCGCCAAGCCGCCTGGCGAAACAGAAAAACGGTTTATCCAAATCGGGAACTCGCTGCTGCTTGATTCAACATTTAAGAGCCTCTCGCGTGGTGCGCAGATGTTGTATCTCTGCATGGCGATGGAATCCGGGGGCAAGTCTGCTTTCAAAATGTCAAAAGGCGCGGCAAAGCGGAAATACGGGTATGCCCCCACCTCGTTTGACCGATACCGGAAAGAACTTGAGTCAGATGGGTTTATCCGCGTAGTCGAGTCCGAGACACGCGGCCAGTACGAGGCAAACACATACACATTTTTGGCCGAGTGGAAGCAGCGCGGCCCACCGTAATGATGCTACTTATTTGCCATAGGTATGGCAATATATAGTTATATCTGCCCCATTTTGGGGTAGGGGTAAGGAGCAAAAATGCGTCACTGGTATCCCATTTTGGGGCATCAAGGTGAGAAAAAAGTGCGGCCAGATACCCCATTTTGGGCTACCAGTGGATCAAGGGTTACCCCAAAATGGGGTGCAGGATACGCAGCAAATGGCGGTCGCAATCAACACACAGTTCGGGAGGTTGTGGCCCAAAATGGGCCTTTGATTAAGGAGGACACGGCAAAAACCATTGCAAAAGAGCATGGCATCGGACGAAATGTGGTACAAAAAATCAAGTTCCCCAAATGGGAACTTGCAAAAAATCGAAAAGGAGATCAAGAAGTGTTTTTCACGAAAGCAAAAAACGACAATAAGCAGAATACAGCCAATAACAAGGCATTGGGAAAGTGGATCCCGTCCTCGGACAAGATCCTCCAAATCATTCCCGCCCCTGCACATCTTGAGTACGTCTATGAGGATGGTGGAAAAGCCCGCCATGTCACTTGCCTTGCGCTTGTCGAGCTAAGCAACGGTGACCGTGAGGTGCGTGCGATGGGTATTACCAACTCCGAGATCATAGAGGATCTGAGCGGTACCGGCGCATTACTCATCGATAATTAAAAAAGCCCTCCCTGATTTGGGGAGGACCGCTCCTGTGGTGAGTTCGAATTGTCAATTTTGATTTTACTACAGGAGGTACAGCGATGCAAGGAAAACCACTTGTCGTGCAAAGCACGCAGACAAACGAGATCGCGGCGGCGGTACAGGCCGGTAACGCGGACATCTTGGCCCTCTGGGCGGCGGTTGAGCGTTACGCGCTGAAGCGTGCCAATCGCTGGAACAAGGCGTTCCAAGGGCGCTACGGCGTTACGCTTGATGACCTCAAGCAAACGGCATTTGTTGCGCTCGCCAAGGCCGCGGAGCTTTGGGAGCCAGAGCGCGGAGGATTCGTCGGTGCCTATGAGCTGCAGCTAAAAAGCGCCTTTTCCGAGCTGTACCGGCAGCGCAGCAAGCGCAACGCCCTTGACCCGCTCAACACTGCGGTATCGCTCGATGCTCCTGCCGAGGGTACCAGCAAGGACGGGAGTACCCCGTCCCCGCTCGCGGACATACTCCCAGACCCAGCGGCGCAAGCGGCACTTTGCGGCACTGAGCAAGACGAGCTTATTACCGCAGTACGCCGCGCAGTTGTCTCGCTGCCGGAACCGGAGCGTCAAGCTGTGATTGCTTATTACTGGCAGGGGCAGAGGGTTGACCGTACAGCGAAGAGCAGAGCGCTTCGCCTGCTGCGGCGACCTGAGGTGAGCCGCAAGCTGCAGCAGTTTTGGAGGTGATGGCGATGTCGGGACGTGACAAAAAAGCAGCCCCGCCATACGGTGGAACTGCTCCGGCATAGACAATCCAAAATTGGATTTTGTGAGTAGTGGATCGCGGCTTACTCCTCCTCGTACTCGAGGATATCCCCCGGCTGACAGTTCAGCATCTCGCAAACACGAGCAATATTGTCAAGGGAAACCAACTCACCGCGACGGAATGCTTGAACCGTGCTTTCTGCAAGCAGCTTGTCTTTACGGATTCGATATGTACTGAATCCCTTGCTTTTCAGAGCATCAAGAATATCAAGTTTATACTTGATTGGCATAAGAATCACCTCTTTCGTGACTATCATAACAAATATATGCACGAAATTCAATGTACACTTCGCACGACTGTAAACACGCATTTTCGTTCATATCGTCAATGGACAATGGGCGAATAATCGTGTATATTGTAATTACAGCAAGGGACAAGAGATCGAGCGAAGGTCGAAAGCCAACGCGACACCGTAAGAGCTGGAACGGAGAAGATTGATAGAAACTCCCAAAGGGATAGATACTCAGAGCCGCCAGCCGCCGATCTCACCCAGAAATTACAAGGAGGAAACAAACATGAGCATCAACGAAATGGAACATAAGGCCCGTGAGCTGCGGCAGCTGCAAGCCCTCATTGACGAGGCGACCGCCGAGGCCGAGGCCATCAAGGACGCGCTCAAGGCCGCTATGGGCGACGCTGAGAGCGTTCAGGCTGGCGAATACAAAATCACGTGGAAGGCCGTCACGAGCGCGAGAATCGACACAGGCGCGCTGCGCAAGGCGCTGCCGGACGTCGCTGCGGCGTTTACCCGTGAGACCACAATCCGCCGCTTTTGCGTCGCCTGAGCGTCGAAAAAAGAAAGGAGGTGACACAAGATCGTGCAGCAGACAAAAAATCCTGTAAAAGCTATCCGTCTAAAATGCCTGGACTGTTGCTGCGGCAGCATAAAAGAGGTCGACCTTTGCCCATGTAAGGATTGCAGCTTGTACCCATTCCGGTATGGCAAAAATCCATACAGCAAAAGGACTTACTCCGAGGAACAGTTGGCGGCAATGCGTGAGCGGATGAGAAAGCTCCATTCTTCGCATTAAAACATAGCAGCTTGTCACAATCCAATTAGCGCGCGACCAAACGCGGGTAGACATACTCCGACAAGTCCGCGTGCATAAACCCGTGAGATTACAGCGGCAAAAAACGAAAGCGGAGGTTTTGTTGATGAAGTATATCATCACCATCGCCGGAGCGATCCAGCTTGCAGGCTGGTTCATGACCCTGATTGAAGCCATAGAAAAGCCCTCTGCGCCCAAGCCGTCCAAAGCAAAGCGCAGAGAGCCATAACCACCAACCACCGCAAGGGAGGCCGGTACGGTCATTATACCGGCCTCCCGACCAAAAATCAACAGGAGGATTTTCCATGTCACCCAAAGACCAAGAAAAACGGATCGAGAACGAGATTCGAACCCTCTACGCAGCAATGACGGATGAAAGCAAGGCAAGGGCGCTGGCCTATCTTGCCAAGATCCGAGCGGAGCAGGCGGCAGCGCAGAAATGAGCTATTACAACGTATGCACCCGCTGCGGCGCAAATCTTGACCCCGGTGAGCGATGCGACTGCGGCGCGGCGGTATCTGTCAGATCAGTTGCGCTCGGCAGACCTATGCGGACAGCAGGCGGGAGTGATCCTTTCCTGCAAGCTGTCCTACCTCTTACCAAGTCAGGACTACCGCAGCGATATGACGCTAAAGAAAAGGAGAACGAAAAATGAAGTATTGCATTGAAGAAACTACCCACACTCAGCGAGAGGCCATTGCCAACGTCATGGGTGACATCATGGAGAAAGTAGGCCGCTCCCAGCGCTTGCTGGATGCTCTGGGAGCGCAGTATCTGGAGGCAACGGCTGACGAGTGCAGCGGCGAGCAGGAGTACATCACGGATATGCTGGCCGCAATCAGCGGCACGCTGCACAGTGCGATCACTGAATATCAGCTCATAACTGGCGGGGCATACATGGGGCGTGCCGGGAGAGCAGATCAGATACAGCTTGCGCATGAGGTAAAGGAGGCGCATGAGACGATTAGCGAGATGCTGACGGGTATGCCGGCGAATCTGCAAAACACTGTGATTGAGCGTGACCGCGCCCTCGGAGACCTCCCGGACGAGGAAGCGCTGCCGCAGCTCGAAGCACTCATGCACAAGATTGCTGGGCAAACTGCTGGCGAGTGCATCGGTTGAGGGTTTCTGTCCAGTAATGATTCAGCGGTCGTAAATATGGAGAGGAAGGGGCGGGGTCCCCTCTTCTCTTTCGCTGCACGGGGAGGGGGGGTTACGATTCGAAGCGACTTTTTCAGACGCACCAGCCCCACAACTCTCCCTCTACCGCAGATGTTCTTTTTTCGAGTCAAAAAACACGTTAAAAACAGCAAAACATTTGTTCTGTGTCTGTATTGATGTTATCTCTAATTTTATGATATAATCAGTATAGTAAAGGGGTTTTGCTTCACCCTTTGCGTGCCGTAGTTCATGACGGCAAATCTCCTTTTTTCCGCTGCCGGTCGGCGGGATATAAGCGGATCGGGCAAAGGAGTCAGATGGGTTTGCAGGAGAAGTGCAAGCGGTTGTTCCCTGTAAACCCACTCATTTGCATTTTATGCGAGAGGGGGCGCAGCATGGCGGAGTTCACGATGGAAGAAAAAGCGAAAGCAGCAAAGGCGGCATATATGCGGCAATGGAATGCCAAAAACCGCGATAGGCGCAAAGCGGCGAATGAGAAGTATTGGGCACGGAAATATGACGAGATGCAGGCGGCAGAGACCGCCAAGAGAGGTAAATGATGTACACTGAGATCATTGAACAGGATCGCGGCAGCGTATACCGCGAAGGCCTGAAAAACTATTCCCTGCGCAAGTGGCGCAAATACGGCGGGAAGGATGGCTGTGAGCCGTACTTTGACGAAGTAACGGTCACGGAGGGCTATAGCAGCCATCCTGCGACCAGAGTTTTTGTTGATGCGACGATTTTCCCTCTGTGGCCGGATTGGAGAACAGAGGCAGATCGGGCGCGCATGGGTGCAGTCGATCACGAGTTCCCGAGCGGAATGGTCGTATACTTCGGCGGGCTTGAATATACGCTTGCCGATAAGCCAACCTATCTGATTGAGGAGACTGCATCCAAAGGAACGCGCATCTGGGTCAATATCTGCGTCGAAACGGAGCAGGACTTTGATGCAGCAAAGCAGGCCGCTCAGGAAGATATTGAAGCTCGCAGAGCATGGGAGAGAAATCACGGCGTCAAGGTAAATGCCGTGAGCGGCATGCGGCGGTTCGCTACCACGAAATATAATAGCGCGCTCAATCAGCGCGGCAAAGTAAAGCAGATGCTTGCCGGTTGGGGCATCGAGACGACATGAGGGAGGTATTACAATAGCAGATTTTAAGAGAGTAGAAGTCCTTGCAACCGTCGGCAGCACGAGCCGATCTGATATCCAGTTGACACGCACAGCACTCGACGACAAGCCGCCGCGCCTGCATATCGGCAAGTGGAGCAAGGCCGCAGGAGAGCACGAACGCTTCGGCGGATTTCTCACCGATGAGATGGCCCGTGCCCTGTATGTGGCTCTCGGTGCGCTCTACGGCGAGGAAACATGACCATGCCCTACACCTGCACAACTACGCATTGCCGGTTCACAATGTACGATCTCGATGACGTTGCAAATTTGCTGGGCGTGAGCCGCAAGACAGCCTATCGGTACTGCAAAAGCGGGGTTCTCCCATCGAACAACATCGGCGGGAAAGTGCTGGTATCGGAGCGGACGCTCGTTGCGTTCCTCAATGGTGCCAAACCGCAAAAGTCAAACACCCGTACCGGAAAGTACGCGGCACGCGGTCAGGCCGTGGAAGCTCCCAAATTTGATGAATTTGAGCCGGATGATCTCACAGATTTGCAAAAAATCGAAGAAGATTGAGAGACGCTTGTTCTTGATACGTGGACATCTCAAGAAAATGTCTCCCCAAAAAGCGACGAAAAAAGAGGGAAAATAGGGACTGGGGCGAGAGTCCACGGCGTGCCCATGTTCTGATAGCAGAACTTTGCCGCACTGAGGATGACAGCTTTTGCTCAATTTTGGGAGAAAGGCAAAACAAAAGCCCCAGAATAATCCGAGACTTGACAGAATGGAATCGCCTGTTATAATGGACATAGAAAAGGGCGCTGCGACAAGCGGTTAGCCCAGTAAGTTAGATGACTTGAGCGAACTCAAGAAACCGTCACTTGGCCGAGTGGCGGTTTCTGCTTTTCACGATAATCGTAACCGTAAAGGCTCCGATATGTAACGTAATCCGCATGAGCCTCACCCCCTTTCGGGTGGTGTGACTAACCGCCTGCCGTTCGTGCAGCGCCATAGGTAGAGTATCATAGAAATCGACAAAATGCAACGCTGATTTTTACCCCTAAACTTACCCCAAACAGGATTTTATTCCATTATACGTCATTTAGTGGAAAATCGAAAAAGTGTTGATTTTCCAATATTCTTTCAAACTCCGCATAACGCAATTATACGCCGTTTTATGTATATTCAACAATTCAAATCCTCTCTTCCGCGCCAGATCGAAAAAACCTTGGAATCTCAATGGTTCCAAGGTTTTTTCTTGCTTTTGACAAAGAAACGTTTTTGCAACTTTTGGCGGGCTTTGGTTTGGTTAATTTTGCTCTGTGGGCTACAAAATGGGCTACATGATTGCCGCATTATTTTCTGCATTGTGGGCTACAAGCTACTGCTTTGTGAGTTGGTTGATGGCCTTGTGCGCGGCTTCGGTTGAGACGTGGATGTATCTTTGCGTCGATGCAATTTTTGCGTGGCGCATGATCTGCTGTACGACAGGCAACTCCACGCCCTTTTTGACGGCCTCTGTAGCCGTTGTGTGGCGGCAGGAGGATTTAAGTCCCGCACTCCAATCGCTCTTGTAGCGGCGTGATAGGCCGTATAGAAAGCGTTTTCATCACCGCCAAATATCATGCCTGTTTTGCTTGCAGACTTCTCGCTTAATTCTTGTAGCACCGGCGCAATAAACTCGGGGAAAACGATAGGGGTATCTTTTCTCTTCTTCGCCTTTTTTCCGCAGCCGTAAATTTCGAGCCGATCATAATCAATCATATCGATTTTGCACGCGAGCAATTCCCCAGGCATCATCGACGTGTAGATCATCAGCAGCATATAGCCGACAAAAACATTTCCATCGTCCCACGCTTTCCACATGGTGTTGACTTCATCTTCGGTAAACGGTTCGGGTGGTTTTTCTTCCAACTCCGGAAGCACAATAAAACGGGAAAGATTCACTGTCACCCAACCGTTGCTTCCTCCGCTCGCCATAGCACGTTTGTATAGATGAGATAGCAACGACTTCATGTCTCGAGCAGTATAATATGACTTTGCTCCGGAGTTTACCGTGTCTTGCAGATCATCAATCGTCAACTCATTTATTTTACGGGCTATAATCGGCCCTAAGCGTTCACGAGCTTTTTTGTAGGCTATCTGCTTGTCTTTTGAACGGGTAAGCAAATCGTTTTCGCTCCACTAATTTGCGGACGATTCTCTCTGATGAAAAATACTGCGGTGACGTCCTGCTTCAGAAGACCTTCATTCGGGATTGCATCAGCAAGCAAGTCATCCGAAATACTGGACAGCTGCCCATGTATTTGATTCAGAATCACCATGAAGCCATCATCTCTCGGGAACAATTCGATGCCGTGCGGATGGAGCTGGCGTGGCGTCGGGCTCAGACCGGCGGTACGAAAAAGAGCGCTCCCACCGGTATGAGCCGCTACAGCGGCAAGTACGCGCTCAGCGGCCTGATGTTCTGCGGCGAATGCGGCACGGCATACCGCAGAGTGGTGTGGACGCAGCATGGCGAGAAACGTGCCGTATGGCGCTGCAGCAGCCGCCTGGATTACGGCAAGAAATACTGCAAAGAATCTCCGACGCTGGACGAAGCCCCGCTCCAGCAGGCGGTGCTGGCAGCCATCAACGCCTCCATGTCGGGGTGCAAAGTTCTGGCGGATCAGCTTGTGGACGCGATGGAGCAGGAATTGGCTCCGATTCCCGGTGAGAGCATGAGCCTTGGGGATATCGACCGAGCGGTCACAGAACTTGGCAAACAATTCGATATGCTTCTGGCGGAAGCTGCAAATGGCGACGCGGACGAATACGCCGAGCGCTTTCGTACCATCTCCACCACGATGGAAGAACTGAAACGCCGGAAGGCAGCTATCCTCAGTATCCGACAGGAACAGGAGCAGATTAGTCGCCGCATCCATGCGGCAGCCACAGCAATGACGGCTGCGACTGTGGGCATTACAGAGTGGGACGATGGTGTGGTCTATCAGATGCTGGAAAAGGTCACGGTTCTGGCGCGTAATCGTATCAAGGTCACATTCCGCAACGGTGTAGAAATTGAGCAGGTCGTGGATCAGCCCAAGAGGAGGAAATTTGTATGATCTATGTGACCGGAGATACCCACGGAAACTTCCGGCGGTTCCAGATGGAATACTTCCCGGAGCAAGCCAAGATGACAAAGGACAATGTGGTCATCATCGCCGGAGACTTCGGCGGCGTGTGGTTTGGTGACAGCCGCGACAATGAAGCGTTGGACTGGCTGGAGAGCCTGCCCTTCACGGTGACCTTTGTAGACGGCAACCACGAAAATTTCGATGCATTGGTTGCATACCCGACAGAAGAATGGCATGGCGGCAAGATCCAGCGCATCCGCCCCCATGTGCTTCACCTGATGCGTGGTCAGGTTTACGAACTGGAAGGATACCGCTTCTTCATGATAGGCGGTGCAAAAAGTCATGACATCAATCGTCGAATCGATCACATCTCGTGGTGGCAACAGGAACTTCCCTCCGATGAGGAATACAACGAAGCCTTGCAAAATCTGGAGAGATGCAACTGGCAGGTGGATTATGT
Source organism: uncultured Oscillospiraceae bacterium (assembly GCA_934572465.1). Classification (GTDB taxonomy): domain Bacteria; phylum Bacillota; class Clostridia; order Oscillospirales; family Oscillospiraceae; genus Hominicoprocola. Next base: position 50,407 of record CAKTLG010000011.1, read on the forward strand.
CATCACCCACTGCGCTCCGACAAGCATTGCCCGCAAGGAGTCCCGCCACAACGAAGCAGATCGGGTCACAGATTTCCTGCAATATGTTCAGGGCAGAACACAATACCATTACTGGCTGTTTGGACACTACCACGACAACCGCATGATCGATGCCAAGCACATCCTGCTGTGGGAGCAGATCGTGCAGGTTCTATGAGATAAGGCCGCAAAGGAAAGGACGGCAGGCTTGCCGTTTTTTCCTTTGCGGCTTTGCAGAATAAAAATGGAAAGAAGAAAGCCTATGAACATCCGCAAACCCGCAGACTACAGAATTCTGTTTCCAAAACTGGACAGACTGATGACAGCCAAACTTTCGCAGACGATATTGGATACGCTCTCGCTCGTTCTAAAACAAATTATTTTTTTGATAATCTCTCATAGCAACCGCAGACTCTGCGATGCAGGGGCAAAGTTCATAATACTGCGGCCGAGAGTTATGATTTGCTTTCCCGCTCCGACAGCTGCTTTTCCAGTGCGGACTGCTTGGCGAGAATGGCGTTGACCTTATCGTAAAGATCCTCGATCATGATCTCCGTTTTGAGGTTCACCTTGTAATCGTTCTCCGCCCGGCGGCGGTCCTTTTCCTCCTGCCGGTTCTGGCTCATCATGATGAGCGGTGCCTGAATAGCCGCCACGCAGGAAAGCACCAGATTGAGCAGGATGAAGGGGTACGGATCAAATGCCTTTGCCGCCAGCAGCGTATTCACCACCATCCAGAGGATCAATACCCCCGTAAAGGAGAAGATGAACGCCCAGCTTCCCGCAAACTGCGCAATGGTATCGGCGGCCTGCTGGCCAAGGGTGTATTTTTCCTTCTCGCTTGCGGGATTCATGGAGATCTTGCTGTCTGCCAGCAGATTCAGAACCTCTTCATCTGTCATATCACGACGAATGTCCTTGAGGACTTCCTTCAAGAGTTTTCTGTTTTCTTTCATAAAAACCATCCTTTTCTATTTTAGCGCTGGGAAGCGCCGGGTTTATTGTTCACTATTTTCCCGCAGGAAGAAATCCGGACCTCTGGCTTCAAACAGGAGCAGCGATACGCCCATCAGCAGATCCGTGTGCATAGACGGGTCCTCCAGCGGAATGGCGAAGTCCTCCTGCAAGCGGCGGATGCGGTAAAGTACGGTATTACGGTGGGTATAGAGTGCGTCACTCGTTTTTTTCAGCGAGTGGCAGCAGGTGAGATAGTGGTAGAGCGTTTCGCAGTATTGCGTGTCCTTCTCGCGGTCGTGGGCGGCAAGACGACGGAGCTCCCCCAGAATCAGGTGGCCGCATCCCTCCAGATTCTTTAGCAGCAGCGGCGTGCGCAACTGGGACACCGTGCAGACCTGCCCACCGTGAAAGCGCTCATCTTTCATCAGTTCCAGCGCTTTATATGCCATATGATAGAGCTCCGGCAGGTCGAAAAGATCGTCCAGCCGCTCCGACACGATGACCTTCAGATGGAATTCCTCTGCCAATGCGGAAAACGCGTTGGCCGCTTCCACTCTGTGCAGGAAGAGGAAAACATTCCCCTGATACAAAAACGGATGAGAGTTCGGCACCTGCGCTTCCAGTTCTTCTTTCAAGTGCCGCTGCCCGATATAGACACTATGATAGGTTTCAAGGTCAATGAGCGCAAAGGCAAGCGGGTGAAAATCCGCAAGATAGGTATTGGATGCCTGAAGCTGGAAAAGCGCGGCGGAGGAAAAGCCACCATCCAGAAGATGCCTGAGAAGATCCTCTGCCGTTTCGAACGGCTTGTCCTGACGGCTTACCTCAACAAACATTTGCTTGGAGAGGATCTGCTCTACCAGCTCCCACGTCCGCGGAGGAATCTGCTCCAAATGTCCATCCGTATCCACGCAGATCAGGCTGCCCAGCTGTACCCCTGCGCTGGTGAGCGGCGCAAAGCGCCGCCGGTATGGACTGCCCGGCACCTGAATATAATCTGCCCGGCCTTCTGAAATTGCCGGGCTTTTGCTGATAAAGACACCGGCTTCATAGGTGATCTCGCCGCAGCGCACGGAATCTTGAAAGATCAGATCGGAAAATCCCTGCGGCAAAAAATATCCCTTGACATGAAAGGTATCATCCAAGATCAGCAGCGGGCAGCCCAGCAGTCTGCCTGCGTTGACCGCCAGCTGCCCCAGGTCATCCTGGGAAAAGAACTGCTCCAGCAATATTTCGGCGCTGCATGCTTCCCACTTCGTCTTCTTTGCCATACAGAGTTCCTTTCGAGCTTGTGCTGAAAGCACAAACTCTTTTTTTCTTATTGTACCGGCAGCTTCTTGCTTTTGCAAGAGAAAAAGCTAAACTATGTGGCGAAAAGAGGAAATGAAGATTCGAAAAGCAAGAAAGAAGATGGCGTTATGAGTACGAAATTTATGCGTATCCTGAATGTTGCGGCCGGTGTACTGCTGATCGCCGCAGGCATTTACTGCTTGTGCAATCAGGATGCGGCGGTGCTTTCGGCGGGACTTCTGTTAGGCGTGTTCCTGTTGGTGGCAGGCATTGCGGAGATCGTGGTGTTCGCCGCGACAAGCAGCGTGATGATCGGTTCCGGCTGGTTGCTGCTGGACGGTGTGCTGACTGTGATCATGTCGCTGTTCCTACTGTTCAACCAATGGTTCACATTGGTGTCGCTGCCGTTCCTGTTTACCCTGTGGCTGCTGTTCTCCGGCGTGTCGCAATTTGTCAGCGCCTTTGATTTGCGCGCCTTGGGCGTTCGAGCTTGGGGCTGGGTTCTTGTGGTCGGCATTGTGCTGACCGTTGCAGGCTTTGTCTGCATGATGGATCCGTGGGTCAGCGTAACGGCTATGGGCATGACGGTGGGCATCGTGTTTGTGCTGGAGGGTGTCAGTTCCATTGTCTGCGCCTGCATCTCCAGAACGAAAGAGCTTTGATCCGCAAGCAATGCCGCGGTATGAGCAATCACGCCGTGTTGCTTCCTATAAATTCTTAACTTATTATCCGAATGGAGGAATTAATTATGGTACCCAGCATTTATGGTGAAAACATGTTTGATGATTTCTTTGACAACGGTTTCTTCGGCGGCCACAGCCCGCTGTTCGGCAAGCACGCCAGAAACCTGATGAAGACCGACATCCGCGAGACGGAAGACGCCAAGGCGTACCGCTTTGCGGTGGAGCTCCCCGGCTTCCAGAAGGACGAGATCCATGTGGATGTGCAGGACGGCTATCTGACCGTCAGCGCCCAGAAGGGTCTCGACAAGGACGAGGAGGACAAGAAAGGCCGCATCCTGCGTCAGGAGCGCTACTCCGGTGCCTGCTCCCGCAGCTTTTATGTGGGCGATGTGAAGCCCGAGGACGTGAAGGCCAAGTACGAGTCTGGCGTTCTGACCGTGCTGATCCCGAAGGAGGAGCCGAAGAAGCTCGCCTCCGGCAGCAACATCACGATCGAATAAGCATACCGAAAAGGCGGCCTGCTTTCCTGTAAGGCGGAGAGCAGGCCGCCTTTCTCTGCTGTATAGACTTGGAGGAAAGACAATGAAAACGCGCATTTTATCTTTTTTGACTGCATTCTGTATGACTGCTGCACTGCTGCCCACGGCAGCTTTTGCGGCGAAAGCACATCATTTTGTTGATGTTCCCGCAGACAGCTATTATTACGACGCGGCGCAGTGGGCTGTAGAGAAGAATATCACAGGCGGTACGGATGCGGAGCATTTCTCTCCTGACGCAGACTGTACCCGCAGTCAGCTGGTGACCTTCCTGTGGCATGCGGCTGGAAAGCCTGTGGTCAATTACGCCATGCGCTTCTCTGATGTGAGCGCTGACGCTTACGATACCGAGGCCATCCGCTGGGCGGCAAGCCTTGGCATCATCACCGGCTATAGCGACGGACACTTTGGCGTCAACGACTCCGTTACCCGTGAGCAGATGGCGGTCATGCTCTACCGCTTTGCCAAGGCGCAGGGCATGGACACTACACAGGGCGGTATGGCTGTGCGGGAGTTCGATGATTTCGACCAGGTATCCGCCTATGCGGGCGAAGCGATGGCATGGGCTGTCAATGCCGGGATACTCAAAGGCTCCGACAACCGGCTGATGCCGGAAGCTGCCTGTACTCGCGCGCAGATCGTAACCATGCTTTACCGGCTGCTGGAGCAGTGATTTCGTTTCAATAGATTCATTAAAAAATTGGGGAAAAGAGGGAAAGTCTTTTCCCAATGATGTGTGGAGAGAGAAATGAAAAACGAAGGTTTTGAACGGGGCGCCTGCGAGATTTGGATCGACCATCTGAAGCAAATCGTTTCATTTCGGGAGGGAGAAGGCTTTGAAGTACTTGCCTTTTCAACGTCGGAGGAACGGCTTGCATACGCTTTTGAAAAATGTTCAAACGGTTACCGTGTTCAGTAAACAGTGGCTATCTTAGACGATGCGTACTATTGGCAAATGTCCTCGTAGTATAAAGCGGCTTTCAGATGGACACGTTAATGGAATTCAGCATTCAAGGAGACATCTTCTTTTTCTATGATACATTATCAGCAGAAGAAAAGAAAATCGTTCGCAAGTACATGAGGGCAAAGTATAAAGGTCGTATAGTAGGCGACCCTAAAATCGAAGATTTTTTAGAAGAACTCGAGCGTGATCATGGCATTCGGTTGAAGAGGTTGCCGGTAACGAGCGTCATTGCGGTGTGAGCGCAAAACAGCCTTCCTTCAAATTCCTGTGGACTTTCTCTGCCGACGTGCTATCATACTAAATGCTTGGTTTAGGCAGTAAGACGAATATCTACAAGATTTGCAGAAAGGTGACTCTATGAAAAAACAAATTCGAGCCGCGGCGCTTGCGCTATGCACCCTTATGCTCTTTGCCACGGCTACCGGCTGCGGCAAGCAGGAAGAACCGACTACAGAGCAACCTGCATTAGAAATGGTGGAGTACTCCAACCTGACTGATGATGATCCCCGCAAACAGCTTTCACAGCTTCTCTCGGATGCTGGAATCGAAGAATTCCGCATCACCGCTCTGATGGATCGGGTGGAACAGTTCAACGCCAGCGTCAAAAGCGAGTGGCTGACCGATGGCTTCGAGAGTGCTGCGCCGACCGACACCAAGTACGATCCCTATGAGATGCAGGATGAATGGACGGTAGCAAACGGCAGTTTTCCCGGCTATAACTGCCGTATCACAGCATTTGGCCTGTTCAGCGAATTTATCACAGCAGGAGCCGACCAACCGGAGGTGCAAGGCGAGGACTCGCTCTTTACTGATTTAGAGACGGTCGACGCCGATCCTGACGCGCTCTGCGGGGACAGCACCGCCAAATTCTGTGCGCTGTTCGCACCGGTGAATGCCGTGGACAGCACGGAGGTCGAAGCACAGGTCAAAGCGCTTCAGGAGGGCTGGGCAGCCCGTGGTATCGCGTTTGCAGACAGCAGGGCAAGCATGATCTCGGTTGTCTTCCACGATAAATTCTCGGATGAAGACAACACGCTGTTCATTGGTCATGTCGGTGTGCTGCTGCCAGCGGAGGACGGTACGATATACTTCATCGAAAAGGTGGCGTTCCAGGAGCCGTACCGTCTGGTGAAACTCCAGAACCGCACGGAGCTGAGCGACTACCTGATGGAGAAATACGACACCTCTTGGGGTCAGGATACGACACACCCCTTCATCATGGAGAACGATACTCTGATGGACGGATACCGACCGAACCCTCTGGA
>CAKTLG010000012.1 GCA_934572465.1 uncultured Oscillospiraceae bacterium
CTTCCTCGAAACCGGCTCGCTTCATCCGCCACTGGCGGCGCTTCGCCGATTTCCATGTGCGTGACAATTTACACTTCTCAGGCCGCAAGTGTGGAAAACGCCCGCCAATGGCGGGCGTTTTATGCGCGCAGCGGCCTGCACCCCCCTCAAAAAAGTGGCTTCGCCACTTTTTTGAAGTCTTAAAGTCTCGTGATGACCGGCAGCACCATCGGGCTGCGCTTCGTCGCCTTGAAAAGATAATTGCTCACGGCGCTGCGGATCGCGCCCTTGAGCTCGTTCACGTCGCGCCCGCGCTTGCCGCGGAAGCCCTCCGCCGTCGACATTGTAAGGTTCTTGAGATCCTGCAATATCTCCTCGGAATCCTTGACGTAGATGAACCCGCGCGTGATGATCTCAGGCTCTGCGAGCAGATCGCCGTTCTGCGCGCTGACCGGCAGCACGACCACGACCATGCCGTCCTCGGCCAGATGCTTGCGGTCGCGCAGCACCACCGCGCCGACGTCGCCGACGCCGTAGCCGTCGACGAACACCTCGCCCGCGGGCGCGTAGCCGGGCACGCACTTCATCGAGCGCGCGCCGATCTCCACGGCGTCTCCGTTGTCGCAGATGACGATGTTTTTGCGGTCCATACCCATCTGCATGGCAAGATCCTTATGGATCTGGAGCATCCGCTGCTCGCCGTGCACGGGGATAAAATACTTGGGCTTTGTCAGCGCGTGGATGATCTTGAGCTCCTCCTGGCACGCGTGGCCCGAAACGTGCAGCATATCCGCGCGGTCGTAAATGACCTCCACGCCCTTGCGGAACAGCTCGTTGATGACGCGCGAGACGGTATTTTCGTTGCCGGGGATCGCGCTCGCCGAGATGATGACGCGGTCGCCGGGGCCGACCTCGATCTGCTTGTGCTGGGAGAACGCCATGCGGTACAGGGCGGACATCTCCTCGCCCTGCGAGCCGGTGGTGACGATGACCTGCTTTTCAAGCGGCATCGACTTGAGCTTGTTGATATCGACCACGGTGTTTTTCGGCGGCTTCATGTAGCCGAGGTCGGTGGCGACCTTCGTGACGTTCTCCATGCTGCGGCCCGTGACGGCGACCTTGCGCCCGCACTCCGCCGCCGCGTCCATGATCTGCTGGATGCGGTGGACGTTCGAGGCGAACGTCGTGACGATGATGCGCTGCTTGCAGCCCTGGAAAAGACGGTTGAAGGTCCTGCCCACCGTGCGCTCGCTCATCGTGTAGCCCGGGCGCTCGACGTTCGTCGAATCCGCCAGCAGCGCGAGGACCCCCTGCTTGCCGAGCTCGCCGAAGCGCGCAAGGTCGATGACCTCGCCGTCGATGGGCGTCGAATCGATCTTGAAGTCGCCCGTGTGGACGACGGTGCCGAGCCCCGTGTGGATGGCGAAGGCCACGCTGTCCGCGATGGAGTGGTTGACGTGGATGAACTCCACGCTGAACTTGCCGGCCTTGACGGTCATGCCGCTTTCCACCGTGACGATCTTCGTCGATTTGAGAAGGCCGTGCTCTTCGAGCTTTAAACGGATGAGTCCCGCGGTCAGGCGCGTGCAGTAGATGGGAATATTCACCTTTTTGAGGATGTAGGGCACGGCGCCGATGTGGTCCTCGTGCCCGTGGGTGATGAACAGGCCGCGGATGCGGTTCTTGTGCTTGACAAGATAGCTCACGTCGGGGATGACGCAGTCGATGCCGTACATGTCGTCGCCGGGGAAGGCCATGCCGCAGTCGACCACGATGATCTCGCCGCCGTATTCGTACACGGTCATATTCTTGCCGATCTCATTGAGACCGCCGAGAGGGATGATTTTTAACTGTTCAGCCAATGCTGGATCAACTCCTTTTGATCGTAAGATTCAGAATGAAATGCATTTGTTTTGATTTTTTGTCATACTGTGTCCCGATCGAAAGGCGCAACGCTTAAGAGACGTCCGTGCCCGTGCTCCGTCCTGTTTCACGGAGCAGCTGCACCAGCAACGTCTTTTCAGATCGTATGGACTTTTCATATGATAACCGCGCAGACGCGGTCAAAACCCTTGCGCCGGCCCGCCCGCGCGCTCCCTGCAGCGCGGCGGAAACCGTTTCTACGGCGTAGTATAGCACATACGCCGGCAAAAGTATACCACATTTTTTGTCGGCTCGCAAAAATTTAACATTTATATTGTGTCCGGCCGGTATTCCGTGTTATAATGTGATGAACTATTATCCTCTGGGGAACAGGAGGGCATTTCCATGAAGAACCGCAGGATCAGCAAGCTCGTGGAGCCAAGCTTCCGGCTCTACTTCCTTGTCGGCTTTCTCTTTGCCGCCGTCACGCTGCGCGTGAGCATCCCGCTCGCCGTCTGCGAGGCCGCGGCCATGGCCTTTCTCTGGTGGTACTTCCGCCACACGGCGCAGAAGCGCCGCGAGGGCATCCGCCAGTACATCGACGACGTGACCGACGACATGACCACCGCCGACAAGGCCTCCATGCTCTCGGCGCCGTTTGCGATGATGGTCTTCCGCCCCGACACGCAGGAGATCCTGTGGAGCAACGACAGCTTTCTCCAGCTCACCGGCGTGCGCGAGGATATCTTCGATAACCGCATCGACGATGTGCTGCCCGATCTCCCCACCCACTGGCTGCTCGAGGGCAAGAGCGAATGCCCCGACACCGTCATCCTGAACGGCCGGCACTTCCGCGTGTTCGGCAATCTCAGCCACCCCACCGCCCGCCGCGGCGCGCAGAGCCTCCTCGCCACGACCTACTGGACGGACGTGACCGAGCAGGACGCGCTGCGCGAGGAGAACGAGAGCCGCCGTCCCATCGTCGCGGTCATCTACATCGACAACTACGAGGAGCTGATGAAGGCCGGCAGCGAGGCGTCCCGCAGCGCGGTGCTCGCCGCCATCGACGAGCGCCTGAACGGCTGGCTCAAGGATTCCCACAGCCTGCTGCGCAAGTTCGACCGCAACCGCTATGTGCTCGTCACGACCGAGCAGGAATACCAGAAGCTCCTTGAGGGCAAGTTCTCCGTGCTCGACGCGGTGCGCGGCGTCGTGACCGAGGACGGCGTCGCCGCGACGCTCTCGATCGGCGTGGGCAAGGATGTGGACGATTACGAGACGCTTTATCAGAACGCCATGCTCTCGATCGAAATGGCGCTCTCGCGCGGCGGCGATCAGGTCGTCGTGCGCAACCGGCTCGATTTCGAGTTCTACGGCGGCAAGGCCAAGTCTCCTGAAAAGCGCACGAAGGTCAAATCCCGCGTCATGGCCAACGCCCTCGGCGAGCTCATCTCCGACGCGGGGCAGATCTTCGTCATGGGCCATGCGCACGCGGATATGGACGTGGTCGGCGCGGCGGCCGGCATCTGCTGCATCGCGCGCAAGCGCGGGAAGAAGGCGCAGATCGTTATCGACATGGAGGACAACGTCGCAAAGCCGCTGCTCGACAAGCTCGCGGCCCTGCCGGAATATAAGGACGCCTTCATCTCCGGCAGCGACGCTTTTATTTCCGCCCGTCAGGGCGCGCTGCTCGTGGTGGTGGACACGAACCGCCCCGACTTTGTCGAATCCCAGCAGCTGCTCGACGCGTGCAACCGCGTGGCCGTCATCGACCATCACAGGCGGGCGGCGAGCTACATCGAATCCGCCGCGCTCAACTTCCACGAGCCGTATGCCTCCAGCGCCTCCGAGCTCGTAACGGAGCTTCTGCAGTACCTCGCCGAACCGAGCGACCTTCAGCGCGCGGAGGCCGAGGCGCTGCTCGCCGGCATCGTGCTCGATACGAAAAACTTTACCATGCGCACCGGCGGGCGCACGTTTGAGGCCGCGGCCTTCCTGCGCCGCGCGGGCGCGGACACGGCCGATGTGCAGCGGCTTTTCCAGAGCGACCTCGCCGGCATGGTCGAGCGCTACGACATCATCCGCCACGCCGAGCTCGTCCACGGCGACATCGCCGTGGCGGCGGTCGAAAAGGAGATCGACCGCGTGACGGCCGCCAAGGCCGCCGACGAGCTTCTGACCCTTTCGGGCATCCACGCCTCGGTGGTGCTCTTCAAGCACGGCACGGGCGTGAACCTCTCGGCGCGCTCGCTCGGCGAGATCAACGTGCAGTTCATCATGGAGAAGCTGGGCGGCGGCGGCAACTCCACCACCGCCGGCGGACAGGTGCCCGACGCCACGGTGGACGATGTGCGCGAGCGTCTGCTTGCCGCCATCGACGAATATATGGAAGAATAAACTATCCCACAAGGAGGAAACCAATATGAAAGTTATTTTGATGCAGGACGTCCGCGGCCAGGGCAAGAAGGGCCAGATGATCGACGCAGCCGAGGGCTACGCCAGAAACTTCCTGATCCCGCGCAAGCTCGCCATCCCCGCCACGACCGACGCGATCAACACCATGAACCTCAAGGAAAAGGCCCGCCGCGCCGAGGAGGCCGCGAACCGTCAGGCCGCGGTCGAAATGAGCGGCAGGCTCAAGAGCGTCACCGTCAGGCTCACGGCCAAGGGCGGCAAGGAGGGCAAGCTCTTCGGCGCCATCACGAGCAAGGAGATCTCCGAGGGGCTCATGAGCCAGTTCCAGCTCGACATGCCCAAGCAGAAGATCGTGCTCGACGAGCCGATCAAGGCCTTCGGCGAATACGAGGTCAAGGCCAAGCTCGGCTACGAGGTGAGCGCCAAGTTCTCCGTCAGCGTCACGGAGGAATAAGTCCCCACCAATCTGCGATAAGGAGGGCCTCTCGTGGAAGATATCTTCTACCGGCAGATGCCTCACTCCCTCGAGGCGGAGCAGTCCGTGCTCGGCTCCATGCTCATCGATGCGAACTGCGTCAAGGACGTGATGGAGCTTCTCCGTCCCGACGATTTCTATCTGCGCCAGAACCGCGAGATCTTTGAAACGATCTACTCCATGTTCGTCTACTCCCGCCCCATCGACGGCGTGACCGTCGCGGGCGAGATGGAAAAGAACGGCACATATGACGAGACCACCACGCGCCCGTACCTCGCCCAGCTCATGGACGTGACGCCCACGAGCGCGAACGTGATGGAATATGCCGCGATCGTGCGCGACAAATCGCTGCTGCGCGCGCTCTACACCGCCGCGGGCGAGATCTCCGCCATGGTGCAGGACGGCGCGGGCGGCGCCTCGAGCGTGCTCGAGGCCGCCGAGCAGAAGATCTACGCCGTGCGCCGCGGACGCTCCGCGCAGAACATGACGCACATCGGCGTCGTTCTGCAGGGCGTGCTCGACCATCTGAGCGAGCTGAGCGCCTCGGGCGGCAAAACGCTGCCGGGCCTTTCCACAGGTCTCGGCGTGCTCGACGATAAGACGAACGGTCTCAACAGATCCGACCTTGTGCTGCTGGCTGCGCGCCCGGGCATGGGCAAGACGAGCATGGCGCTCAACATGGCGCTCAACGTCGCGCGCTCGAGCGGCAAGGCCGTCGCGGTCTTCTCGCTCGAAATGTCGCGCGAGCAGCTCGTCACGCGCATTCTTTCCAGTCAGGCCACGGTGGAGAACCAGCGCCTTGTCACCGGCAACCTGCGCGAGCAGGACTGGGTGAACATTGCCAACGCAGCCGCCGTGCTCTCGGGCCTCAACATTCTCATCGACGATAACCCGCTGCTCACCGTGGCGGATATGAACGCCAAGTGCCGCCGCATCGACGATCTCGGCCTTGTCGTGATCGACTATCTTCAGCTGATGACCTCCGCCGGCGGCGGCAAGGGCTACAGCGGCGAAAACCGCCAGCAGGCGGTGAGCGACATGTCGCGTATGCTCAAGATCATGGCAAAGGAGCTGCAGGTCCCTGTGCTGTGTCTCTCGCAGCTCTCGCGTGCCAACGAAAAGCGCGACGATAAGCGCCCCATGCTCTCCGACCTGCGCGAATCCGGCGCGATCGAGCAGGACGCGGACATCGTCCTGTTCCTCTATCGCGACGACTACTATCACGAGGACTCGGAAAAGCACAATATCGCCGAGTGCATCATCGCCAAGAACCGCCACGGCGAAACGGGCAAGGTAGAGCTCGCCTGGTCGCCGCAGTACACCACCTTCTCCTCGATCGACCGCTACCATGAGGAGGAGTGAGCTCACCGGCGCGCAGGCGCTCTGCGCACGGTATCTCGATCCCGCGCGTCCCGTCCTCGCCGCCGTCTCCGGCGGGCTGGACTCGATGTGTCTGCTGTATTTTCTGCGCGAGCAGGGCTATGGCGTTGCCTGCGCGCACTTCAACCACCGGCTGCGCGGCGCAGAGGCCGACGGCGACGAGCAGTTCGTGCGCGCATGGTGCGAGGCGCGCGCCATCCCCTTTTACGCCGGCTCCGGCGACGTGCGCGCGTATGCGCGCGAAAACGGCCGGAGCGTCGAGGAGGCCGCGCGCACGCTGCGCCACGCCTTTCTGCGGCAGACGGCGTCCGCGCTGCACGCGCAGCTCGCGCTGGCGCACCACGCGGACGACAACGCCGAGACCGTGCTTTTGAATCTCATCCGCGGCACGGATCTGCGCGGTCTTTGCGGCATGAAGCCGCTTCAGGGCGGCATCGTCCGTCCGCTGCTCACGCAGACGCGCGCCGAGCTTGCCGCCTACGCTTCAGCGCGCGGCGTCCCGCACGTTGAGGATCGCACGAACGCCGATCCCGACGCCGCCGCGCGGAACTATCTGCGCCTTGATATCCTGCCGCGCCTGCAAACGCTCAACCCCCGCGCAAGCGAGCACATCGCCGCAGCGGCGCGCTCGCTGACCGCGCTCGACGACGCGCTCGAGCGCGAGACCGACGCACTGATGGCGCGCGCATCCCTTGAAGACGGCCGCGTCACGCTGCCGCTCGAGGCCTTCCGCGCCGCGCCCGAGACCGTGCGCGCGCGCGCCGTGCTGCGCATGGCGGACCTTCTCGGCCTTGGCCGCAGAGATATCGTCCGCGCGCAGCTCGAGGCCATTTTTGCCCTTGTGCAAAAAAGCGGCCGCGCCGAACGCTCCGTTTCCCTGCCGCGCGGCGCGCGCGCCCTGTGCGCGGACGGCGCGCTGACGGTGGAGCTTTCCCCCGCCGCGCCGCGGGAGATGCCGCTTTTGCCGAACGTTCCCGCGCGCTGGGGCGGCTATGCGCTCACGCTGCTCAGCGCGCCCGACGGCGAGGGACTTTCCCTCCGCGCGCTCTTGCCGGACGAAACGCTGCGCGTTCTGCCCTGCGACGCCGGTTCGTTCCTCACGCTCGCGGGCGCGAACGGCGCGCGCAGCGTCAAGCGCCTGTGCCTTGACCGCCGCATCCCGCCCTCCGTGCGCGATACGCTGCCCGCGTTCTACGTAAACGGGCGGCTCGCCGCCGTCTGGCCGCTGGGCGCGGATATCTCCTTTTCCCCCACGCAGGGCGGCGAACGCTGCTTCATCCGCGTTTCCCCCGCACAGGACTTCTGTACGCTTCACGGCGACGCCTCGCCGTGCTGATAAATATTACATCAAATAAAGAAAGTTGAGAAAGAAACGCTATGGCTAAGAGCAACATGGATCAGGACATCCTGAAGGTACTGTATTCCGAGGAGCAGATCAAAGCGCGCGTGCAGGAGATGGGCGATACGCTGTACGAGCAGTTCAAGGACAAGGACCCGCTGTTCCTCGGCGTGCTGAAGGGCAGCTTCATCTTCATGGCGGACATCGTGCGCGCCTGCCAGATCAAGAGCGATGTGGAATTCATCGCCGTCTCCTCGTACCAGAACGCGACCTCGTCCTCCGGCGTCGTGCAGATCACCCACGATCTCCAGCAGGACATCACCGGCCGCGACCTCGTCGTCATCGAGGATATCCTCGACTCCGGCAACACGCTCTACTTCCTCAAGAACTACTTCATCACCAAGGGCGCCAGGAGCGTCACCATCGTGACGCTGCTCGACAAGCCCGCCCGCCGCTGCAAGCCCATCACCGCGGATCTCGCGGGCTTTGAGGTCCCCGACGAGTTCGTCGTCGGCTACGGTCTCGATTACGCCCAGAAGTACCGCAACATGCCCTACATCGGCGTGCTCAAGCCTGAGGTGTACAGCAAATAATCTGCAAGCAAGGAGGACACCCACTTGACTCAGCAAACAAAGCGTCCCAGCCTGATCCCGTATCTGCTGATCCTTCTGCTGCTCGTCGGCGCATACGGCTTTATGAACCGCCCCGCCGAGCCGGAGCCGTCCTATGCCGAGATCCGCGCGCTTTTCGAGCAGGAAAAGGTCCAGTCGTTCACCGTGACGGACACCACGCTGCGCGTAAAGCTCCGCGAGGCCGTCGACGGCAAGACCGAGCTTACAAAGGATCTTTTCAGCTTCTCGCTCTTTTATGAAGATCTCGGCGCGCTCATCGAGCAGCAGAAGGCCGACGGCATCATCGAGGATTACGATATTTCCGCCGACCATTCCGTCAACTATGTCGCGCTGCTCGCGCCCTATGTGCTCGCCATCCTCGGCATTTTCGCCATCTGGTACTTCCTCTCCCTCCGCTCGGCGGGCGGAGGCGGCGGCGACCGCATGGCAAAGTTCGGCACGGCGTCGTTCAAGACCGGCGGGGACAACAAGCGTCCCACGACCTTCGCCGACGTTGCCGGCGCGGACGAGGAAAAGGAGGAGCTGCAGGAGATCGTCGATTTCCTCAAGGAGCCGTCGAAGTTCATCGACCTCGGCGCGCGCATCCCCAAGGGCGTGCTGCTCGTCGGCCCTCCGGGCACGGGCAAAACGCTGCTTGCCCGCGCCGTCGCGGGCGAGGCGGGCGTGCAGTTCCTCTCGATCTCCGGCTCCGACTTTGTTGAAATGTATGTCGGCGTCGGCGCGAGCCGCGTGCGCGACCTCTTTGAGCAGGCGAAAAAGGCCGCTCCCGCCATCATCTTCATCGACGAGATCGACGCTGTGGGCCGCCAGCGCGGCACGGGCCTCGGCGGCGGACACGACGAGCGCGAGCAGACGCTCAACCAGCTGCTCGTCGAGATGGACGGCTTCGGCACGAACGAGGGCGTCGTCGTCATGGCCGCGACCAACCGCGCCGACATCCTCGATCCCGCGCTGCTGCGCCCCGGCCGCTTCGACCGTCAGGTCTACGTGGGCCTGCCCGACATCCGCGGCCGCGAGGAGATCCTGAAGATCCACGCCAAAAACAAGCCCCTCGCCGAAGACGTCGATCTCTCCACCGTCGCCAGGGGCACGCCGGGCTTCACGGGCGCAGACCTTGAGAACCTCTGCAACGAGGCGGCGCTGCTCGCCGCGCGCCGCGGCAGCAAGCTCATCACGATGTCCGACTTCTCCGAAGCCGAGATCAAGGTCATCGCAGGCCCCGAGAAAAAGAGCCGCGTCGTCAGCGAGCACGAGCGCAAACTCACCGCCTATCACGAGGCGGGTCACGCCATTGTCATGCACGCCCTGCCGACGCACGACCCCGTCCATCAGATCACCATTATCCCGCGCGGCAGCGCCGGCGGCATGACGATCTCGCTGCCCGCGGAGGACCGCTCGTACCAGTCCAAGCGCTTTATGGAGGAGCAGATCGTCTCGCTCCTTGGCGGGCGTGTCGCCGAAAAGCTGATGCTCGGCGATATCTCCACCGGCGCGTCGAACGATATCCAGCGCGCCTCGCAGATCGCCCGCCGCATGGTCACGGTCTACGGCATGAGCGACCGTCTCGGCGCGATCTCGTTTGAATCCGGCCATGATGAGATCTTCATCGGCCGCTCCATGGCGCAGGCGAAGTCGTACTCCGAGCAGGTCGCCGCGCTCATCGACGAGGAGGTCAAGGCCATTATCGACCGCGCCTATGAGCGCTGCGAGGATATTCTCTCGCGCGACAGCGTCCATCTCACCGCCGTCGCCGAGTTCCTGCTCGCGCACGAGACGATGAGCGCGGAGGAATTTGAGGCCGTTTTTGCCGATAACGCGCCCAAAACGGAGGGTTGACGGCAATATCGTTCCCGTTTTCATCAGGTCTTCCTATTTTCCGCCGCCCGCGTTGTGCATTTTAACTAGAAACAGTTGTCCTTTCTTCAAAAACAAAAGAGGTGCGGAGCATCCGCACCTCTTTTGTTTGTTTTTCTACCGCGGACAAACGGCCTGTATGTAAAGAAAATCCGACATTTTTGCCGTTTGGTCTCATAGAAAAGATTGGCATTTTTGTTGCTTGCGGCCAGTACCATGATAGAGTAATATATAGAGCATCGCAATAAGTCCAATCTATTCAGGAGGATTTTATCATGAAAAAGTTTCTTGCAATGATGCTGGCGCTCGTCATGGCGCTCTCGCTCGCCGCCTGCGGCGGCAGCAGCGACGGCGGCAGCGATGACAGCAGCGAAAAGATCGTCAAGATCGGTGTGTTCGAGCCCCAGTCCGGTGATAACGGCGCGGGCGGCAAGCAGGAGATCCTTGGTATGCAGTATGCCAATTCCCTGACGCCCACCGTCGAGATCGGCGGCGAGACCTATAAGGTCGAGCTGGTCTACGCCGACAATGCCTCGTCCAACGACAAGGCGCCCACCGCCGCGCAGACGCTGATCTCCAGCGGTGTGTCCATCGTCCTCGGCTCCTACGGCTCCGGCGTGTCCATCGCCGCGGGCGACACCTTTGCCGCCGCGGGCGTTCCGGCCGTCGGCGTCACCTGCACCAACCCGCAGGTCACCTCCGGCTGCGACGTGTACTTCCGCATCTGCTTCCTCGACCCGTTCCAGGGCACGGCGCTGGCCAACTACGCCAAGAGCGAGCTGGGCGCCAAGAAGGCCTACTGCCTGTCCAAGCAGGGCGACGACTACTCCGGCGGCCTTGTGAACTACTTCGTGCAGGCCTTCGGCGCTGAGAACTGCGTCCAGGAGACCTTCCCCGAGGGCACGTCCGACTACTCCACCTACATCACCAACGCCCAGAATCAGGGCTGCGATGTCTTCTTCTCCCCCGTCTCCACCGAAGCCGCCGCGCAGATCATCGCCAAGGCCAGCGACCAGAGCCTCGGCATGCCGATCCTTGCGGGCGACACGTGGGACTCCAACGTCATTCTTGACGCCGCCAAGGGCACCGACGTTCAGATCTGCGTGACCACCTTCTATCAGGAGGGCGCCGATCCCAGCTTCGACTCCGGCATCAAGGAGTGGATCCGCAGCGACTCCACCGCTCTTGCCAACAACGGCGGCAACGATGAGCTCGCGGCCGTCACCGTCATGGGCTACGACGCCTACTACTTCGCGCTTGAGGCGCTCAAGGCCGCCGGCTCCGCTGATCCCGCCGCCGTGCTCGCGGCTCTGCCGAACGTCACCATGACCGGCGTGACAGGCGAGATCGCGCTCGATTCCACCGGCGACGCCGTGCGCGACAGCGCAGTCGTCAAGGAGTGCAACACCGAGACGGGCACCTGGGACTTCGTCACGGTCGCGCGCGTCGGCTAAGACAAACCAGCGCAGTATCCGTGCTGGCGGGAGCATCGCTCCCGCCAGCCGCTGTGTTTTCTTTCAGGCCGCATCGAAAGGGTCCCAGGCCTCGTGCGGGGCCTTTTCGACGCGGTCGGAAAACCGTATGCGGGCGCTCTCCGCCCGCGTCAAACGCAAGGGAGGAAATCTTTATGAGTTTATTCAGCACCGTCCTGCCGTATCTCCTGTCGGGGATCTCGGTGGGCGGGCAGTACGCCCTCATCGCCATCGGCTATACGATGGTCTACGGCATCCTGCGCCTGATCAACTTCGCCCACGGCGACGTGTTCATGGTCGCAGGCCTTCTGATGGTCTACCTCGCCGCGGCGATGCCGCTTTACGCGGCCATCCCGCTGATGATCCTGCTGACCGTTCTGCTCGGCTTTACGATCGAGCGCGTGGCCTATAAGCCGCTGCGCACCGCGCCGCGTATGTCCGTCATGATCTCGGCCATCGGCGTGAGCTACCTTCTGCAGAACCTCGCGCTCTATATCACCGGCGGCCTGAACCAGAACTATCCCGAGATCCCCTGGATCTCGGACAAGATCACCGTCTTCGGCGCGACCACCACGCGCGTGACGGTCATCACCCCGTTTCTGACGATCCTGCTCGTCTTCGCCCTCGTCATGCTCATCAACCACACGAAGATCGGCATGGCCATGCGCGCCGTCTCGCGCGACTTTGAGACCGCGCAGCTGATGGGCATCCGCATCAACACGGTCATTTCCGTCACGTTCATCATCGGCACGTTCCTCGCCGCCGTCGGCTCGCTCCTGTTCTTCACGAACTATCGCGGCATCGTGCCCACCTCCGGCGGTATGCCGGGGCTCAAGGCCTTCGTCGCGGCGGTGTTCGGCGGCATCGGCTCGGTCCCCGGCGCGGTCGTCGGCGCGTTCATCATCGGCATCTGCGAGAGCATTGTCAAGGGTCTCGATACGATCCTTCTCACGCAGGGCGTCATCGCTGAGCAGATCGACCTCTCCACGTTTTCCGACGCGGTGACGTTCATCATCCTCATCGTCGTTCTCGTCTTCAAGCCCACGGGGCTTTTCGGCGAGAAGCAGACGGATAAGGTCTGAGGAAGGAGGAAGCATCATGCTGAACAAGGAACAACAAAAGCGCCAGAATATCATCTCCCTGATCGCCGTGCTCGCCTTCCTCGTGCTCGTCTTCGTGCTCGATCAGGTCATCAAGCCGACCGACCGCATGTCGATGCTGCTCACGGTGCTGCAAAAGGGCTCGGTCTACGCCCTCGCCGCCGTATCGATGAACCTGCTCAACGGCTTTACGGGGCTTTTCTCCCTCGGCCACGCGGGCTTTATGCTCATCGGCGCATATACCTATGCGATCTTCTCCATCCCGTCCGACGCGCGCGACACGGTGTACCAGTACTTCACCGCCGCGGTGCGCATCTCCTTCCCCGAGGTGCTCGGCAGCGCCCTCGGCCCTGTGGGCACGGTGCTGGGCGTCACGGTCTCGGTGCTGCTGGCGGGCCTTGTCGCCGCGCTGTTCGCGTACCTCATCGGCCTTCCGGTGCTGCGCCTCAAGAGCGACTATCTCGCCATCGCCACGCTCGGCTTTGCCGAGATCATCCGCGCCATCTTCCAGTGGAAGAAGCTCGGTCCCCTCACGAACGGCTCGAACCTCTTAAAGAGCTTCGCCCGCATCAACACCTTCAAGCTGACCGTCGGCAAAACAACGCTCAGCTTTTCCACCTTCGTTCCCGTCCTGATCGCCACGATCTGCATCGCGCTGATCGTGCTGCTCGTCAACTCCACCTACGGCCGCGCCTTCAAGGCCATCCGCGATGACGAGGTCGCCGCCGAGGCCATGGGCATCGACCTTGCCAGGCACAAGATGCTCTCTTTCTGCACGAGCTGCTTTTTCGCCGGCGTCTCGGGTGCGATGATGGCGATGGTGCTCTCCATCGCGCAGGCCAACAACTTCAAGGCCGCCATGACCTATGAGATATTGCTGATGGTCGTCCTCGGCGGCATCGGCTCCATCTCCGGCAGCGTCATCGGCGCGCTGCTGTTCATCTCGGCCTCCGAATGGTGGCTGCGCGGGCTCGACATGGGCAAGTTCCTCGGCATCAACGCCCCCGGCGTGTTCCGCAACGGCTTCCGTCTGGTCGTCTTCTCGGTCATTATCATGATCGTCGTGCTCTTCTTCCGCAAGGGCATCATGGGCGACCGCGAGCTGCCGGAGGTGCTGCGCGGCATCCGCGCAAAGCTCTCCGGCCATAAGAAAAGCGCAAAGGAGGCGGCGAAATGAGCGAAGCGAAAAACGTTCTGCACGTTGAGAACGTCACGATGCAGTTCGGCGGCGTCGTCGCCGTCGACGGTCTAGATCTCGACGTGAACGAGGGCGAGATCGTCGCCCTGATCGGCCCCAACGGCGCGGGCAAGACCACGGCGTTCAACGTCATCACCGGTGTTTACCAGCCCACGAACGGCGCCGTCTCCTTTCTCGGCGAAACGATCGTGCGCAACCATCCGCAGGGCAAGATGAAAAAGCAGTATAAGGGCTCGCTTGCCGACAAGTACCTGCAGGAGCCCGTTCTCGCCCCCACGCCGGATAAGATCACCAAGCTCGGCATGGCGCGCACGTTCCAGAACATCCGCCTGTGGAAAACGCAGACCGTGTTCAATAACATCCTCATCGCCATGCACTGCCGCGCGTCGAGCAGCTTCCTCTCCGCCACGTTCCGCCTGAACAAAAAGGAAGATGACGCTCAGCGCGCCGAGGTCATGGAGCTTTTGAAGATCGTCGGCCTCGAGGCCGAGGCGAACGAGCTGGCCACCAGCCTTCCCTACGGCAAGCAGCGCCGTCTGGAGATCGCCCGCGCGCTGGCCGCGCAGCCGAAGCTCCTGCTGCTCGACGAGCCCGCCGCCGGCATGAATCCGCAGGAGACCGACGAGCTCACCGCCTTCATCTCCCGCATCCGCTCCGAACTTGGCAAGACGATCCTGCTCATCGAGCACCACATGGATCTTGTCATGGACTGCGCGGACCGCATTTACGTGCTGGACTTCGGCAAGCTGATCGCACAGGGCACACCTGCGGAGATCCAGGCCGACCAGCGCGTCATCGACGCTTATCTGGGGGTGGACGAGGATGCTTAAAATCGAAAACCTGCACGTCGCCTACGGCGGCATCAAGGCCCTGCGCGGCATCAGCATGGAGGTGCCCGACGGCAAGATCGTCACGCTGATCGGCGCGAACGGCGCCGGCAAATCCACCACGCTGCGCACCATCTCCGGTCTTGTCAAGGCAAGCTCCGGCTCCATCCTCTGGAACGGCACGGAGCTTCTGGGCAAGCCCATCGACAAGATCATCTCCGCCGGCATCGCCATGTCGCCGGAGGGCCGCCGCGTCTTCGCGGACCTGACGGTGCTCGAAAACCTGAAGATCGGCGCGTATCTGCGCAAGGATAAGGACGGGATCGAGCAGGACATCCAGTGGGTCTACGAGCTCTTCCCGCGCCTTCAGGAGCGCAGCTGGCAGCTCGCCGGCACGCTCTCTGGCGGCGAGCAGCAGATGCTCGCGGTCGGCCGTGCGCTGATGTCGCGCCCGAAGCTGATGATGCTCGACGAGCCGTCGCTCGGCCTCGCGCCGCTCGTGGTGCAGGATATCTTCGCCATCATCCGCGAGATCAACCGCCGCGGCGTCACAGTGCTGCTGATCGAGCAGAACGCCAACATGGCGCTCAAGATCGCGGACCTCGCCTACGTCATGGAGACCGGCGAGATCACCCTCTCCGGCACTGGCGAGGAGCTGCTCGCCAACGAGCAGGTCAAGGAAGCGTACCTTGGCAAAAAGCGGAAATGAACATGAAAGCAGGGCTGCGGCATACGCCGCAGCCCTGCTTTCTTTTTGCCGTTTTCTACAGCTTTCCCGCTTCGTTCGCCGCGGCAAAGCGCTGCAGGATCACCGCCAGCTGCTCCCGCGTCACAAAGCTGCGGTACTGCCGGTTGCCCGACTCGTCGCCCGTGATCAGCCCCGTTTCCTCGGCCCACGCGCGGGCGGCGGCGCTCCACGCCGCGCCCTCCTCCTGCGCCTTTGCGCGCAGATAGCGCTCCATCATCGCGTTGAATTGCTCCTGTGTCATCTCATCCTCCTCATACGGCGGCATCGGCGGGGGATAGCGTCCCGCGCGCACCATCGCGCCCGTATACGCCCCGCCCGCGTCCCATTGAAAATGCGGCCTGTCGGGGAAGGACGTCCAATCCCCGCCCCACGAAAAGCCCACCTGTCTGCCAAGCTCTCCCATGCGCGCAAAGAACGCGGGATCGTCATACTCGTGCCCCTTTTCGTCCTTGCAGATGTCGAACGCCAGCCCCGCGCTCTCCCCGTGGAACGACGGCGTCGTCGCCCCCGCGGCGGCGTAGCCCTTTTCCGCAAGCCACCGCTGATACGCCGCGTCGCGCACCGTCTCGGTCACCAGCACCCGCAGCCCTTCCCGCTCCGCCAGTGCCAGCAGTCTTCTGCAATTCTCCGCCACGTCCGCGCGCAGCGCGCCGATGTCCCTGCTGTGGCGCATCACGCTTCCTCCTGCGGCTTGCTGTTCTGCGTACCGAAGTAGAACGCGATCACCATCAGATACACCGTGTTGAACTCCTGCGTCACCTTGCCCTGCACCGTCAGCACGCAGAACGTGACGGTCAGGCAGATCGTCACAAGCGATTTCACGCTCAGCAGATTTGCGATCCTTTTTTTCAGCTGCTCCATTCTCTCACTCCTCGCAGTCGATCCCGCGGCAGGCCGCCTCATAGACCACGCCGCCCGCCGTATTTTCCGCCTTTGCCTTCCCATAGTAGCACGCCGCGCTCGTCCCGTAGGCGCCCCACGCCGCCGTCACCATCGCCGCGATCCACGGCAGCGTCCCCGTAAAGCCCGCCGCCACCGCCAGCCTTGCCAGCGCAAAGCCCTCATAGGTCGTATACAGCACGATCGCGCTCTCCAGCATCAAAAGCCGCTTGGAAAAGCCCGCCTTTCTTTTCCTCACAGGCTCCCTCCCGTCATCAGAAGCGAGATCGCCGCACCGATGAGCACATACAGCACTCGGTCGATCATCGCGTCCCAGCGCTTTGCGCCCTTCTGCGTCATGCGCTTCACGTCCGCCTTGATCTCCTTCACGTCGCTCTCCACGCCCGACTCGCGCGAGGCGAGCACCTCCACCGCCGTTACCAGCTTATTCAGGTCCCTCTGCTGCTGTTCCAGCGTCTCGATGCGCCGCGTGTTCGCCCTTGCGCGCTGCTCCGTCTCGGCGAGCCTTGCGTTCGTCTCCCGCTCCGTCATTCGTCCGCCACCGCCTTCTGGAAGCTCTCCCAGGTGTGCGCCGCCGTCTCCACGCTCCGCCATGTCATGCCCTGTGCGGCGCACTCCCGCCATGTCAGATAGCGGAAGTAGAAATCGATCAGCAGATGGCACGGGATGATATCCAGGATGATGCTCTTTACCTGCGAAAACTCCTCCGGCACGCCCACCGTATTGGGGAACCAGACCTTTACGACGCCCTTTTTCTCCGTCTCCCCGGCCAGCGCGCGGATGCCGCAGCCGCTGAGCGCCGAATTGATGTCGCCCAGCGTAAAGCTGTCGCTGCTGATGCGCGTAAGCGCCGCGATGGCCTCTCGCCGCAGCGCGGTCGACACGTTCACCGGACAGCGCGCGAACAGGCGCTCTCTGCGCGTCAGTCCCTCGCCCTCGGCGCACGGCAGAATGCCCTCGCGTCCGGCGTATTCAACGGCGTCCCGCGCCCCGTCCAGCGCCGTTCCCGCCGCGTAGAGCTCGCTGCCGCTGATGCTGCCGCGCTCGGTGCGGTAAATGCGCATCGGCTCAAGCAGCCGGCACAGATACTCGTAATGCCCCGTCATGCGCTCTCACCCGCCCCGATCTCCGTGACCGTCACCGTGCCGAGCACCGGCAGCTCCGTCGCCGCCGTGCTCACATCGGCGGCGGGCGCGAGCAGATGGCAGTTTTTTACGCCCTCCGCGCCATAGAGCAGGCTTGCCAGCTTCGCCGTATATACCGGCTCTCCCAGCCGCTCGCCGGTGAAGTATGCCTGCAGCGCCGCCTTCACCGCGTCCGCGGCCTCCTGCATCGTCCAGCCCTGCTCCGCCGTCAGCTCCACGCGCACATCCACGGTCTTCTCCGTCGGCGCCTTGACGGCCACATCCACCGCGATCTCTCGCTTTTTCTGCAAGACCGCCGCGATCTCGGCGAGCAGCGCCGCCTCCGGCGCGCCCGCGTGCGTCGAAACGTACACGTCCACCGTGCCGATGCCGCGCGCACGGCCCACCGCCTTCGCCGCCGCCACGTTCGGAAAGCGCATCGCCTCCTGCTCGTAAAAGGCCGCGTTCGCGCCGTTCGGCAGGCGTCTGAAGCTCGCAAGGATGCGCTCGCGCAGGCTCTCGTCGCTCTCCTCGTCGCTTCCGCCGGCAAATGCCTCCGGATTGACACAGCGCGCCACGCCCACGGGATACGCCGCCATGATATGCACCGCGCCCGCGACCGCGTTGCCGGCCGCGCCCGCCTCCACGGCGCGCGCCGGCACGTCGACATAGCTCTCGCCCTTTTGGAGCACCGCCGCCTCCGTCGTCTCAAAGCGCGCGCCGCCGCTCGTCATCACAACGCTCCCCCGCTCGATCGGATAGTCCGCCGCGGCCGCGCCGGAGGAGGAAAAGCGCAGCACGCCCTTCGCTCTTGCCGCTGCAAGGCGCGTCAAGCCGCGCGTCTGGGCATGATAGTCCAGATACTGTCCCTGCGCCGTCTGCGGAAAGCTCTGGTCGAGCA
This sequence comes from uncultured Oscillospiraceae bacterium, assembly GCA_934572465.1. Lineage (GTDB taxonomy): Bacteria > Bacillota > Clostridia > Oscillospirales > Oscillospiraceae > Hominicoprocola. The sequence continues at coordinate 18,208 of CAKTLG010000012.1, forward strand.
CCCAGTCCGCCTGTGCAAGCAGTGCCTGCACCTCCGCCGCCAGCGCGTAAAGGCGCACCATCATGTCGCAGCCGTCGTTCGGCGTAAAGCCCGCCTCCTCGGCAAACGTCCCGCGCATCCGCTCATAGATCGTTCTCAGCTCCTCCATCGTTTCACTCTCCTCCTATCGTCACGCGCAGCGCCGTTTCCTCTCCGCCGCAGCGCAGCGCCGTTTCTACATCCAGCACGCCGTTTCCCTCGCGCACCGACGCGCTCTCCACCGTCATGTCCGTTTCCTCCGCCAGCGCCTCGGCAATGTACTGCTTTGCGGCGGCGGCGCGGCTTGCCGGCTTCTCGCGCCACAAAAGATGCAGCCTGCTGCCGATCTCCGGCGCAAGCGCAAAGCTCCCGCGCGGCACGCTCAGCTTGTAGAGCGCGCGCAGCAGCGTCTCCTCCCCGCCGCTCACGCGCGCAAGCCCGCCCGCGCCGTCGGATACATAGTCGCGCTCTCGGATCATAAGCTCCATCTCTCAGCCTCCCACTCCCATATACGGCACGCCGTTGACGAACAGCAGCCCGTTGATCTCCACGCGCCCGTTGTTGCGCAGCACGATCTCCGTCCCCGCAAGGGCCGAGCGGATGCGCACCTCGCCGGGTGCAAGCCCGCTTTCCTCCTTCGCCGCCTCGCCCACGGCGTAGGCGTCCTCGCCGAACATTCCGCCGCGCACGATCAGCACCTCGCTGCCCTTGCGCGGCCTCCACTCATAGCCGCCCGGCGCCACGGTCTTCACCTCGCGCTTTTCCCCGCTGCTGAATACCGCCGTCTCCTCTCCCTCGACCGTCACCGTGCCGTCCTGTGCCGAGGCGACGTCCTGCAGCTCATGCTGCGCCAGCTTTCTCGATAGCCACATGCCCTCTCTCACTCCCTCTGTAGGCTCACTTCGCTCATTTCGCCCGTCTCGTCCATGCGCCGCGTCAGCTCGATCACGCGAAAGCTCCCGCTCACGCCGAGTCTCGTCCCGCGCACGTCGGCATGGTCGCCCGGCAGCGCGTCCAGCCGTCCCGCTGCCGTCACGCGCAGCGTCTCCGCGCCCTCCTTCGAGCGCTCGATCTGATACTCTCCCGTGCAGCGCATGGTCTGCCTGTCGCTGCGCGACGGCACGTAGAACACCCTCCGGCTCCTGCCGCCGCGCGCGCAGAAGCTCTCGTTGCGCACGCTCTGCTTTTCTCCGGCCTTTTTGTCCACCACCAGCGCCTCGGCGATCACGCCGTAGCGCCTGTCGCGGTAGGCAAGCGCCGTCACGGGCGTCTGGCCGTCGATCACCACGCGCTTTCCCCTGTGCGCGCTTGCCAGCTCCAGCGTCCCGTCCGCGCGGAAATACGGCGTCAGCCCCGCGTGCAGCACGGCAAAATCATACATCGCCTTCCACTGGCTCGCTCCGTTCGCCACGCGGTAGCCCGCCGCCTCCGCTTCCTCCCACGCCGCACACGCAACGCCCCAGCGCGTCACGTGGTTTTTCACGATCTCCTCCGTCGTCGCCAGCTCATAGTTCACGGCCTCCGCCTCGCTGTCGAGCAGCAGCGCGGCCATGCCGCGCCCGCTCATTTCAAGCAGCAGCCCCTTCTCGCCGCACACCGCCTCGTATTCGTCGATCACGCCGACGAACGCCATCTCGCCGTCCTCGCGCGCCGTAAAGCGCACGGCTCTGCGCAGCGTCTCCGCCATCGCCGCCTCGTAGGGGCACTTCAGCGCAAAGCTGTCGCACGGCACGCTCCCCGTATAGGAAAGCTCCCACGCCAGCAGCGCCGGCAGCTCGTAGACCTCGCCCTCGCAGGTCGTCAGATATCCCTTCATCACGGCAGCGTCACCCGCTCTCCCACCGCGATCTCGTTCGGGTTCCTGATCTGCGGGTTCGCCTTCAGCAGCGCCGTCAGCGTCACACCGTACCGCGCCGCAATGCCCCACAGCGTGTCGCCGCGCTGCACGGTGCAGGTCTCGCGCGCCTCCGTCCTCGCCGATGAGCCGCCGCCCACGTGGATGAGCGACGTGCCGACGGGGTTTGCCTCCCAGAAGGCGAAGCGATAGCGCACATAGTCCTCCAGCGGCTGCTGCGCAAGCTCCAGCGACACGAAATACGCCTGCGACGCCTGCCACACCGGATGCACCAGCAGTCCCGTGCCCCCTCCGTAGAACACCGCCGCCAGCCGCTTGAACTCCTCATAGGCGCCTCTGCCCGCAAACACGCCCTCGCCCTCCATCACGCGATAGCTCTGCCCCATGTCCTGCATCACGCAGCGGCCGAACGGCACCTTCGCCGTCGCGATGCTGCGCCGGAACGTGATGGTATACGTCTCCGGATTGTGCGGCCACACATAGTCCTTGTACCGCATCGGCGCAAGCTTCATGCACCTCTCTCCTCTCTCAGTAGAATAAAAAGCCTCCGTCATAGCGCCGCGCGTCGCGCTCAAGGCTCAGCGCGAGCGTTTCCGTCCCGTCGCTCTCCCGCGCCGCCGCGCGCACGAAGCTCTCCTCTCCCCGCACGGCGGCAGACGCGCCCGCCGCCGTGCTTTTCTCAAGCTCCCCCGCGATCCACGCCGCCGCGCTCTCCTCCTTCAGCGCGTTTCCGGAGCGGAGCGCGCCCGCGGCGCGCCCCGCCTCCGCCGCCGCCTTCTCCGCATCCGCCATCAGCTCCGATGCCGCCGCGTCATTCTCCGTCTGGCCGTAAAGCCTTCTTTTCAGCCGCGCCGCCGCTTCCTCTCCGCCGCGCGCCCCGCCGCTCTCCGCCGGCGCCGCCGGCACGCTCTGCGCAAGACGGCCCTTCAGCGTCTCCTCCTGCGCGCGCCACAGCGCTGATGCGCGCACGAGGACCCATTCGATGTAATTCAAGCTCTGCCTCCCTCCTTCATGCGAAGGAAGCGCGCCATGTCAAAGCCCGCGTTGCCGCCGCCGGCCGTATCGGCCAGCAGCGTCCCGCAGCACGTGCACCGCGCCTCCTCCGCCCGCTCTCTGCACGCGGGGCACAGCCGCTCGAGTGCTTCCTCGCGGTCGAGCATCTCGTGCAGCAGGCAGTAGAGATAGTCTCCGTCCGTCATCTCCTGCACGCGTTTCTCGCTCGGCAGCGCGCCGGCATATCGGAGCACGCGCCATTTCAGCCGCTCGTAGGGCGCGTGCTCCAGGCTTTTTTTAGCGCTTCCACCCTTTCGCGCCCGTCCTCGCACGAGGGGTTCTCCGCTCCGTCGAGCGCCGCATAGCGCTCGATCAGCGCGTTGATCTCGCCGACGCTCAGCGCGTCCTCCACGTCCTCGGCGCACGCAAAGACCGCCTCGCCGTTTTCCGTCAGGCTCCTTCTGAGCAGCGCCGCATTTGCCCGCAGCGCCCGCTCCTCCTCATCCGCGCAGTCGAGCTGCGCGATCTCGCGCCGCAGCGCGAGCGTCTCACGGGCCGTGAGCAGCCGCAGCGCGCAGATCCTTTCTCCGATGCGCACGCGCTCCTCGCGCTCGCGGCCCAGAAATTTCAGCAGTCCTTCGTCCATCATCCCGCGATCTCCATGCGCTTGCGCGCGATGATCGTCACCTTTTCCGCCGCCGGCTCGCCGAGCTTGCCGGCCTCCTCAATGCTGCTCCAGCGGCACTGGGAATAGATGATGCGCTTGTCCGGCTTACAGATCACGAGTGAAAAATCGTTCAGCTCATAAAAATCAACGCCGTCGCTCACGGCCTCGTCGGTCGCGTAGAGCCTCGTCAGCTCCAGCGTATACTTGTTCGCCCCCGCGATCGTCGCCACCGGCTCGCTCTCGCCGAAGGCCTCGATCTCTCGGCTCGTGCGCACGGCCTTTGTCGTATAGCTCTGCACCACCGCGACCTTTTTGCCGTCCGCCTCCAGATAGATGTCGCTGCTCAGCGGCAGGATCGTCTTTGCCATGTCTTCTCCTCCTTATACCGTGATGTGCGCGGTCAGATAGATGCGGTTCAGCCCGTGCGCCACCGTGAAGCTGAACTCCACCAGGCACACCGTCGGATCGCTCTCCAGCGCGCTCACCCTGACCTCGCCGTAGTCGTCCACAATCTCGCGGCCCTTCATCTCCTCCAGCTCCAGCACCACCTGCGAGCGGATGGCCCCGCGGCTCTGCGCGGTGTTTTTGCTGCGTGCGAAGCGGGCGCGCAGCGCGCTGCGGATCGTCGGGATGACCTCATCCACGATAAGGATCGTCGTCAGCTCGCGCCATGTCGTATCCGCCGCGCCGCCGCTCGTCGTTTTCGTCGTGATGCCGCGCACCGGCGAGCAGATGCCGCCCACGCATTCAAGCGGCGTCACGCCGCCGCGCACCAGCTGGTCGATCTCGCTCTCGCTCAGGCGGCGGCTCACCGCGCCGAGTCCCTTGAGCGCCGCGCCGTTCACAGGGATCGACGGGTCGCTTCCCGCCGCGATCACACCCGCCAGCGCCGCCGCGGCAAATACCGCGCTGAGGCCTGTCCCGTCCGTCAGCGCCGCGTCCGGCCCCACGAGCGTCACGCGCTCGCTGTTGATCGCCTTCGCGTGGCTCACCATCTGTGCTGCCGTCTCGTTCGCGCCGCCCACGACCGCAATGCGCTCGCGCCGCAGCGCCGACGCGCTCTCCACGCTCGTTCTCAGGCTCTGGTGCACCGTCGTTTCCGCGCTGTCGCACACCACGATGTCCACGCCTTCTTCCTCCTCCAGCGCGGCAAAGGCCGCGGCGTAGTCCGCCGCGCCGTTTTTGTCCTTGCCCACGGCCACGGCCTTCACCGTGCCCGCGCCGTTTGCGAACAGCAGCCGCAGCAGCGTGCTCATGCCATACACGCCCTCCGCGTCCTCGCCGAAGATCTCCTTTCCCTCCTCATAGGAGGTGATCATCTCAACGCTGTTCGCCGTACCCTTTGACGCAGCGGCCGCCGCGCCGACGGTCCTCGCCGCCGTGCGTGCGCTCACCACGCTCGATGCGTCATAGGACGAATACACGCCCGGACGCTCATGGATCGTACTATTCATGCTCCTTCACCGTGCCCTTCAACACAAAATCGGTAAATACCGTCTCCTCCTCCGCCGCCTCGGCGGTGAAATACGCCGCATATTCCGCCTGCGCGCACAGCCGGAACATCCCGCTCACCTTGTCCCATTCCGTCTCTCCACGGTGCAGCGCGCGCAGCCTGAGTCCCTCCGGCAGCGCCGTCAGCAGCGCCTGCGCCACGTTTTCCGCCGCCGTCTCGCAGCCCTCGGCTCCCAGCGCGCGCGGCGCATAAATGTCGATCGACAGTCCGACCTCCATTCTCCGCCCGTAGACCTCGACCATCTCCTGCGTTCTCTCGTCCACGCGCCGGCCCAGATAGTCCGTCACGCCTGAACCGCTGATGTGCGCCTCCCGCACGCCGACCGCCGCGGCCGCGCGCTCATACCGCCGCAGCCGTTCGGCGCTGTATGCCTCCTCAGCGCCGCAGCCCGTGCTCTCGATCGCCGATATCACCGCGCGTTTGACCTGCTTCATCGCCGTCACGCCGTCTCCGCCTCCTCCTTGAGCACCGCCCAGCGGTAAATGGCCGTCACGCCCGCAAAGACCGCCGCCGCGTCGCGCACGACATAGCGTCTCTCTCTGCACACCACGCGGTCGCCCATATCGATCTCCACATCCGCCGGCCCCAGATACCGCCAGCAGTGCTCGTCCGCCGCGCCCAGCGGCGTCGCGCTGAACGGCTCGTCCCCCGTCTCGCGCGTCATCGGCTGGACAAGGGCCCTCGTCTGCTCCGTTTCGCCGCCGCGCTGCACCGTCGTCTCCAGCCCGTAGCGCGCAAACGCCTCATCCAGCGCCCGCTTCATCCTCGCGTCGTGCAAAAGTAAAAGCCCCCCTCCTTCGTATACGGGCGCATCAGCGCCCATGCCTGCTCGCGCAGCGCGTCCGCGCGTCTGCCGCTCTCGCCGCCGTCACGCAGCGTCACGCTCATGTCGCCCGCGCGCAGGGAGGATACCTCCTCCCCGCACGTCCTCGCGCGCTCCAGCGCCGCCGCGGCAAGGAACGCCCCCGCGCAGACAAAGGCGCTTTCGCATTCCTCCTTCGTCACGTCCGCGCGCAGCGCGCGCTCCAGGATCATCTCCTGCGCGGTGCAGATCATTTTCAGCAGCGCCTCCTCGCTCTCGTCCGCGCGCGTCAGCGTGCGGGCGCAGGAGAGCATCTGCTCGCCGATGCTCCTTGTCTCGTCCATATCGTCTCTCCCTCCGCTCACTGGAGCTTGAGCACCTTCGATGCCTCCTGATAGGGCTTTGCAAAGCCCGAGATGCTCGTGATGGCGGCGCGCTCAAGCTGGCGGTCGATGAGCTTGTCATACTCCACCAGCACCTCGCTGCCGCAGATACGCTCAAGCGCATAGTTTTTGTCCAGGCCGATGATCGTGCCCGCGGGCATCGCGCTCGTGCGCAGGAGCTTTGCGCCCAGCGGCGTCGAGAGCGTGCCCGTGCCCTGGAAGTTCAGCCCCGTCAGCGGGTTCTGGAACTCGGAGAGCTTGAGCATTTTCAGCATCATGTCGCTGCCCATCAGCAGCGTGTTCATCGTATAGGGGTCGAACTGCGACCAGAAGCCCAGCAGCGCGTCATAGCTCAGCGTGCCCTTCGTGCCGCCGATGCCCTCGTCGCCGATGATGTAGCTTGCGGCGGCGTTGTTGTTGCCGTCGCCGTTCATCAGCACGCCGATGGCATCCTTCAGGTGCATGCGCGCGATGTACGCGCCGATCTGGCGCAGCGTCACGGAAAAGAGGTCGAGTCGCTGGAAGCGGATGGCCTCATAGGACGCGACGAGCATTCTGCCGCGCTTGTGGAGCTTCACAAGATTCTCCTGCGTGCGGATGCTGGTCGTGGGGATGCTCGCGCCCTCCTCCACGCGCTTGAGCTCCTTGTCGTCGTCCGTCGGGACGGACGCGATGGAGCGGTAGTCCATGCCGTCAAAGTTCGTCACGGTCGCGGTGATGTCGGGCAGGATATCGCTCTCCATGCCCTGGCGCACCACACGCGAGACGAACTCGGGAAACAGCACGGACGACTCGCTCGTGTGGAAAAACTTCTCCACCATGTCGCTGCCCGCGCCCTTGACGTGGATGTCAAAGCGCTTGAGCTGGCGCTGGAAGGCGTCAAGCCCCTCGAGCGCCGTGCCCTTGTAGCTCTCGCTCGGGTCAAGCGACTCGAGCACCTTCAGAAAGCTCTTGCCGCTTTGACCGTACATGCCCTTTTCGAGCTTCACATTTTCATACTGATAAGCCATTTTTCTTCCTCCTTAAAGCTTGATGACCGCGGTCTCCGCCGCGCTGTCCACCGCAAGGATCAGATACTCTCTGCCCTTTGCCGCATCCACGCTCACGCCGCCCGCGGCGTCGGCGCTCAGCTTGCCGTAGCCGACGGACGGCGCCGTCTCGCCGCTGTAGCGCACCGCGGCAAGCCCGCCAAGCTGCACGCTGCACGCCTTGCCGTCGTGACCGACGGCGCGCACCACGCCGATAAAGCCGTCCTGCGCGCTGCACTTTGCCGCCGTATCGCCCGCGCCGGCCTTGACGACCATGCCCTCGCTCACGCCCGTGCCGCAGTTCATCGTCGCGCACCACGCGCCGATGCCCTCATAGGAAATGCTCATAAAAAATCCTCCTCATCATTTATGTCAAAAAGCCTCCGCTCTTTGCCCGTCTCTTACACGCGGAAATCGCTCTCGTCCTCCGCGCCGCGCGTTCTCTCGCCGTAGGAGAGCTGCGTGCGAAGCCCCAGCTTCTTCGCCGCCCGCGTGCGGTAGATGCGCTCCATCTCGCGCAGCTCGTCCTCGTCCAGCTTTGCGACCATCTTGCCGATGGTCTCGCCGTCGGCCTCCTGCTCGCTCAGCAGCATCCAGCGCCTGACCTCGCCGCGGAGCGTTTCAAGACAGCGCCGTCCCAGCGCCGCCTGCTTTTCAAGCGCCTCCAGCTCTGCAAGGTTCGCGCGCGACCCGCGTCGCCTGACCAGCGCCTTGAGCGTGCCGTCCTCCCCGCCGCCGCGCCGCTTCAAAACGCCCGCCCTCGGCTGCGCGGGCACCGCCACAAAGCTCCATTCATACGCGTCCTGCGCCTCCAGCAGCTCCGCGCAGCACAGCTTCCCGCCGTAGCGCTTCCCCGCCTCATGGCTGCATGAGCCGCTCTCCTGCCCGCAGATCGAGCACGCGCGCCGCGCCACACTGCACCCAACGCTCACCTCTTTTTTGATGCCGCCCTCGATCTCGGCGATCAGCGTCTCGTTGCCCTCGCGCAGCATATAAGCCCAGCCCTTGAGATAGCAGCGCTTTTCGCCCGTCTCCGTCTCGCCGTCCTCCTCCACGATCTCCGTGCGGTAGATGCGCGCCGCCTGCCCCTTCGCCGACCACTCGTGGTCAAAGATGCCGCTCTTGCCCACGAACAGCTCCCTGAGCTCCTCGAGCGTCGCGCGCGGAAAGCGCTCCCCGTCGCGGTCGACCTCGTTGTCGCACAGCCGCACGGCAAAGGTATAGACCTCCTCCGCCCTGAGCGCGCGCTTTGTAAAGGCGTTGATCGCCTCCAGCTCGCGCTCCGCCGCGCTCTGCATCAGTCCCATGCTCTCTTTTTTCACATCCATGCTCATTGCTCCTCCGCTCCGTCGTTTTCGATCCTCAGCTTCCTTGCCTGCTCCAGATAGAGCGCCGCCTTCGCCTCCTCCACCTCGTCCTGCAGGTTGATCTCGTCCCAGTCCGCCGTCACGCGGCAGCCGTACCCGTTCATGCGCAGCCACAGCGTGCAGATGCGCTCAACGACCGGCTCGAGCGTGCGCCGCAGCGCCGTGATCTCGCTTGTGAGCATGTCGGCCTGCTGCGCGCTCATGCGCTCGGTCGACGACCAGCTCAGCCCCAGCAGGAACGGCGGCAGCCCCGTTTTGGCCACCAGCTGCTCAAGGATCTGCCTCACCGGCGTCTCGCTGTCAAGGATCTGGTTGTCCGCGCCGATCGCGCGGATCGACACGTCGCCCACCGATACAAAGTCGCGCACGCTGCCGCCGCTGCCCTCCTGCATCGCCCGCGACCACTCCGCCGCGATCTGCTCTGCGCGCTCCTGTGCCGCCGCGCGGTCCATCTCGCCGTCCTGCGGCCTGTAGACGACGGCAAAGCGCACGTTGCCGCAGCGCTCCCAGTTCTTGCCCATCGCGTCGTAGATCTTCAGCAGCAGTCCCGTCAGATACGGCATCGAGCGCAGCATCGATACGCCGTATGGGTGCTCCGCCTCGGGACTGAGCGGCGTGAACAGCAGCAGCTCCTGATACTTCAGCGGCACGCTGCGTCCGCACTCGTCGCGCCCGCAGATGGTAAAGTGCAGCGCGTCACCGCCCTCGCGCACCTCCGCCTGCTCCACGTCCGCGCACAGAATGGCCGCGATGCTCCGTCCCTCCGCGTCCGGCACGATCTCGCCCAGCGCCCGCCCGCAGGTGAGCAGCGAGTCGAGATAGCAGTCCAGGAACGCGTTGATCCCCCGCTGCCCTCTGCCGGCCGGCACCGTGCGCAGAAACTGCTCCAGCTCCTGCTGCGCCGCCGCGTCGCCGCACCGCACCCTCACGCCGCCGGTCAGCCGGACGAGCTTGCACACCGCCGCGTCCACCACCGGCACCGCCTCGCGCACCGCGCGATAGAGCGCCGTCTCCCCGTCCAGCAGCGGCACGTAGCGCTCCAGCGGCCCGAAGGCCATTCTCCCGCCGCCGCGCAGCTGCACGGCGGCCTCGCCGCCCGTGCCCCTATTTGGCTGCTCGTTTTTCATCTGTTCCTCTCCTTTTCTCTTTTCTCAGCGCGCCGCGCGCTCCACCGCGCGCATTGCGATCGCCCCGTCTCGCCGTCCGCCTCCCGCGACCGACATCGCAAAGTAGCGCAGCTCGTCCATCGCGTGATCCCGCTCCTTTCTCGGCCTGTCGTGCTCCGCGCCGCCGTCGGCCCAGCAGTACTGCGCGATCTCCTCAAGGCAGCTCTCGCAGCCCTCGCATATCACGATCCTCCCCCGCTTCAGAAGGTCTGCCGTCACCCGCAGCCCGTCCAGAACGTTGTTGTCCGCCCGGACGACCGGAAATCCCGCGCGCCGCGCCGCCTCGATAAAGCTCGCCGCCGACGGGTCGACGATCACCTTCTCCACCGTCTCCCCCGCCGTAAGGGCCCTGAGCGCCTCCACATATTCCGCATCCGTCTTCTGCCGCCCCTCGCGCCGCGAATCGTAGTAATACTCCCTCACGCGGTACCACACGCCGTCCTTGAGCGCCCACAGCCCGAAGCTCGCCGGATTCACCGTCCCGTAGTCGATGGACACGCGCACCCTCTCCCACGGCCTCTCCGGCACGCTCCTGCAATACTCCTCGGGCGTAAAGAAGTCGTAGATCAGCCCCTTGGCCGCCGTCCATTCCCCCAGCACGAACCGCCGGTAAAACGTCCCGCTGTACAGCCGCTCGTACCGCGCCCGCACGCGTGGGGAAAGCGAGGGATTGTCCGCCATCGTAAAGTGCAGATACAGCGCCCCGCGCTCCTCCGCCTTCAGGATCCACTCGCGGTAGAACCAGTGCTGCGGTCCCTCCGGATTGCACGAGAACCACAGCCTGCTCCCCGCCGCGCTGCACCGCGCGCTCGCCTGCTCAACGAACGATCGCGGCATCAGCGCCGCCTCGTCGAACAGCACCCCCGCCAGCGTCACGCCCTGAATGAGCGCCGCGCTGCCCTCGTCGCGCCCGCCGAAAAGGTAAAAGCGGTTCTCCCGTCCCCCGCGGCGCACGGTCAGCAGGCTCTCGCTCCGCTTTTCCTCGCAGGAAAAGCCCAGCCCCCTCAGCCACGGCAGCACCTCGCGCAGCACGCTGCGCCGCAGCGATACGACCGTCTTGCCGCACAGCGCGAACTGCGCCCCGTCGAAGCGGCGCATCGCCCACAGGAAAAAGCCGATCCCCAGCGCGAGCGTCTTTCCGCTGCGCACCGCCCCGTCGCAGATGACCGCGTCATACGCGCGGTACCTCGGCCGCGCCCACCAGGTCATCGCCGTTTTCTGCTTTTCGGAAAAGCGTCTCACCATGCCGGATTCGTCTCCTCTCCCGCCGCCTCCTCCAGCGCGCGGAAGAAGGCCTCCGTCTCATCGCCGTCCTCGCTGCCGCCCAGCATCTCGTAGAGTGCCGTCAGCGCCTTCACGCGGTCGATGAACTTCACCTCCACCGTTCCGTTGCCGTTTCGTTTGAACTCCGCCACCGCCGACAGATCCATCTGCCGGATCCTCTGCGGCGTCGCCGCTTCCAGATATGCCAGCTCCACGCCGCGGTTCACGCGGCCGAACGCCAGCTTGCTCAGCGCCGCGATCACATCCTCGCGGCCCAGCTTCTTTTTCGCCATGCGTTTCCCTCCCTCTCGTTTCGACCTTGCCCTCCCGTCCCCCGTTTGTTGCACGTTTCCGTGCACCGCGCCGAAAATTTTTTTATTTTTCTTCTCCGCGCGCAAAAAAAGCCGGCGCATGAGCCGAATGGCTCATGCGCCGGTCTCCCCGCCGCTTTTCCTTATAATTCCATTATTTTTCCAGCAGCGCCCTGAGCTCCCGCGCGTCCGCGGCGATCTCCGACGCGCCCGCCGCCTCGAGCTGTTCGCGGTCGCGGAACCCCCAGCACACCGAGATGCACGCGATCCCCGCGTTTTTCGCCGTCTCGATGTCCACCTCGCTGTCTCCCACGTAGACCGCGCGCCGCTTGTCCGCGCCCAGCGCGGCGATCGCATCGTTCACCATGTCCGGCGCGGGCTTGCGCCGCCGCTGCGCCGTCTCGCCCATCGCCGTATCCACAAGCGCGCCGAAGTGCTGCGCCGCCAGCGGCCTGACGGCCTCGTCCGGCTTGTTCGACACCACCGCGATGCGCCGCTTTTCCTCCTTGAGCTGCTCCAGCAGCGCAAGGACGCCCGCATACGGCTTTGTTTTGATCTGGCAGTGCGCGGCGTAATAGGGCTTATAGAGCGCGAGCGCGCGCCGCACCGTCTCCTCGTCCGCGCCCTCGCCCAGCGCGCGGCGCATCTGCGTCTCCGCCCCGTTGCCGACGAACCGCCGCATCTCCGCAAGCGTCCGCTCGGGATAGCCCATCTCCCGCAGCGTGTGGTTCGCCGCGTCCAGAATGTCCTCCAGCGTGTCGAGCAGCGTTCCGTCCAGATCAAAAAGCACCGTATCAAACCGCATCGTCTTTTTCCTCGCTTTTTCTGATTTGCGCCCCATTATAGCCGCCGCGGCGGCAAAGTGCAAGCCGTTTCTCTCTGGCACTTGCCATTTTCCATCATTCGTGTTATTCTGCTACATTAGGAATCGGATCGACTTTTCCGAAAAGGAGGACCCCCATGAAGCTCAACAACAAGCGCACCATGCTCGTCGGCCTCGCGTTCCTTTCCATCTGCGCCTTCTGGCAGATGTACGACACCGTCATCCCCAAGATCCTGACCGAGACGTTCCATCTCGACGAAACGCTCTCCGGCGCGATCATGGCGGCGGACAATGTGCTCGCGCTGTTCCTGCTGCCGTTCTTCGGCGCGCTGAGCGACCGCACGAATACGAAGCTCGGCCGCCGTATGCCCTTCATCCTCTGCGGCACGGCGCTGGCGGTGGTGCTGATGAACCTGCTGCCCGTCTTCGACAATGCCTATGCCGAGAGCGCGAGCGCCACCAAGATGGCGATGTTCGTCATCACGCTCGGCCTTCTGCTCATCGCCATGGGCACCTACCGCTCCCCCGCCGTCGCCCTGATGCCGGATGTCACGCCCAAGCCCCTGCGCTCGCGCGCCAACGCGATCATCAACCTCATGGGCGCGGTCGGCGGCATCCTCTATCTCATCGTCGCGGCGGTGCTCTACCCCAACTCCAGGATCGAAGGGCTGACGCACGTGAACTATCAGCCGCTGTTCATCGTCGTTTCGGCGCTCATGGCGGTATCGGTGCTCGCGCTTTTCCTCACCACGAACGAGCCGAAGCTCTCCGCCGAGGAAAAGGCCTATGAATCGGCGCACCCCGAGCAGCAGCTCGCCGAGGACGACGGCAGCGGCGAGGAGGAGCTTCCCCGCGCGGTCAAGCGCAGCCTGCTGTTCATTCTCTTTTCCATCTCCCTGTGGTTCATCGGCTACAACGCCGTAACCACCTGGTGGTCGACCTACGTCGCCCGCGTGATGGGACAGGGCCTCGGCGGCGCGTCGAAGTGCCTGCTCATCGCCACCGGCGGCGCGATCGTCTCCTATATCCCCATCGGCCAGCTCGCCTCGAAGATCGGCCGCAAGCGGACGATCCAGGGCGGCGTCATCCTGCTCGCCGCCTGCTTCCTCACGGGCTACCTCCTCACCACGCGCTTCGACACCATCAACGCCGTAATGTTCATCGTCTTTGCGCTCGTCGGCCTTGCGTGGGCGGCGATCAACGTCAACTCCCTCCCCATGGTCGTCGAGATGTGCAAGGGCAGCGACATCGGCAAATTCACCGGCTACTACTACACGTTCTCCATGGCGGCGCAGGTCGTCACGCCCATTCTCTCCGGCTGGCTCCTGAAGCACGTCGGCTACGAGACGCTTTTCCCCTACGCGGCGTTCTTCGTGGCGTGCAGCTTCATCACGATGCTCTTCGTCAAGCACGGCGACAGCCGCGCCGAGGCAAAGTCGGGCCTCTCCGCCTTTGAGGATATGGACGCCGACTGACACCTGCCGTATGTTCCTTCCCGCATTTTATTTACAAAGAGTGATATTCTGTGAAAATTTTACCGATCGTTATTATCCTCCTCTGCCTCCTCCCGCTGCTGATGCTGCGCACGCGGCCCGGGCAGGACGCGATGGCGTCCCTGCGCCGCTTCCGCTACGCACACCGCGGGCTCTATGACCCCGACGCCGGCATCCCTGAAAACTCCCTCCCCGCCTTCTCCCGCGCGATCGCGCGCGGCTTCGGCGCGGAGCTGGACGTGCACCTGCTGCGCGACGGCTCGCTCGCCGTCTTCCATGACAGCGACTTAAAGCGCATGACCGGCCGCGGCGGCGTCATCGAGGATCTTAGCGCGGACGAGCTCGGCGCGTGCTTTCTCGGCGGCACGGGCGAGACGATCCCCCAGCTGTGCGACGTTCTGTCGCTGTTTGAGGGCACGGGCCTGCCGCTGATCGTCGAGCTCAAGAGCTATCGCGGCAACTGCGCCGCGCTCTGCGCGCGCACGATGCAGGAGCTGGACAAATTCCACGTGTCCTACTGCATGGAGTCGTTCGACCCCCGCTGCGTGCGCTGGCTGCGCCGGAACCATCCCGAGATCATCCGCGGCCAGCTCTCGTCTGACTTCACGCGCGATCATACCGGCAACGGCCCCGTGATGGATTTTCTCGCGGCAAGGCTGCTGCTCAACTTCTACGGCCGCCCCGATTTCATCGCCTATCATTTTGAAGACCGCGCGCACGCGCCGGTCAGATACTGCCAGCGGCGCGGCGCGCAGCTGGTGTACTGGACGATCCGCTCAAAGGCGGATCTTGAAACGGCGGAGCGCGAGGGCGCGATCCCCATTTTCGAGCGTTTTCTCCCCTGAGAGGGGTTTTCGGAAGATCGGAAGAAAAGAAGCAAAAAACCAGAAAGGAAGAAGGTTTTATGGCTGAACACAAGCGGCGCCGGGGCGACCGGCGCGACGCGACGCTGCTGCGGGACACTGACTCGCTGCACTTCATCATGGGCATCATCTATCCCAACCGCGCGGACAACGAGGCGTACATTGCCGAGCGTGTGAATTTAGGCCCCATCAAGGACTATATTACGACGAAGAACTACGAGGGCATCCCCTTCAAGTACACGTTCTTTCACGTGATCCTCACCGCGCTCGTCAAGACCGTGACGCTGCGGCCGAAGCTCAACCGCTTCTATGCGAACGAAAACTACTATCAGCGCAACAAGGTGACGGCGGGCTTCGTTATCAAAAAGGAATTTGCCGACGGCAGCGAGGAGGCTATGGCGCTGCTGGAGGCCAAGCCCGAGAGCACCATCGACACCATCCACGAGGAGATCCACCGCGAGGTGGCCTCCTGCCGCGAGCAGAAGAAGGTCAACACGACCGACAACAGCATGAACATCCTCAATAAGATGCCGCGTTTTCTGTCCAAGGCCGCGGTCCATTTCATCCGCTGGCTCGACAAGCACGGCTGGTGCCCCAACTTTCTCATCGGCAAAGACCCGAACTACAGTTCCGTGTTCCTCTCCAACCTCGGCTCCATCCGCCTCAAGAGCGGCTACCATCATCTGACGAACTGGGGCACGAGCTCGCTGTTCTGCGTCATCGGTGAAAAGAAATGGACGCCGGTGTACGACGAGCACGGCCTTGTCGAGATGCAGGAAACGGTCGACCTCGGCCTCACCGTGGACGAGCGCATCGCCGACGGCTACTATTACGCAAAGAGCGTGCGCCTGTTCAAGTACCTTTTGGAACATCCCGTACTTTTGGAAAAACCGCTTTCGGAGGAAGTAGACTATGAGTGACACCATCGTAAGGACCCCATGGAAGGACTATGTGGGCGAGGTCCCCATGCACCTTGACTATTTCGACGGCTCGATGTTCGAGGCCGTTGAGAATATCGCAAAGAAATATCCCAACTACATCGCCTTTACCTTTATGGGCAAGTCGACCACCTATCGCAAGCTCGTGCAGGAGGTGGAGCAGTGCGCCAAGGCGCTCAAGACCATCGGCGTGCGCGAGGGCGACAAGGTCACCATCGCCATGCCCAACTGCCCGCAGGCCATCTATATGTTCTATGCCGTCAACCTCGTCGGCGGCATCGCGAACATGATCCACCCGCTCTCGGCGGAAAAGGAGATCGAGTTTTACCTCAACGCGTCCGAGAGCGTCGCGGCGGTCACGCTCGACCAGTTCTACAGCAAGTTCGAGCGCGTGCGCGAGAACACGAAGGTCGTCAACATGATCATCGCCAGCGTGCGCGACGAGCTCTCCACGCCCATCAAGGCCGGCTATATGCTCACCGAGGGCCGCAAGATCGAAAAGATCCCCGAGGACGCGCCGGTCATCATGTGGAAGGACTTCATGCGCCTGTCCCGCTCCTGCTATTACAAGACCTATAAGGTCAAGCGCGTGGGCGCCGACCCCGCCGTCATCCTCTATTCCGGCGGCACGACCGGCACGACCAAGGGCATCGTGCTGACGAACAAGAACTTCAATGCCCTCGGCCAGCAGGTCATCGCGGCGAACCCGATGTTCCGCCCCGGCGACCGGATGCTCGCGGCGATGCCGCTGTTCCACGGCTTCGGCCTGGGTGTGTGCGTGCACACGATGCTCTCCCAGGGCGGCCGCTGCATCCTCATCCCGCGCTTCACGGCCAAGAGCTACGCCAAGCAAAGCGTAAAGTACAAGTGCAACTTCATCGCCGGCGTCCCCACGCTCTACGAAGCGCTGCTGCGCCTTCCCAGCATGGACGGCGCGGACTTGAGCTCGCTCAAGGGCGTCTTCTCCGGCGGCGACAGCCTGTCGATCGAGCTGAAGAAGAAGTTCGACCGCTTCCTCTACGATCACAAGGCCTCCATTCAGGTGCGCGAGGGCTACGGCACGACCGAGACGGTCACGGCCTGCTGCCTGACGCCGCCGCATATGTTCAAGGAGGGCTCCATCGGCCTTCCGTTTCCCGACACGTACATCAAGATCGTCGAGCCGGACACCGATAAGGAGGTCCCCTACGGCCAGGAGGGCGAGATCCTGCTCGCCGGCCCGACCGTGATGAAGGAGTACATGAACAACCCCGAGGAGACGGCGCAGACGCTCCGCACCCATGCCGACGGCCTGACGTGGGTCTACACGGGCGATCTCGGCGTGATGGACGAACAAGGCTTCATCTACTTCCGCGGCCGTGCCAAGCGCATGATCATCTCGTCGGGCTACAACGTCTACCCCGGTCAGATCGAAAACATCCTCGACGCGCACGAGTACGTGCAGATGAGCTGCGTCATCGGCGTGCCCGATCCCTACAAGATGCAGAAGGTCAAGGCCTTCGTCAAACTCGCCGCCGGCGTCCCCGCGACCGAGGACACCAAGCAGGAGCTGCTCGCCTACTGCCGCAAGAACGTGGCGAAGTACGCCATGCCCTATGACATCGAGTTCAAGGACGACATGCCCAAGACGCTCGTCGGCAAGGTGGCCTACCGCCAGCTTGAGGAAGAGGAGCTTGCCAAGATCAAGGCAGCAGAGGAAAAATAAATTTTCCGCACCCGCGCGGCACAAGTGCCGCTAATCAAAGGGGGCCATTCCCTTTTGCGAAAGAGAATGGCCCCCTTTTGATCCCCCAAGAGAAAGGCCGCATCGCCCGTCTCGGGCTCGAACAACTGCACACGCTGCGCAATGCACTGCCGTGTACATGGCTTCGCCATGAACCCCTGCTGTTCGCAGCTACTCTCAACCGCTCGCACTCCGTGAGGCGCGAGTGACGGTAGTAAGGCGACAGACTAGCTGCAAAACCAAAAACGACCGCATCAGCGGCCGTTTTTCTCTATGGGAATTTCGCCGTGCTCCTGTTCAAAAACCGTGATGCGGCGTTTGATCATCTGCTCCAATTCACGGTTTTTGGTGCGTCCTTCGTATTCAGCGATATATCCAAGCTTCTCCAGCAGCACCGGATCAGTGCGCAGCGTGTAACGACTTTTCGGATCCATTTGCCAACCCCCATGACGAAGTATTGACAAAATACTAGCGTCAAATTATACTAAAAGGAAAAAGTGACGCAATAATGACGCACAAAAGAGGGAAATAAAATGATAACTTATCGAAACCTTTACCACAGCATGGTGCGCAGCATGAGTGAGGCCATCGACCTTTATGATGAGGGCAAGGGCATTCTGGCTCGCGAAGTCCTGCAAAAAGCCCTGTTGGAAGCGGAAGAACAAGTCATTTCACGCGATATCATTCCCGACGAACCGATCGGCAGTACCGCCCCAACAGAGAACTGAAAAAAATCGGGCGCGGCGCGCGAAGCAATGCAGCTATGCAGGTCGTCTGCCGCCGTTCTAACGTCACTCGCGCCTCACGATAGTAAGGCGCGGTTGCAATCGGCTGCGACTCGCAGAGACTCATGGCGCAGCCATGTACACCGCACCTGATTCCGCAGGCTGTGCAGCTGTTCAAGATTGAGACTTCCAATGGGCGGGATCGAGGGGGAAGGCCCCTCGTCTTTCTCTCGGGGGATCTAAAGGGGGATACTCTCTTCGAAAAGAGAGTATCCCCCTTTTCAGCGCGGCACAAATGCCGCAGACCCCGCCGCACCTGTGCGGAAAAGAAAGGAGCATTCCTCCTCGGAAAGAGAACGGCCCCTTTGACTAACGCAAATAAAGCCTTTTCATTTCCCCGCTTTTTGAGTATAATGATCGAATACAATGCTTGTAAAGGGGGTGCTCGCATGACGCCGCTCAGCACCGACATCCGCTACATCAAGGGCATCGGCGAGACGCGCGCCAAGGCGCTCTCGAAGCTCGGCATCACCGATCTGCGCGCCCTCCTCAATTACTTTCCCCGCGCCTATGAGGATCGCCGCGCGTACAAAAAGATCAGGGATCTTGTCCCCGGCGAAAATGCCTGCGTCCGCGCCGTCGTCGCGGGCGAACCGAAGCTCTCGCACATCCGCCGGGGGCTTGATCTTGTCAAGCTGCGCGCGGTCGACGAGACCGGCGCGCTCGAACTCACCTATTTCAACCAGTCCTACCTCAAAAACGCCTTCCACACCGGCGACGCCTACGTTTTCTACGGCCGCGCCGAGGGGAGCATGAACCGCCCCCAGATGAACAACCCCGTCTTCGAGCGCAAGGGCGCGGGAGCTGTCACGGGGCGCATCATGCCCGTTTACCCGCTGACGGCGGGCGTGAGCCAGTCGATGCTCTGCAAGGCCGTGGAACAGGGACTTGCAGCCTGCGCGGACGAGCTGCGCGACCTGCTGCCCGAGGAGGTTCGCCTTGCGCACGGACTCTGCCATGCGCGCTACGCCTATGAGAACATCCACTTTCCCGCGGACGACGAGGCCCTTGCCGCCGCGCAGCGGCGGCTCGCGTTCGAGGAGCTTTTCCTGCTGGCGATCGGCCTGCGCCTCCTGCGCGCGCGGCGCGTGAGCGCCGCGGGAAAGCGGTGCGAAAGGACAGATCCCGCGCCGTTTTACGCGGCGCTGCCCTTTGCGCTCACCGGCGCGCAGCGCCGCGCCATCGACGACGTTGCCCGCGATCTGACCGGCGCGCGACCGATGAACCGGCTCGTACAGGGCGACGTCGGCTCGGGCAAAACGATGGTCGCTGCCGCCGCCATTTACATGGCCGCGCAGAGCGGCCTCCAGTGCGCGCTCATGGCGCCGACGGAGATCCTTGCCGAGCAGCATTACCGCTCGCTCGCCCCGCTGCTTACGCCGCTGGGCGTTTCCTGCGCGCTGCTGACGGCCTCGACGAAGGCGAAGGAGCGGCGTGCGCTGAACGAGCAGCTTCAGACCGGCGGGCTGTCGCTCGTCATCGGCACGCACGCACTGCTCTCGCCGGATGTGCAGTATCGGAATCTCGGCCTCGTCGTCACCGACGAGCAGCACCGCTTCGGCGTCGACCAGCGTGCCGCGCTCTCGGCCAAGGGCGAAAACCCGCATCTGCTCGTCATGTCCGCAACACCCATCCCGCGCACGCTCGCGCTGATGATCTACGGCGATCTCGACGTTTCCGTCCTCGACGAGCTGCCGCCCGGGCGGCAGCGAATCGACACCTTTGCCGTGCCGTCAAGCTATCACGCGCGCGTCTACGCCTTTTTGCGCAAGCTCGTTGCCGAGGGTCGTCAGGCCTACATCGTCTGCCCCATGGTCGCGGAGAACGACGAGCTGCCCGATGAGCGCAAGGCCGTCACCGCCTACGCGGAAACGCTGCAAAGGGACGTTTTTCCCGATCTGCGCGTCGCGCCCATCCACGGCCGGATGAAGCCGAAGGAGAAGGACGCCGTCATGCGCGCCTTCGCCGCGCACGAGCTCGACGTGCTCGTTTCCACCACCGTCATCGAGGTCGGCGTCGACGTGCCGAACGCCGCGCTCATGCTCATCGAAAACGCCGAGTGCTTCGGCCTCTCCCAGCTCCACCAGCTGCGCGGCCGCGTCGGGCGCGGACAGCACAAGTCCTACTGCGTGCTCGTTTCCGACAATCAGGGCGAGGAGAACAAGCGGCGGCTCAAGGTCATGGCCGCGACGAACGACGGCTTCGCCATCGCGGAGGAGGATCTCAAGCTGCGCGGGCCGGGCGACTTTTTCGGCTCGCGCCAGCACGGCTTGCCCGCGCTGCGCGTGGCCGACCTCTCGTGCGATCTTTCCCTCCTGCACGACGCGCAGTCCGCCGCCGAGGATCTGCTGGCCGCCGACCCCGCGCTTGCGCGCCATCCGCTGCTCCGCGCCCGCGTCGAGCTGCTTTTCGAGCTGAACGCCGGCGCGATGAACTGAGCCGCAGGAAACGTCAGACCTCGGACTTAATGGCATTCAGTGGATCCTGATGCAAAAGAGCCTGCCCTGTTTGAACGGGGCAGGTCCTCTCTGCATTTTATGAACTGCTTTCATGGGCGAGGGACAAATTGTCTCCGTTCCCTGCCGGATCCGTACTGCCGGTCGGTTCGTCGGGGATGATATCCTGCGCAATGACTTGCTCTTCCGCTTCCAGCAGCGCTTTCTGCATGACCTCGCGCGCGAGAATACCTTTGCCCTCGTCGTAAAGGTCGATCGCCTCGCTCATGCTGCGCACCATCAAATGGTATAAGGTCTTATAAGTCACCGTCCTCACCACCTCTTTTGTACAGTTTAGAACAAAACATTCCAAAATGCAATAGAATAATTTGTTCTACGTATACTGTATTCGGTGATGGACGTGAAAAGATACCGGCGCATCCGTGATCTGCGGGAGGATGCCGATCTGACGCAGCGTCAGGTCGGTGAAGCGATCAATGTTCCGCAGCGCACATACGCATATTATGAAAGCGGCGAAAGAATGCTGCCGCCGCATGTTCTGTGCGCGCTCGCTGATCTTTACGACGTCAGCGTCGACTATCTGCTGGAACGAACCGATAAAAGGAATGAAAACGGCCGCTGATGCGGTCGTTTTTTGTTTCGATACACAACAAAGGAGGGGCCTGCGCCCCTCCTTTGCAATTCATCTGCGAACGTAATCGATGTATTGGAATTTAAGGCCGTTCTCCTCCATGACCCCGCTCTCGCGCTCGACGCGCCAGTCGGGGCTGTTGGCAAGACAGGGGAAAAAGCTGTCGGCCTCCGCGTCGGCGTCGACCATCGTGACGTAGACGCGCTCGCAGCGGTCGAGCAGCGCCATGTAGACGCTCGCCCCGCCGATGACGATGGCGTCGTCCCCGCCGAGGGCGGCGGCCTCGGCAAACGAATGGACGACCTCCGCGCCCGGGACGGCGAGCGCGCGGTGCGAGAGGATGATGTTGCGCCGGTCCTTGAGCGGCCTCCCGCCCGGGAAGGTCTCGAGCGTTTTGCGCCCGAGGATGACGGTCCTGCCGAGCGTCATCGCGCGGAAGCGCTTATGGTCGGCGGAGATGTGGAACAGCAGCGCGCCGTCGCGGCCGATGCCCCAGCTTCTGGATACGCAGACGATAGCAGTCATAGTGTGTTTGCTCCGTAATTCTCTATGTAGATCCTGTGTCCGGCGGAGACCGTCAGACCGCGATGGGGATCTTATCCTCGAAGGGACTGTACTGATAATTCTCCAGCCGAACGCTCGCGGGCGTGAAGGCGTAAAAGTCCGTCACGGCGGGGTCAAGGATAAAGCGCGGCGCGGGATGCTCAGGCTCCGCGAGCATCCTTTCGATGATGGGGATATGGCGGTCGTAAATGTGCGCGTCGGCGATGACGTGGACGAGCTCGCCGGCCCTGAGACCGCTCACCTGCGCGAACATATGCACGAGCACCGCGTACTGGCAGACGTTCCAGTTGTTGGCGGCGAGCATATCCTGACTGCGCTGGTTCAGAATGGCGTTGAGCGTATCGCCGGAGACGTTGAACGTCATGGAATACGCACAGGGGTAGAGGTGCATCTCGTGCAGGTCCTCGAAATTGTAGAGATTCGTCAGAATGCGGCGCGAGGCGGGATCGTGCTTCAGATCGTAGAGCACGCGGTCGACCTGATCGAACATACCCTCCTTATATTGGTGCTTCACGCCGAGCTGATAGCCGTAGGCCTTGCCGATCGAGCCCGCTTCGTCCGCCCACGCGTCCCAGATGTGGGACGAAAGATCGCGGACGTTGTTCGATTTCTTCTGCCAGATCCAGAGCAGCTCGTCCACCGCGCTTTTGAGGTACGTGCGGCGCAGCGTCAGGATCGGGAACTCCTTTTGCAGATCGTAGCGGTTGACAATGCCGAATTTCTTGATCGTGTGGGCGGGCGTACCGTCCTCCCAGTGGGGACGGACGGTCAGCGCGTCGTCGCGCACGCCGTTTTGCAGGATATCGAGGCAGTTGGCGCGGAAGACCTGATCGGCGTAGCTCATGGCAGTCTCCTCATTTCGTTTCGCAGCCCGCGGCGCGGATGGCGGCCAGCGCCAGCTCGAGCGTCGGGTCGACGTTGGGATAGTCGAGATGATAGATGTCGAACGCGGGGGGCAGCTCCGTGCAGCCAAGGATGAGCACCTCGGCGCCGCGCGCGAGCAGATGCTCGCAGGCGGCGCGGAAGGCCGATGCGTCGTGCGCGAGGTCGCCGGCCTTGACGCCGTTGTAGATGATGTCCATGACTGCAGCCTGATCGCCGCCGTCGGGCGTGATGAGGTCTATGCCGCTGCCGGCGAACGTGCGCTGGTAGATGCCGGTCTGCACGGTGCCGTCGGTCGCAAGCAGGCCCGCGCATCTGACGCCGCGGGTCTTGAGCGCGTCGCGCGTGGCGGCGATCATGTGCAGCACGGGGATGGAGACGGACGAGGCCACCGCGTCGTAAAAGTTATGCGCGGTGTTGCACGGCATGATGAGAAGCTCCGCGCCGATGGATTCAAGGCGCCGCGCGCTTTTCACCATCTCGGGCACGGGGTCGGCGCCGCCGTGCAGCAGCGCCGCCGTGCGGTCGGCGATATTCGTGTTGGAGTCGATGCACACGCGCGGATGCTCCTGATCGCAGGCGGCGGCGGTGTGCAGCGTGATCTTCTGAAACAGATCGGCCGTGGCAAGGGGGCCCATGCCGCCAAGGATGCCGATGACCTTTTTCTCACTCATGGAGCAGCCCCTTTTCCTTCTGCTCAAGCAGCTTCTTCTTATCCTCCGGCAGCGCCGCAAGCTCGCGGTCGCGCAGGATGATGCGCTTGAGCCCCTCGACGGCGACCTTGACGGAGGCGGTGGTGTCCTCGCTCATGTCCTGATCGAGCCCCGCCTTCTCGCGCTCCTGATTCCATACGACGTGGAAGCACGAGCCACAGCGGCAGCCGAGCGCGGCGGCCACGACGAACATCGCCGCGGACTCCATCTCGCTGGCCTTGACGCCCAGACGCTTCCAGCTCTCCCACTTTTGCAGCAGCTCATAGTAAACGGGGCTCTTTTCCGGGCTGTGCTGGCCGTAGAAGCTGTCCTTGCACTGCACGACGCCCGTGTGCGTCGGATAGCCGAGGGCAAGGGACGCGTCGCGCAGGGCGAGCGTGAGGTCAAAGTCCGCGACGGCGGGGAACTCGATGGGCGCGTATTCGAGCGAGGTGTGCTCGTAGCGGATCGCGCCGGTGGCGACGACGATGTCGCCCGACTTGACGGCAAGGTCGATGCCGCCGCAGGTGCCCGTGCGGATGAACGTGTCCGCCCCGAGCTGGTGCAGCTCCTCCATGGCAATGGACGCCGACGGCCCGCCGATGCCCGTGGAGCAGACCGAGACCTTTTCGCCCAGCAGTGTGCCGGTATAGGTGGTGTACTCGCGGTTGCGCGCGACAAGGTGCGCATCGTCGAACAGCGCGGCGATCGACGGGCAGCGGCCCGGGTCGCCGGGCAGGATCACGTAGCGGCCTACCTCGCCCTGCGCGCAGTGGATATGATAAAGACGTTCCAGTTCATGCATGATGAAAGCGCTCCTTCTATCAAATAATACGACGTTATATTATAGCAAACCCGCGCGCGATGCGCAATACGCAGGCAGGACAGAATGTGAAAAAACGCGCGTGTTAGCACTCTCTTCGAAAGAGTGCTAAAATTCATAGTCTGTTCATCGAAAGATGTATTTTTGTTCACAGGGCGGGGCTATACTCACAATTGTTCCGAGAGGAACGGAAGAAACGTACACCAAGCGGCGGCGAAAGCAGCCGCAGGAATAGAATCAGGAGGTATTGATCATGTTTGAACTCAGACCCTTTGAACGCAGAAACAACCGCATGGGCGCTTATGACCCGTGGAACGAAATGGAGCGCGCCTTCTTCGGCGACGGCGCATGGAGCCGCGAGCTGAGCGCTTTCAAGACCGATATTCAGGACAAGGGCGACAGCTTCCTGCTGGAAGCCGACCTGCCGGGCTTTAAGAAGGAGGACATCCACGTCGACCTTGACGGCGACACCATGACCATCCGCGCCGAGCGCCACAGCGAGCACGAGGATCAGGACAAGAAGGGTTCCTACGTCCGCTGCGAACGCAGCTACGGCAGCTACGAGCGCGCGTTCGACGTTTCCGGCATCGATGCCCCGCAGATCACCGCGCAGTATGCCGACGGCGTGCTCAAGCTGAACATGCCCAAGAAGAACGCCGCGGTCAGCGGCACCAAGCAGATCGAGATCCAGTAGATCCCAATCAGAATGAGGGGGCGGCTCAGCCGCCCCCCCTTTTTAGACTTTCAAAAAGCGGCAAAGCCGCTTTTTTGAAAGTCGTCGGGCTTTGTTACAAGTGTGTTACAGATGGGGGCAAAGCGTTGACTTGGCTTTTCCCCTGTGGTAATGTTGCACTGCGGAAAGAGGCGGACTATGTGCGTTCCCGACTTAGTTACGGGATCGGCATGCCACGGTAAGTAAGCCGAGAAACACAGCGGATGCTCCTTTCCGACAAACGAACCGTTTCCCGCAAGGGGATCGGAAATTTATGAAAGGAGAGTAACACATTATGAAAAAGTTACTCGCACTGGTGCTGGCTCTGGTCATGACTCTGTCCCTGGCCGTCAGTGCCAACGCAGCTTTTACTGATGCCGACAAGATCAATGAGTCCTATGCGGAAGCCGCTAACGTTCTCACTGGTATGGGCGTCCTTAAGGGCTACACCGATGGCTCCTTCAAGCCTGAAGGCGCTATCACCCGCGCAGAAGTGGCTGCGGTCGTTTACCGCATCTACACTGCCGACGTGACCGACAAGAACGTTGGTCTGTACACCGGCTACGGCAAGTTCAACGATCTGGCCGGCGCCAACTGGGCGAAGGGCTACATCGGCTACTGCGCCAACGCCGGTCTCGTCCGCGGCTACAACGACACCACGTTCGGCCCGCTCGACAACGTCACCGGTTATCAGGCTCTTGCCATGATCCTGCGTGCCATGGGTTATGACAAGAACGGCGAGTTCGCCGGCAAGGACTGGCAGCTTCACGTTGCTCAGACCGCTCAGCAGCTCGGCATTCTGAAGAACGCCGGCAGCGAGAACCTGGCTGCTCCCGCTTCCCGTCAGCTCGTTGCTGAGCTGCTGTTCCAGGCCATCCAGAAGCCCTGCGTGTCCTACACGCCCGCTTTCGGTTATGTCCCCAACACCGTCGTTGGTGTTCAGCAGAGCCTCGGCGTTAAGAACTTCACGCTGACGCTGAAGGAAGACACCCAGGACGTTTGGGGCCGCCCCTCTCACACCTGGACCTACACCACCGGCAACAAGAAGACCGTCGTCGCCCAGAAGGCTGACGCTGTCTACTACACCAAGGTTTCCGAGTGCGACATCGCCAAGGATCTCGGCATCAGCACCTCCACCGCTCTGGAGAAGGCCTTCATCGATGCCAAGTCCATGACCCTGACCGACGCTGCTGTCACCACCAACCAGTACGCCTCCATCAACCCGCTCGCCACCGCTTCTCTGGTCGGCGGTCAGGGCCGCATCACCGAGGCCTACATCATGTCTAACGGCAAGATCCGTCTCGTTGAGATCAACACCTATCTGGCTCAGGTCACCAAGGTCACGGCTGCCTACACCGATCCTAACGGCCACGTGATCGACGCTACCATCAACCTCGAGGCCTATGAGGCTATCGACCTGAACAACACGGCCGCCTGGACCTTCAAGGGCGTTAAGGCTACCGGCTTCACCGTTGGTCAGTATGTCCTCGTCACCATCAGCAACCCCGGCTCCAACGTCGCCCCCAAGGCTGCCGTTCAGAGCGTTGAGGCTGCGAACATTGTTGCCGGCGGCGACGTTGCCGGTTGGACCAGCCCCGTTGGCGTGACTGCCGGTACCACCGTGATCGGCTCCACCACCTATAAGGAAGCTGACAAGTTCGAGCTGCACAAGCACGAGCGCGCCAACTTCATGGTCGCTCTCGACAAGTACGAGAACGTCATCGGTCTCGTTCCCAGCGCTGTCAACTACCTCGTCGTTGAGAAGATCGAGTGGAAGGCCAACCAGGGCAGCATCGGCGGCTTTGCTTCCGCTGACCTCGTTCTGGCCACCGGTGAGAAGGTCTCCTTCGCCACCATCGCCACCATCAACGGCAAGTCCGCGAGCAACGTTGGCGACACCTATGGCGATCCCACTCTGGGCACCGTTTCCGACTTCTACTACAACAACGGCGACCGCAAGGTCGGTGATGAAGTTGTTGCCGAGGGTTACTATGGCCACATCTTCAAGTACTCTGTGAACGAGAACGGCAGCTACAACCTCACTTCTCACACCACCACTGGCACGGATCGCATCTACGATGTTGAGAACGGCACCGTTACCAACAAGGTCGCTACCATCACCACCAGCACCAACACCTATGTTGCCACTGACAACACGGTCTACCTGCTGCTGAACTCCGATGGTTACACCTACACCGTCTACACCGGCAAGAACAACGTTCCGTCCGTCCGCAATGCTGAGCTCTGCATCAAGACCGACGGCAACGGCTATGCCACTCTCGTTGTCATCAACGGCAAGCTGTCCGCGAACACCTTCTATGCCTATGTCACCGAGAACGAGATGAACGGCCGCTTCTTCTCCAGCACTAAGGGCTGGCAGTACACCGTCTACAAGGTCGGCGAGCTGACCACGACCACCATCTGGGGTAATGAGGCCACTCTGAACGCGATGCTGGAAGAGGCTCAGAAGAACCACAGCACCGGCCTGTACAAGTTCGTTGTGAACTCCAACAGCCAGATCGAGTCCGTTGAGCCTATCCTCTGCGATCTGCACTGCCAGAGCTCCTGGACTGACGTTTCCGGTTGGGATCGCTCCGCCGTCAAGGCTGCTATCTCCGGCAACAGCTTCCAGACCTCCGGTTACACCGACCGCGTGCTCGACAAGGACAACGATAACGGCTATGCCGTCTCCGGCACCAACACCGCTATCAAGGACTACAACGTGACTGAGGCGACCAAGTACATCGTCGTCACCAAGTCCAGCTTCACGAGCGACGCTTCCCTGAAGGAAGGCTCCTATGCCGATCTGCTGGATGGCAGCATCGTTCTTGTCAACTACTCTGCGACTACCACCGACAACGCTGGTGTCTATGAGCTGACTGCCAAGACCGTGTACATCCTCAAGGTCGTTCAGGACGACATCAACACGCCTGCCACCAAGGGCAGCATCCACTACACCGTCAACTTCTACCGTTTCCTCGACGGCAAGGCGGTTCTCAGCGATACTCAGGACTTCACCAGCACGGGCCTGACCCCGGGCGTCTACGCCTATGGCACCACCGAACAGGCTACTGCTGCTGGTTATCAGGGCGCCTACAACGCCGCGTGGATCCTGCCTAACGTCAATGCTATCGCCAGCTCTTGGGAAGTCAACTATGTTACTCCCAGTGTCACCGTCAAGGCTGGCCAGACCGCTGAGGTCGTCATGGACGTTTACCCCGCGGGTACCATCCACTAATTCCTCCAGAGGAATCCAGCGCTAAAACATTCAAATAATGTTTTACCCCCGAAGCCGCAAGGCTTCGGGGGTTTTTTATGCGATCCGCTGTCGTTTACAGCTCGTCCACGCCGAGGAAGGCGTAGACGTAGCCCGTGCTTGCTTTGTTCAGGCACTTGTCCGCGCCGCTGTCGCGGCAGTAATAGCTCACGGCATGGTCGCTCCACGTGAAATGGAGCGTCGCGTTTTTGAACGCATAGTAGACGGGGTCGTTGGGGCGAATGCAGAAAAGCGGCGTTCCCGTCGCCGAGCGCTCCGCTATCAGCAGGACGAGGGGGTAAAACTCCTCGCACGCGATGGTGCGCGTGGTGTTCGCCGTGTCGACGCCATCGCCGGTGTAGGTCCCGATCTTGATGCGGCAGAGCTTTCCCGCGCCGGCAAGCTTCGCCGTGTTCGCGGCGGCGGCGTCGGCGTTCGCCTTGAGCGCGGTATCGAGCGCGGAAAAGGCGGCGTTGAAGTCCTGCATCTGGAGAAAATCGTCCAGCTGCCACTGCGGCAGCTGATAGTTGGGGGTGTTGGTCATGGGGGTGTCTCCTCTCTCTCGTTTTGTGCGGCGCGGCGCGCCGCCGTTTCGCCCTTAGCCGCCGCGAGCGCGTTTGTTGCACGTTTCGGGGCAACGGGGCGCAAAAAAACCGCCGCTTGACAAACATGCGGCGGATGGTATAATGGGTATGGTAAGGCGCTGCGACAAGCGGTCAGCCCTGTTAGTTAGGTAAACTCAAAATGAGAAACCGTCACTTGGCAGAG